>CBDTVN010000018.1:0-34623 GCA_965364195.1 uncultured Sulfitobacter sp. | reverse complement strand
GCCCGTTATGCCAACGACCCGAATGCGGTCGACGAGAGCTGGCAGGAGTTCTTCAAAGCGCTTGGCGATGATCGCAATGACGTCAAGGCCGAGGCCACTGGCCCGTCATGGGCGCGCACCGATTGGCCCCCCACGCCCACCGATGATCTGACCAACGCGCTCACCGGCGAATGGCCGGTAGAGGCAAAGGCAGCAGGCGGCAAGATCGCAGAGAAAGCGGCCGCCAAAGGTGTCGAGATTACCGACGACCAGATCCAACGTGCCGTGCTCGACAGCATCCGTGCGCTGATGATTATCCGCGCCTTCCGCATCCGTGGCCACCTTGCTGCCGATCTTGACCCGCTGGGCATGCGTGAAATCAACAACCACCCCGAGCTTGACGCCGCCTCCTACGGGTTCAAAGAATCCGATATGGACCGCCCGATTTTCATCGATAACGTGCTGGGCCTGCAAATCGCAACCATGCGCCAGATCACGGATATCCTCAAAGCCACCTACTGCGGCACGTTCGCGCTGCAATACATGCACATCTCCAACCCTGAAGAGGCCGCATGGCTCAAAGAGCGGATTGAGGGCTACGGCAAGGAAATCCAGTTCACCAAGCAGGGCCGCAAAGCGATCCTGAACAAGCTGGTCGAGGCGGAAGGTTTCGAGAAATTCCTCCACGTCAAATACATGGGCACCAAGCGTTTCGGACTTGATGGCGGCGAAAGCCTGATCCCTGCGATGGAGCAGATCATCAAGCGCGGTGGTAGTCTGGGCGTACGCGACATCGTCATCGGCATGCCCCACCGCGGCCGCCTGTCAGTGCTGGCCAATGTGATGATGAAACCCTACCCCGCGATCTTTAACGAATTTCAGGGTGGCAGCTCGAAACCTGAAGACGTGGATGGTTCAGGCGATGTGAAATATCACCTCGGCGCGTCCAGCGATCGTGAGTTTGACGGCAACACCGTGCACCTGTCGCTCACCGCCAACCCAAGCCATCTTGAGGCCGTGAACCCCGTCGTCATCGGCAAGGTCCGCGCGAAGCAAGACCAGATGGGCGACAAGGACCGCAGTACCGTTATGCCTATTTTGCTGCACGGCGATGCGGCATTTGCGGGTCAAGGCGTGGTCGCAGAGTGTTTTGCCCTGTCTGGCCTGCGTGGTCATAAAACGGGCGGCACCATGCACATCGTGGTCAACAACCAGATCGGTTTCACAACCGCCCCCCACTTTTCGCGGTCCTCCCCTTATCCCACTGACAACGCGCTGGTGGTTGAAGCACCGATTTTCCACGTCAACGGCGATGATCCAGAAGCCGTTGTGCACGCGGCGCGCGTTGCGACAGAGTTCCGCCAGAAGTTCCACAAAGACGTGGTGCTCGACATCATCTGCTACCGTCGCTTTGGCCATAACGAGGGGGATGAACCGATGTTCACAAACCCGGTCATGTACAAAAAGATCAAAAAACAGAAAACGACCCTCACGCTCTATACCGACCGTTTGGTCAAGGACGGCCTGATCCCCGAGGGCGAGATTGAGGATATGAAAGCCCAGTTTCAGGCCAAAATGAACGCCGAGTTCGAGGCTGGCAAAGAATATCGCCCTAACAAGGCCGACTGGCTGGATGGCAAATGGTCCCATCTGGACAAGCGCGGCGAACAATACCAGCGCGGCGAAACCGCAATGGCGCCCGAGACGATGGCTGACGTTGGCAAAGCGATCAGTACTATACCCGATGGCTTTCCCGTCCACAAAACCGTCGCCCGTCTGATGGACGCCAAGGCCAAAATGATGGACAACGGCGATGGCTTTGATTGGGCCACCGCAGAAGCGCTCGCGTTCGGCTCTCTGCTGACCGAAGGCTATAAGGTCCGCCTTGCAGGTCAGGACAGCACGCGCGGCACCTTCTCCCAGCGCCACTCGGCCCTGATCAATCAGGAAACTGAAGACCGCTATTACCCCCTCAACAACATCCGCAAGGGGCAGGCCGAATACGAAGTAATCGACTCGATGCTCTCTGAATATGCGGTACTGGGTTTTGAGTATGGCTACTCACTGGCAGAGCCGAATGCCCTAACGCTCTGGGAAGCCCAATTCGGCGATTTCGCCAACGGCGCGCAGATCATGTTCGACCAGTTTATCTCCTCGGGCGAGAGCAAATGGTTGCGCATGTCCGGCCTCGTCTGCCTCATGCCCCACGGCTATGAGGGCCAAGGCCCCGAGCACTCCTCTGCACGTCTTGAGCGTTTCTTGACCATGTGCGGCGGCGACAACTGGATCGTGGCAAACTGCACCACACCCGCCAACTACTTCCACATCTTGCGCCGCCAGTTGCACCGCAGCTACCGCAAACCGCTGATGTTGATGACACCCAAATCCCTGCTGCGCCACAAAATGGCCGTCAGCAAGGCCGAGGAATTCACCACAGGCAGCAGCTTCCACCGCGTGCTGTGGGATGATGCCCAGCAGGGCAATTCCGAGACTAAACTGGTGGCTGATGACAAGATCAAGCGCGTGGTGATGTGCTCGGGCAAAGTCTACTATGACCTGCTCGAAGAGCGTGACACGCGCGGCATAGATGATGTCTATATCTTGCGGTTCGAGCAGTTCTACCCCTTTCCCGCCCAATCGGCGGTCAAAGAGCTGGAGCGCTTCAAAAACGCCGAGATGGTCTGGTGTCAGGAAGAGCCCAAGAACCAAGGCGCATGGACGTTCATCGAGCCAAACCTCGAATGGGTTCTTGGCCGCATCAAAGCCAAGCACACCCGTCCCGATTACGCTGGCCGCGCTACCGCAGCATCGCCTGCAACCGGCCTCGCCTCACAACACAAAGCACAACAATCAGCGCTCGTGAACGACGCGCTTACCGTTAAAGGATCCTGATCATGCCAAGCGAAGTCCGCGTCCCCACCTTAGGCGAATCCGTTACCGAAGCCACCGTGGCCACATGGTTCAAGAAGGCAGGTGATACCGTCGCTGTCGACGAGATGCTCTGCGAGCTGGAGACAGACAAAGTTACCGTCGAAGTGCCAAGCCCCGTTGCCGGCACCTTGTCCGAGATTGTTGCTACCGAAGGTGAAACTGTTGGCGTTGACGCTCTTCTTGCCATGGTATCCGAAGGCGATGCAGGCTCCACAGCCGCGCCCAAGGCAAAAGAAGCCGCCGCAGGAAATGATGCCCCAGCGGCTGCTCCAGCCTCCGGCAAAGCAGTGGATGTTATGGTCCCCACACTTGGCGAGTCCGTGACCGAAGCCACTGTCAGCACTTGGTTCAAGAAAGTCGGCGATACTGTCGCGCAGGACGAGATGCTGTGCGAGTTGGAGACCGACAAAGTCTCTGTTGAAGTGCCCAGCCCCGCCGCTGGCACATTGACCGAGATCATTGCCGCCGAGGGCGATACTGTGGATGCAAAAGCCAAGCTTGCGGTAATCTCATCCGGATCAGGGGCCGCCGCGGCCGCACCAGCGTCTGAGACGGCCCCCGCGCCTGCCCCACAAAAGGCAGCAGGCGGTAAGGATGTAGAAGACGCCCCCTCCGCCAAGAAAGCCATGGCCGAAGCAGGCATGAACCGCGATCAAGTCACGGGCTCCGGCCGCGATGGCCGCGTGATGAAAGACGACGTCGCAAAAGCGCTGGCCACCGCCAAATCAGCTCCCGCTCCAGCAGCAGCAGCCCCGCGTGCACCCTCCAGTGCAGACGATGCGAGCCGTGAAGAGCGCGTGAAAATGACCCGCCTGCGCCAAACCATCGCGCGCCGCCTGAAGGAAAGCCAGAACACCGCCGCGATGCTCACCACCTATAACGAGGTCGACATGACCGAGGTGATGGCGCTGCGCAACGAGTACAAAGACCTCTTCCTCAAGAAACACGGCGTCAAATTGGGCTTCATGTCCTTCTTCACCAAGGCTTGCGTGCATGCCCTGCGCGAAGTGCCCGAAGTGAACGCCGAGATCGACGGCACCGATGTGGTCTACAAGAACTTTGTCCACATGGGCATCGCCGCTGGCACGCCCACGGGCCTTGTTGTGCCTGTGATCCGTGATGCGGACGCAATGGGCTTTGCCGAGATCGAAAAAGCCATCGCCGAGAAAGGCGCACGCGCACGTGACGGCAAGCTGAGCATGGCCGATATGCAAGGCGGTACCTTCACGATCTCCAACGGCGGCGTCTACGGCTCGCTCATGTCCTCACCGATCCTGAACCCACCACAGTCCGGCATCCTCGGCATGCACAAAATTCAGGACCGCCCCATGGCAATTGGCGGAGAAGTTGTGATCCGCCCAATGATGTATCTCGCCCTCAGCTACGACCACCGCATCGTAGACGGCAAAGGAGCCGTGACGTTCCTCGTGCGCGTGAAGGAAGCGCTTGAGGATCCCCGTCGTCTCTTGATGGACCTCTAAGAATGAGCGCCGACGCTGAACTTGCAGCCCTTATGGCCCAATACCTTGGCGCAATGCCCTTTGCGGCAGCGCTACAGGTTGAGGTTATTTCTGCAAACGAGGGCAGCGTTACACTTGAAGCGCCGCTGACGCCGCCTTTCGAGGCCCCGTCAGGGGCTTTCGCCGCCAGTTCAGTAGGTGCTTTGGGTGATATGGCTGCAATGCTATCGGTAACATCGACCTTGCCAAAAGGTGACGCGATGTCGACGATGGATTTTACCATCAAAATGCTGGGTCAGGCGCGTGGGCCCCGCATTCGTGCCGTTGGTCAGGCAAAGCAGATCGGCAAAACCACCTGCGTCGGTGCCGCCGATATATTTATACAGCAAGGCGATGTATGGACGGCTTGCGGCACATTGCTCGCGACAGGCCGACGGCTTTCGCTAACACGTTAGAAAGGTGCGCGCGAAGCACCGGAGGAGACACATACGATGCAGCTTATTGCCCACTTTGAGGTCACCGATTTCACCGCGTGGCAAACCGCATTCACCGCCGACGACGAAGCGCGCCGTGATGCGGGCCTTGGTGTGCTGCAAATCTGGCGCGATGCAGACAGCACCACGCACGCCTTCGCCCTGCTTTCCGTCAATGACCGTCCCCGTGCAGAGCAATGGATCACCCGGTCCAACGCGCTCAGCTCGGACGATAATTCCACTGTGACCCACGCCAGTCACTTTTTCATCGAGACTGCATAATGACGCCCGAGCTTACCGCCCTCACCCTCGCTGCTATACTGCAATTCGTGCAGTTCGCGCTTTATTCGGTCCCCGCCAATCTCCAGGTCGGCAGCGGCTATCTCATGTCCGCCCGCGACCGTGAACCGAACCGTCAGATGTCTGACCGCACAGCACGAATGGGCCGCGCATTCGAGAACCATTTTGAAGGTCTGATATTGTTCGCCATCGCAGTCGGCGTCACCCAGATGTCCGGCCAGAATACGGGCTTCACCGCCGTTTGCGCATGGGTCTACCTCGCCGCGCGCATCCTCTACGTACCGGCCTATACGTTTGGCTGGTCTCCGGCGCGCTCGATCATCTGGATAATCGGATTTTTCGCAACCTTTCTCATTCTCATCGCGGCCCTCATTTGAGCCCCGCCTCTGCCACTCCGGTGCACAGGGGGTGTACCGCAGGTGTACACCCCGCACCCTCCCAATTTGACCAAGGAGAACACCATGTCGAGCTATGATGTCATCATTATCGGATCAGGCCCCGGCGGCTATGTAGCCGCAATCCGTTGCGCGCAACTCGGCCTGAAAACAGCCTGTGTGGAAGGGCGTGACACCCTCGGCGGCACATGCCTCAACGTGGGCTGCATCCCTTCAAAAGCGCTGCTCCATGCAAGCCATATGCTGCATGAAGCCGAGCATAATTTTGCCGAGATGGGCCTCAAGGGGAAGTCACCCTCTGTCGACTGGCCCCAGATGCAAAAGTACAAGCAATCCACCATCGACACCAATACCAAAGGCATCGAATTTCTCTTTAAAAAGAACAAAGTGGACTGGATCAAAGGCTGGGCCACCATACCGGAAGCTGGCAAAGTCAAAGTCGGCGATGACGTGCACGAGGCCAAAAACATCATCATCGCATCAGGATCAGAACCTGCGCCCCTTAAGGGCGTCGAGGTCGACGAAAAGGTCGTCGTGAGCTCTACTGGCGCGCTGGAGTTGGGCAAAGTACCCAAAAAGATGGTCGTTATCGGCGCAGGCGTTATCGGGCTTGAACTTGGCTCTGTCTATGCGCGGCTCGGCTCGGACGTAACCGTTGTTGAATTCCTCGATCACATCACCCCCGGAATGGATGCAGAGATCAGCAAACAATTCCAGAGAATGCTGAAAAAACAGGGTCTTAAATTCATCATGGGCGCTGCGGTGCAGGGTACCGAGAGCAACAAATCAAAGGCGAAAGTGACCTACAAGTTGCGCAAGGACGACAGCGAGCATGTGCTTGATGCGGACACTGTGCTGCTGGCCACGGGGCGCCGCCCCTTTGTCGAAGGCCTTGGCCTTGATGCGCTGAACATTGTTATGACGGACCGCGGGCAGATTCAGGTCAACGATCATTGGGAAACCTCCGTCAAAGGCATCTACGCCATCGGTGACGTCATCGAAGGGCCAATGCTCGCGCACAAAGCCGAGGATGAAGGCATGGCCGCCGCCGAGCAGATCGCAGGCAAGCATGGCCATGTGAACTACTCCGTCATTCCAGGTGTGATCTACACCCATCCAGAAGTCGCAAATGTCGGGGAAACCGAAGAAACGCTTAAAGCTGCGGGTCGCGCTTACAAAGTTGGCAAGTTCAGCTTTATGGGCAATGCCCGTGCAAAAGCGAATTTTGCGGGAGAGGGGTTTGTTAAGCTACTAGCCGACAAGGAAACAGACCGCATTCTTGGATGCCACATCATTGGCCCCGCTGCGGGTGATCTGATCCATGAGGTCTGTGTTGCGATGGAATTCGGCGCATCGGCCCAAGACCTCGCAATGACCTGCCACGCGCATCCGACCTATTCGGAAGCTGTGCGTGAGGCGGCTCTCGCCTGTGGCGACGGCGCAATTCATATGTAAACGCCTTTTGGCGGAGAGGTCAGGCTTTGCCGCAAGGTCTGACCTCAAATCCTCATGGAGGATTTTTCACCACATGGTTTTGGCAGCGCGCGGCGCCCAAGCAGCATCATACACAGCACCGCCCTCTGCTCCTTCACTCACTTCGGCCAATATCTCACCAACTGTTGGAAGCCCCGCACTGCGGTCTTCTCCGGACCATGTCTGCGCCCGCATCAATGCGCGCGCGCATTGGCTGTAAACTTCGGCAATATCTATGATGATCACTGTTGCAGGCTGCTGTCCCTGCTTTTCAAAACGCGCCCGCAGATCAGCATCATCGGTGAGCCATGCCATACCATTCACCCGCACGACATTGTTCGAACCACTCACCATAAACATAAGCGATATCCGCCCGTCGTTGACGATATTGCGCAAGGTGTCCAACCGCTGATTGCCCCGCCAATCGGGAAGCGCCAGACGCGTTGGATCAAGTTCAAGCACCACCGGACCATCATCACCGCGCGGGCTACCATCCGTCCCATCAGGCCCGACGGTACTCACCATACACAGCCGCGAGGCCATAATCCACTTGCGGTACAGAGGGGTCAGATGATCCGACACTTTGCGCAAGGCTGCCGCACCAGGTGTCCCGTAAAGCGCCTCAAGCGCTGCTATAGCTTCAATCTTATCCATAAAGGTGATCGAAACCTGTCTCTTTCAACAGCGCATCTGACGCCGCTTCAATCCGGTTTTCCAGCTCCACAACAAATTCCTGACGCGGCATGCCCGGTGCAATCGGTGGCAGAAAATCAACAACCGCCACGCCCGGACGGCGGTATAATCCACGACGGGGCCAGAAGACCCCCGCATTGGTCGCAACCGGATAACATGGCTGGTTCAGCTGCTCGTACAAAATCGCTGTCCCCACCTTGTAGGGCATCTTTGCCCCCGGCAGTGAGCGGGTCCCTTGAGGGTAGATCACCAATTGGCCCGGCTCACGTTGTCCCGCATCCACATCGGCAAGCATCTTTGCAATGGCCGCACCACGCTTTCCACGGTCCACAAAAACCATTTCCATCTTTGCGGTATATTGTCCCAAAACTGGCGACCAGCGCAGCTGGTTCTTCATGACAAATTTTGCAGCGGGCAGCGCATTGAAGATGAGCAAGATATCAAGGAACGACTGATGCTTGGCAGGAACCAATGCGGCCATGTCGGGTGGGGTTCCGCGCACTTCGCACCGCAGATTGATCATCCATGATGCTGTCCAGATCACCCAACGCGCGTAGGCCCGACACCCCGCATAGGCACCGCGCTTCGAGACCATAGCCCAAGGTGCCCAAAGCAAGCCGATCACCGGCAACATAATAGTCGCCTGTACGATAAAAATGATGGAGCGGATCCATTGCAGGATGTTCATGTAAGTCCTTCCAACGTCCGCCGCGCGGCCATGCGGGTCGCGACGAAGGCAACGCCAGCAGCCAAGGGTGGTATCAACAGCGGGTAAAGCCAGTGCGCACCCTGAAAACCCATGCCCGTCAAAAAACTCGCTGTCTCGTCATCGCCACTCGGCATGAGCAACACTGCTATCATCCCCAAGACCATTCCAACCACGGCGCCAATCAGCGCGCGCAAGGTAAAGCGCCGGATAAATGCCTTTGCAATATAGTCATCAACCGCCCCCACGAGCCGCAGGACTGCAATCACTTGGGCGTTGGCTGCAAGGGCCGCATTCGCGGCAAGGGTGACCATCGCAGCCGTGACAGCCGCAATCAGGGTGATCGAAACCCAACCCAACATCTTGAGCCTTGAGGCCGCTTTCACAAGCGGTGCGCGCCACCTGCTATGATCATCCAACACTGCTGCGGGCACTTCAGCCGCAAGGCGCAGACGAAGGCCCGCTGCGTCCATTCCTTCGGCTGTCTCAATCACTTCGATAAGGCGTGGGACGGGGAGCGTATCTAACTCCAACTCAGTCCCAAACCATGGCGCGAGCAGCGCGGCCTGCTCTTCATTGCTAAGCGCACGCGCCTGCGCCACGCCACGCGTTGTCTCAAGGATGCGCAGAGCAGCATCGGTTTGCGCTTGCTGCTGATCATCCGGTGCGGCAATGCGGATCGTGGCAGAGCGCGCCAGTTCCTCGCCCCATTGCTCAGCCAAACGCCCAGCAGCCAATGACAGCGCCAACGCAAATACCGCCAGAAACGCCATCGCCCCCGACGCAAATAGGATAAGCTGAGCCGTGAAACCCGAGGAGGGAACAACGCGGTCCGCCTGCGTATCAGAGTGCAGCGCACCCTTCAGAGCTGCCAACATCCGGCTCACAAATCAGCTCCCGCAAGCTGAATCCGGCGGTTTGCTATGCGCAGCACACGCGCTTGCACATGCGCTTTGGTGGCGCGGATCAGGCTCAGGTCATGGGTCGCGATCAGCACGGTTTTTCCCATGCGGTTGAGTTCGATCAACAAGCGTAGCAGGCGTTGCGACATATCCCAATCCACATTGCCCGTAGGCTCATCCGCCAAAACGACATCGGGTGACATAATCACGGCACGGGCAAGGGCCGCGCGTTGACGCTCCCCGCCTGACAACTCAGGCGGCAATGCACCTGCTCGCTCCGTCAGACCCACCCAATGCATCAAATCGTCGAGGTCCTCACCACCGGCCTCAGCACTGCGGCCAGAGACGTGCAGTGGTAGCGCTACATTCTCGGCGACAGGCAGATGGTCCAGAAATTTGCAGTCCTGATGCACGACCCCCACGCGACGCCGCATAAGCGCGACATCATCACGGGACAGCGTGCGCACATCTGCATCAAACAACCGGACCTGCCCCGATGTAGGCAGCAACGCACCATAGCACAGCTTCATCAGTGTGGTTTTTCCCGATCCCGATGGCCCGGTCAGAAAGTGGAAAGATCCCGGCGCGAGCTTGAGCGAGATGTCAGACAACAGCTCCCCACCACCATAACTATACGCTACATTTTCCAGCTCGATCACTAGCAGGTTCCCTTCGGTTGGCCTGTTGTGCCTTAGCATCGCTTGGGTTTCAATCCGTACCCACAGGGCAATCGCATCAGATTACACTTTTCGCGCCGTTCCTTACACTCTAGGGTAGGGTCAATGAGTGGTAAACGGGTCAAAGACCGGTGTTTCGGGGCGTAACATGAGACTAATCTGTCCGAATTGCGATGCACAGTATGAAGTGCCTGATGACGTTATGCCCGTTGCAGGCCGTGATGTGCAGTGTTCGAACTGCGGGCAAACATGGTTTCAGCACCATCCCGACCACACACCCTCCGAGCAGCCAGAGCTTGAGGAAGCGCCTGCGCCAGATGAGGAAACGGCTCCGCCACCACCGCCACCTTCTCCCCCTGCAGCGGCGCCAGAACGTAAACAGCTTGATCCTGCAGTTGCCGATATTTTGCGCCAAGAGGCTGAAGCCGAGCAAGCAGCGCGGCGCAGCAGCCAATCCGACGGATTGGAAAGCCAGCCTGATCTGGGCATGGACCTTGAAGACAGCTCTTATGAAGAAGAAGCAGACCGCCGCGCCCGTGAAGCACGCGACCGGATGGCACGTCTGCGCGGAAATGATGCCCCAGAAGCCCAAGCCGCAAGCGGCAATGCGGCCGCTAAGGAAAGCACGGCGGCGCTCGGGTCACGGCGCGATCTGCTCCCCGATATTGAAGAGATTAACTCGACCCTGCGCTCCGGCTCTGCGCGCACGGGTGCCGATGCCGCAGATCTCGACCCCGAGATTGAAGCCCCTACCCATCAGCGCAAGCGCCGCGGGTTTCGCACAGGCTTTACCACCATGCTTTTGATCTTTGCCGTTCTGGCGATTGTCTATGTCTTTGCACCGCGGCTGTCCGCAGCCGTGCCAGCCCTTGAAGGGCCACTGCAAAGCTATGTTAGCGCGGTAGACAAAGGTCGCAGTTGGCTCGATAACAAGGTGCAAGGCATGTTGAAGTCATTGGACTCAGCCGCCGCGGACAGCAGCTAAGCACCTCTTTTCAAATTAAAAACGGTCAAGCAAGCGGTTGAGATAGTCGCGTTCAACCTCTGGCCGCGCCGCCTCGCCTGAGCGGCGCCTGATTTCGTCCAGCAACTCCCGCGCGCGCCCGTAGGCATCATCGTTCAGGTCTGCTTGCTCATCACTTCCCGAGGCACCGTTGCTCCCTTGTCTGCGCCCCAGAGGGTCGCTGTTTTCGGCACGACGATCGCCGTCTTGCTGGCCCTGACCCGCCTGTTGGTTGCGTTCTTCCTCAGCCATCGCTTCCCCGAGTGAGCGCATACTATCGCGAAGTGCCTCCATCGCTTGGGACTGGTTGTCGATCGCCTCTGCCAGGTCTCCCTCACGCAGGTTTTGCTCCGCTTGGTCCATCGCTTCTCCCGCGCGATCGAGCGCTTCGCGCGCTGCATCGCCTTCCGGTGTGCCTTGACCAGGCATGCGCCCTTCCTGACGGCTCAGTTCGTCGCGAAGTTGTTGCTGGCGCTCTGCAAGATTTTGCTCTTGCCCTTGACCCTGCGCTTGGCCTTCGCCCTCACGCTGTTCACCACCGCCGCCTTGCTCACCGCTTTGCTGATCTTGCTCCCCTTCGCCTTGCCCCTGCTGGTTTTCATGACTTTCGCCGCGCCCTTGGCCACCGTTGCGGCCCTCGTTCTGGGAGTTTTCGCCAGCTTGGGCATTTGGGTTGAACTGTTCTTGCAGATCGCGGAATGCCTGATCGCTCAGACCTTGCTGCTCGCGCAATGTCTCGGCGAGACCCTCCATCGCCTGCTGACCCGGAGACTGACTGCCTTGTCCCTGCTGGCCCTCGGCCATCTGCATGTTTTCCATCATCTCTTGCAACTCGCGCAGCGCTTGCTCGGCTTCGGCCATGCGACCTTCTTCCATCAGCTCTTGAATACGGTCCATCATGCGTTGCAGGTCGTCCTGCGTCATTTGCATGGTTTCGCCTTGCTGTTGCTGGCTCTGCTGCTGTTCGCCATCCTGCTGCTCTGCCTGCTCACGCTGCAATTGTTGCATAAAGTCCTCGGTGGCGCGGCGCAATTCCTGCATAAGCTCGGCGATTTCCTCGTCGGTGGCGCCGTTCTTCATCGCCTCGTTAAGCCGCTCCTGCGCGCGCTTCATCCGCTCGCGCGCATCCTCAAGATCACCCTCTTCCAGCTCCAGCGCCATGTCCCACATATCCTGCGCCAGCTGGTTCTGGTTTTCCGCGTCCAGACCAAATCGCGCATATGTCTCGATACGACCGATCATCTTGCGTAGACGCAGCGCAAGAGTTTCCGAGCGGAAGGCATCTTCTGGCAAATAGCTGACGGCACGCAACACTTGCGCGGTACGCTTTGCGTTTGACCGGCTCCACAAAATATCGCGGCGCATCTCAATCACGGCCGCGGCCGTTGGGTCGAAAAAGCGACGACCCGGAAGGGTCATCTGCATCGGAGCGGTCTGCGCCTGCTGTTCTGCTGCATCAAGTGCGGTCATCGCAACCGTGACGGGCAGGTTCGCCCAAGGGTGCTCGGAAAAATCATCAATGAGGTTTTCCTCAAACGCCGTACGCCCCCGCGCAATCGGCATCGGCAATGGCACAATCACTTCTGCACGCGGGTCAGGCTCGGCGATCAGACCATAGCGGCGATCTACAGAAGCCAGGTCCAGCATGATCCGCGCCTCGCCCGCATCAACGCCGTAATCATCCTTCGCCGCGAAAGGCAGACGCATCTCGCCCATGGCGGCCACTTCTGGCGCACCGAGGATCACAATCTCGGGTGCCTGATCTGCCCGCACGGTCACGTTCCACGCCCGCGCGCCGGGGCCTTCAATGGCAAGTGCACCATCTTTGATCACTTTAAAATCAAACGCCATCTGTGGCGGCGCTTCTGGGTCCACCTCCGGAGCATTGCCAGACACGCTTTCTGATACCGTTAGCGCACCGACCTCACCATACAAACGCATGGTCACAATCGTCCCCACCGGCAGTTCCAGCGCCCCTTCCGCCTGATCATTCAGATATAGCGTTGGTTTGCCTGTATAAAGCGGCGGCTCTGCCCAGCCTTCCCAGACCGGTCCCGCTGCAAGCGTCCCAGCGCCACCCGTGGCCATCTCGGCCACCGTGCCAACACGCCAGATCGAGCCAAAAACCACGGCGATCCCGAACGCCAAAACCGCCATGTAGCGCACAGCATAAGGGTCGCGCGACGAGACACGTAGATCAGCGGGAACTGCTTGGGCCTGCGCCGCGCGTTCGGCCATGCGCCGCTTGTGCGCGCGCCAAACCGCCGCAGATGCGTCATCACCGCTGCCAATGGCCTGATCATCCAATAGTGCCGTAATCGGCCGTCCGGCCAAGCTGCCGTCAAGACGCATCATCGCATCAGCGGTCGAGGGCCACGACCAATGGCGTGCGGCGTAGACAAGCGCCCAAAGTGCAGCACCTGCCGTCAGGCCAACACAGGCCCAAATCGCTTCAATCCGCAGAACTTCATGCAGCCCCATCATGGCCGCCGCCAGCGCGAGCAGCAGCACCGTGAGCAAAGGCCAAAGACTGCGCACCAGCCCTTCGGCCCGCATACCGATCCGTGTCAACCACAGCGGACGGCGCAAACCATCCAGTGTCCGTTTCAAATCATCGGGCGTGAATTGAACCATGGTGACCTCTCAAAGGCGGCGCTCAGGTCGCGGGATGCGGCTCGAGCCATTCAGGTATGGTATCGCGATTTATCATTTCGTCAAAGGTAGGACGTGGGCGGATAACCGCAAATTGATCGCCATGCACCAAAACCTCGGGGATCAGAGCGCGCGAATTATACTCACTGGACATGACCGCGCCGTAAGCACCGGCACTCCGGAACGCCACCAGATCATCAGCTGCCAGCGGCACCATGTCGCGCTGCTTGGCAAAGGTATCGCCAGATTCGCAAACAGGCCCGACAATGTCATAGGGCTGTTTTTCGGTTCCTGCAGGCGCTTCATTCGCCGGGATAATATCGTGATAGGCCTCATACATCGCAGGGCGGATCAGGTCATTCATCGCCCCGTCAAGGATCAGGAAATCGCGCCCCTCCCCCGATTTGACGTAAATCACCTTACTCACCATCAGGCCCGCGTTGCCGGCAATCAAACGGCCCGGTTCAATCTCGATTTCACAGCCCAGATGCCCCAACGTACGCTGCACCATCGCGCCGTAGTCCGCAGGCAGCGGCGGCGCTTCATTGCTGGTCTCGTAAGGGATGCCAAGGCCACCACCCAGATCAAGCCGCGTGATCGTATGGCCATCGCTCCGTAGCTGCTCGGTCAGCTCTGCTACTTTCAAATAGGCCTGCTCGAAAGGCATCAGATCCGTCAACTGCGATCCTATGTGAACGTCGATTCCGATCACGCTCAGCCCCGGCATTGCTGCCGCCATCGCATAGACTTCCCGCGCCCGCGCGATTGGAATACCAAATTTGTTCTCGGATTTTCCTGTGGCGATTTTGGCGTGAGTCTTGGCATCCACATCGGGGTTCACACGCACCGTAATAGGCGCAACTTTCCCCAACTCCAGCGCCACCGCGTTGAGCACTTCCATCTCAGGCTCGCTCTCGACATTGAACTGGCGGATGCCGCCCTCAAGCGCCACTCGAATTTCCCGCTCGGTCTTACCCACACCGGAAAATACAATTTTGTCGCCCGACACACCTGCAGCTTTGGCGCGCAGATACTCACCTTCGCTCACCACATCCATGCCCGCACCAGCCTGCGCTAGCGTGCGCAAAACTGCCTGATTGGAATTGGCCTTCATGGCATAGCAAACCAAATGATCCATCCCCTCCAGCGCCTCGTCAAACGCCCGAAAATGGCGCAGCAATGTGGCTGTGGAATAGACATAAAAAGGCGTCCCGACCGCTGCCGCAATCTCAGCAACGGGGACATCTTCGGCAAACAACGCGCCATCCCGATAGAGGAAATGATCCATTTCTTTATTTTTCCCTTAAATTCATTGCTGCTCTAGCGGACAGGTGCCGACCTTAGAAACAGATAAAGCGGCAAGCCGCAGCTTACCCCAATGCAAAACGTCGCAGGGATCGCGACCAATGCGCCCCAGTTCCGCCGCGTGGCAACCTCGGCGATGATCCAGACGGTCAACGTCACGGCCGCAATCGTCAGATCCCAAACCAACCCGCTGCTCGCTGCGTTCACATGCCACGCATCCACCATCGCCATGATGTTCCAGCCATTTTCCTGAAACCACTGAACGAAATAATACATCGGGTGAATGGCACCCCAAATTGCCAGCGCCAGATAGATGATTCTCAAGATCGACATTAGTAGCGCCGTATGGCGCCGACATTGACCGACCCTGACACATTAACTCCGGGCGTTGTATTGCTTGGCTCTTGGTTTGGAGAAACCCAGCGCGGTGAGCTGGTATCGGGGGGACCACACGCGGCAAGCGCAGCAACGCATATCAAAACGATGACCCTCATAGTCCCATCCCTGGCTGCACGGAGCCCTTTCTTAAATCGACATTCGCTCCCAAACCTAAACCCTCGCCATTGAGCGTGACACTCACACCGCCCGTTGGTTGCACAGGCTCTCCGTCTACACCACAGGCGGCCAGCATCAGGCTGGTCAGAACGATCATCTTTCTCATTTCATATTCTCCTTCCAGCGGGCGATCTGTGCGCGCACTTGCGTAGGCGCCGTTCCACCATATGAAGTGCGCGAGTTTACCGAATTATCAACCCCCAACACTGTGAATACACTTTGCGTAATCTCCGCATGGGCCGATTGCATCTGCTCCAGCGTGAGGTCGGGCAGATCACAGCCCTGGGCCTCGGCCATCGCCACGAGTGTGCCGGTAATATGGTGCGCGTCACGGAATGGCAGACCCAGCACCCGCACCAGCCAATCGGCAAGATCAGTCGCGGTGGAGAACCCGCTCCCCGCAGCCGCAGCAAGCTCGGGACGGTTGGCGTTCATATCGCGCACCATCCCCTCCATCGCAGCCAAGGCCAGCATGAGGTTGTCGGCGGCGTCAAAAACTTGCTCTTTGTCTTCTTGCATGTCCTTTGAATAGGCCAGTGGCAGACCCTTCATCACCATCATCAAGGCGACATTTGCGCCAAATATCCGTCCAATCTTGGCACGGATCAATTCGGCAGCATCAGGATTTTTCTTTTGCGGCATAATAGAGGAGCCGGTGGAGAAGCGGTCTGACAAAGTCACGAACCGGAATTGCGCGGATGACCAGATCACCAATTCTTCGGCAAAGCGGCTCAGATGCATGGCACAGATGCTCGCAGCCCCGAGGAATTCCAGCGCAAAGTCACGGTCACTCACCGCATCAAGGCTGTTGGCTGAGGGCCGGTCAAAGCCCAGCGCCTGGGCCGTCATATCGCGGTCAATCGGGAAGGACGTGCCCGCAAGGGCAGCAGCACCCAGAGGCGACTCGTTCATCCGCGCGCGTGCATCGCGCATGCGGCTGAGGTCACGGCCAAACATCTCGACATATGCCATCATGTGATGACCCCATGTGACAGGTTGTGCCGTTTGAAGATGCGTAAATCCGGGCATCACCCAGTCCGCACCCGCCTCCGCCTGAGCGAGGAGCGCTTGAATAAGAGCGAGGAGCGCGCCCTCGGCTGCATCAAATTGATCGCGCACCCAAAGTTTGAAATCGGTCGCCACCTGATCGTTGCGCGAACGGCCCGTGTGCAAGCGCCCCGCGGGCTCGCCGATCACTTCTTTCAGGCGCGCTTCCACATTCATGTGGATATCCTCTAGGGCAGTCGAATATTGAAACGTTCCGCCCTCGATTTCTGACAAGACCGTGAGCAGGCCTTCCCGAATGGCGTCAGCATCGCTAGTCTTGATTATACCCTGTGCGCCGAGCATCGCCGCATGGGCACGAGACCCGGCAATATCCTGGGCTGCCATCCGCTTGTCAAAGCTGATCGAAGCGTTAATTGCTTCCATGATCGCATCTGGACCAGCGGCAAAACGGCCGCCCCACATTTTGTTCGAAGTTTTATCTGCCATTTGCCTAATTCCCCGGAGGGACCCATGAAGAAACTGTTGCTTGCCCTCGTCTATACGGCCCTCACGGCGGGTGCAAACCCCGCGCTGGCCTCCGATGCCGATATCATTTCTCCGATGCTCGCGGGAGATATGAAAAAACTCGCAGTGCATGGCACTCCCAAAGCAACATCTAACGCGCCGTTTGAATTGGCCGATGATGCAGGTCGCGCGTCGCTTGAGGACTATCGCGGGAAATATGTTCTGGTGAATTTCTGGGCCACATGGTGCGCGCCGTGCCGCAAGGAAATGCCGCACCTGTCGGAGCTACAGACCGAACTGGGCGGACCTGACTTCGAGGTTCTCACAATCGCCACAGGCCGCAACTCTCCAGCGGGCATCTCCAAGTTTTTCAAAGACATCGGCATTACCAATCTGCCCCGCCACCAAGACCCTAAGCAATCACTGGCCAGCCAAATGGGCATTTTCGGCCTGCCGATCACTGTGTTGATTGATCCAGAAGGTCGCGAGGTTGCGCGTTTGCGCGGCGATGCCAATTGGGCCAGCGATACAGCAAAGGGTATCATCAAAGCCCTTATTGAAGCGCGCAAGGCAGAATAGTTTCGGGCCGCAAACAATGCCGCCCAGCGCCTTTAGGCCGCGTGCCGCATAATGGCCGCTTCAGAAGGCGATAGGGTGCGCCGCGCAAAGCTGCCATAGGTGTGCGGGTCATATTCAAGCTCTGGGTATTCCGCCAACAAACGTTTGCGGTCCTTCTGGTCCAGCGAAGCAAAGGCCGCTGAGGCGGGGTGGAAGCTTTCTGATTCCAAGCCGTTCGCCAGTAGAATTTGATGCTGGTCCAGCAGAACATGAATGTACGTCACTTCACGCACCTGCATGTCCACGGTGATCGTGGTCCCGTTGATGAGATCTTTTGCGGCGACCAGAACCTCCGACGTGTTGAAAAGGCTCTGTGCCACGCTGCCTTTAACCAGCATGCGGTGCTCGGGCGAAACCAACAAATCGTCATCAGGTTGATCGACACCCAACGCGCCACCCGCGATGCGAATGGGCCGCAGCTTTGGCATCGCAAAGAGACGCGCGCCCGTCATTCGCCGCTGGCCAATCCAGCGCAGCGGCTGCAGGCCGTTATCCTTTGTCTGAACTGTGTCGCCCTCGCGCAAATCTTCGATCAGGCGAACGCCATCACCGGTTTGAATCCGCGTGCCCGGGGTGAAGCAAATAACACCGCTTTGTTGACCACTTGAGGTCTCCGCCGCGACGGTGCCAAGAGTATGATGCACGATCCAAAGATCGCAGTTGCGCGGCGGCATCTCGTTGAGGAACATCAGCAACGGCTGCGTTCCACCGCCCACTTCGATCAACGTCACGCTATAGCTTTTGCCACCGTCGGTTACGACAAAACTGTTGTCCATCAACGGAGAGTTCTCTCCGCTCTTGTCCAACGTGCGCGGGCTCGCTTCCCGCTCCAATGCGGTTCCCACAAGCCGGTGCACCATGCGTGCTGCGCGTTTGCGCAAATTTTCTGCTCCGTCCGCATCATCCAGTTGCAAAACATCAGACGGCCCATCCACACGCACAGCGTCACCACGCCATGCCCATGCTGCCCCAACACTCAACGCTTGCACAGGTGCAGCATCAAGCCCGTCTATTTCTGTTTGCGACCAGGAAATTACGAACGTGCCACGAAAGCCCGTTACCATCTACTACTCGCCTGCCTCAGTTTATTTTTTTATTATGTAATCGTTAACAAGATTATTTTGACCGGGGAAGGGTAAACAAGCGTTTGACGCAAGACTGTTGCGAAATGACCCGCTTAGAAACTGAGATTTATTCGGATGGAACCAACGACCTGACCTTCGGTTTGGGCCTCAAACTCTTCGCCCAAGTAGGTCAAACCGTAAAAGCCCGATGCTTGTTTGCCCTGCCAATGCACCCCCGCACGCACGCGGTCGCGGGTGTCGGTGAGGTTATATCCGTCCTCTTCCGGCAGATAGATGCTGTCGGCAACATGGGCGATATCCGCGCCCAGCAAGAATGAAAAACCCGTGACATTCCCATTTTGGACCACGCGGTAGCGTTGGCCGGTCACCCCTTCACGCACCAACAACTCGCCCTGCCCTACCATGCCAAACGTTAAATCAAACCCTGCGCGCAGCATCGTTTCGGCGCCCGCGCGCCCCTCAAGGAAAGGACGCAAGCGCAGATTGGGTGTAAGTGCCAGATCGCGACCAATCTCACCCACAATCGTGGGATGAATCCCGTTTGGAATCTGCTCGTCGAGGAGGGTGCGCGACGGCTGGTCCATACCAAGAAAATCGTGCAATTCCCGCTGAAAACTTCCCAAGCCTGTCCCAGGACCGGTCAGAACCATATCTGCACCAAGGGCCGTCTCGAAACCTCGCAAATTAAAATGTGTATGCGCGCCAATGGAAATCGCCCCCGCATAAGGTCGGTCTGATGCCGCGGGGTTCCCAAGATCCTGCGGCGCAATAATCTCTGCCGAAAGTCGAAGTTCAATGAGATCGCCAAAGCGATCAGGCGCTCGTCCGGCCCATGCAGGCCCCCACACGCGCGAAGTGGTCCAAGACCCCGTGCGCCAACGGTCCTTGCCATCGCCCAAAAAATCGTTGGTCAGCAGACGTCCATAGCCCAGCTTTTCGCGCGGACCTGCATCCACTGGACCGGCAACCATCAAAAGTGAGAGAACGAGCGCAATAGCCGAGCCGGCGACGCATTTAGACATCGGACAATCCTGTCAATTCCGCCCCCACAGCGGCCTTCTTTGTACTGTCGCTATACGATTCGAACCAAGAAAGTTTTAACGGCGCCGCGCCCTGAGAATGTGATTGCGGCATTGATGCCACGTTTTCACGCTGGAAACTCCGATGCGCGATGTGGTTACATGCGCCAAACGGGAGAACCTTGCCATGAACATTCTTTTCATCATGTACGATCAACTGCGGTTTGATTACCTAAGCTGCGCAGGACATCCCCATCTAAAAACTCCTCACTTTGACCGCGTCGCTGCTATGGGCGTGCGATTTACCAACGCCTATGTGCAATCGCCAATCTGCGGTGCCAGCCGCATGTGCTATTACACAGGCCGTTATGCCTCCAGCCATGGCGCCCAATGGAACGGCTTTCCCCTGCGGGTGGGCGAACAGACACTGGGCGATCATTTACGCAAGGCAGGCATGGACTGTTGGCTCCTCGGGAAAACCCATATGAAAGCAGACGCCGAAGGCATGGAACGCCTTGGCCTCGCACCTGACAGTACCATTGGCGCGCGGCAGGCCGAATGCGGCTTTGACGCGTGGGCGCGTGATGACGGGCTTTGGGCGTATGGTCCTGACGGGTACTACGATGAAAAACGCTCCCCCTATAATGAGTACTTGAAATCCAAGGGGTATGACGGAGAGAACCCGTGGGCCGACTACGCCAACGCTGGAGTTACGGACGAGCAGATCGCCTCAGGGTGGATGTTTCGCAACGCAGACCAGCCCGCCAACATCCGCGAGCAAGACAGCGAGACTCCGTGGCTGACGTCGCAAACCATAGAGTTCATGGCAGAGACAAAAGGGCCTTGGTGCGCACATGTCAGCTTTATCAAGCCGCATTGGCCCTACATCGTACCCGCCCCCTATCATGATATGTTCGGACCTCAGCATGTCCCCCCTGCCTTGCGCCACGAGGTCGAACTGGAAAACCCACACCCCGTTTATGGCGCGTATCAAGGCAACAAAGTCGCCAGCGCCTTTCAGCGCGAAGAAGTGCGCGAAAAGGTGATCCCCGCCTATATGGGCCTGATCAAACAATGCGATGATCAGTTGGGCCGCCTTCTTGATCATCTTGAAGAAACCGACACGCTCAAAGACACGATGATTGTCCTGACCTCCGATCATGGCGATTATCTGGGTGATCACTGGCTGGGCGAAAAGGACCTGTTTCACGAGCAATCGGTGAAGGTGCCACTGATCATCTTTGATCCCCGCAACAGCGCGGATGCCGCGCGCGGAACTGTTTGTGATGCACTGGTGGAGAGCATCGATTTGGCCGCGACCTTTGTCGACGCGGCGGGGGCCAAAGTTCCGGATCACATTATTGAGGGGCGCTCCCTCATGCCATGGATACGTGGCGAGACGCCCGAATGGCGCGAGTTTGTGATTTCCGAATATGACTATTCCGCAACACCTCAGTGCGCCAAGCTGGGGCTCGAGCCTCGCGATGCGCGCCTGTTTATGGTGTTCGACGGGCGTTATAAATTGATGCACGCAGAAGGCGGGATGCGCCCGATGCTTTTTGATCTCGAGACCGACCCTGACGAATTTCATGATCTGGCCAAAGGCGATGTACACCAAGCCGAGATTGACCGCCTTTACGGCATGCTTGCCCAGTGGGGCCGCCGTATGTCACAGCGCGTGACCAAATCAGAGGATGACATAAAGGCAATGCGCGGCACGTCCTTGGGCAAAGGGGTCCTGCCCTTCATGTATGACGGCACGGAAGTGGACGAAAAGTACACGGTAAAATATCGCGGGCCCGCACGGCAAAGCTATGTTGAGGACGGCAGCGACTAGCGCTTGATCTCGACAGCTTGCAAATCCTCAAGCATGTCGAGCAGTTGCTCGAACTTCTCCTCACCGTATTTCGCCCGCAGATCGGTCACCAGCGCACGCGCCTGCGTGCCGTGGTCTTCCAAGATCGCGCGGCCCGCTGCCTCAATCCGCACAATGCTGCGGCGGCGATCGCTTTTGTCCGCGCGCCGCGAGACGAGGCAGTCTGCCTCCATGGTACTCAGAATGCGCGTCAAACTGGGCAGCAGCAAACATGCCCTTTGCGCGATGGTGTTCTGGTCCAGCGCACCGCCCTCGTCCAAGACCCGCAGCACGCGCCACTTTTGCTCGTTCACGGGACTGTCCGACAACATCTCGCGCACAGGGCCCATCACCGTCTCACGCGCACGCAGCAACGCAATGGGCAAGGATCTATTTGTGCGGCGCAGGCTTGAAGACGGCGCAGTTTGGGGATCATCATCTGTCATAGCCCGACTATGAGCCACCCTTGGCGAATTGACACAACTACTATTTTTCGTTAACAAAGCAAGTAATATGGAGCAGGAGGGTATATGCCACATATAACATTGGAGTATTCCCCAAATCTCGAAAGCGCGCTGGATATGCATGCGCTTTGTGTTGTGCTCAAAGACGCAGCGGCAGCGACAGGTGTTTTTCCGCCCGCTGGCATCCGCGTCCGTGCTATTGCCTGCACCCATGTTGTGATCGCAGACGGCGATCCACGCCACGGCTTCATCGACATTCACGTTCGTCTGCGCGCAGGCCGCACGGATGAGGCAAAGACCGCCGCCACGGACGCGATATTCGCCGCAGCTACCGATTTCACCGCAGCCCACATGGCCGCACACCCCTTTATGCTGTCGCTGGAAATGCGCGACATTGATGAGGGTCTGAGCCGCAAGACCAGCTCGATCCGCGATTACCTGCCGGAGGATATGGCATGAGCACACTAGACCAAAACCTGAACCGCCTTGCGGATTATCTGGAGCGGTTTCAGAAGACAGGCATCCAGAACCTGATCGGCGGCAAGGATGAGGCGGGAAGCAAGACCTTCGAGACCCGCTCCCCCGTGGATGAAAGCCTTATCGCAAATGTGGCTCGCGGCGATGCATCAGACATTGACCGCGCTGCAAAGGCGGCCAAGGCAGCCTTTGCAGCATGGGCCGCAATGCCTGGCAAGGAGCGCAAAGCACTGCTGCACAAGATCGCAGACGCCATTGAAGCACGCGCTGACGAAATCGCCCTGTGCGAGTGTTGGGACACGGGCCAAGCCATGCGTTTTATGTCCAAGGCCGCGCTGCGCGGGGCTGCCAACTTCCGCTTTTACGCTGATCTGGCTCCTGGGGCGCAGGACGGCAAATCCCTACCTTCCCCTGACCACATGAACATCACGGGCCGCAAACCGATTGGCCCCGTCGGCGTGATTACCCCGTGGAACACGCCCTTCATGCTCTCCACTTGGAAGATTGCACCCGCACTCGCCGCCGGATGTACCGTCGTGCATAAACCTGCCGAATTCTCGCCGCTGACGGCGCGCCTGCTGTCCGAAATTTGCCGCGATGCTGGCCTGCCTGACGGTGTGCTGAACCTCGTCAACGGCATGGGCGAAGACGCGGGCCGCGCATTGACCGAGCATCCAGATATTAAGGCCATCGCCTTTGTCGGTGAAAGCAAAACCGGCTCGATGATCATGAAACAAGGGGCCGACACCCTCAAGCGCGTGCATTTCGAATTGGGCGGCAAGAACCCCGTCATCGTGTTCGAGGACGCTGACCTCGACCGCGCTTTGGATGCTGCTGTCTTCATGATCTACTCGCTGAATGGGGAGCGTTGCACCTCTTCCTCGCGCTTGCTGATTCAGGAAAGCGTGCGCGAAGAGTTTGAAGCCAAGCTGATCAAACGCGTGAACAATATCCGCGTCGGTCACCCGCTGGACCCCAACACGGAGGTCGGTCCACTGATTCACAAAGTCCACTACGACAAGGTCGTCAGCTATTTTGACATCGCCCGCGAGGATGGCGCGACCATTGCCGCAGGTGGCACCACGCCGCAGAGTGACGGCCACTATGTCGCCCCCACCCTCTTCACCAACGCCACTCCCGAGATGCGCGTGGCCCAAGAAGAAATCTTTGGCCCTGTTCTCACCTCCATCCCGTTCAAAGATGAAGCCGAGGCACTGCACATCGCCAATGATGTGGCCTACGGTTTGGCCGGCTATCTTTGGACCAACGATCTGACCCGCGCGCTGCGCTTCTCAGATGCGTTGGAGGCTGGTATGATCTGGGTGAACTCGGAAAATGTGCGCCACCTGCCCGCGCCCTTTGGCGGCACAAAGGCGAGCGGCATCGGTCGTGACGGCGGCGACTGGTCGTTTGAGTTTTACATGGAACAGAAAAACATCGCCATTGCCACCGGGCTGCACCGCATCCCGCAGCTTGGCGCGTAAAGGAGGATAGCTTGTGCCCATTCCAGCCCCAAACCTGAACCCCGATTTCAACATCATCCGCCTCAGCCACGTTGAGCTGTTTGTGCGTGATCTGGCATGGTCGCGCGCCTATTACGTCGATACGCTTGGCCTACAAGTCACCTATGAGGACGCCGATGTAATCTATCTGCGCGCCATGGAAGAGCGCGGCCACCACTGTGTAATCCTGCGCAAAGGGACCAGCGGCGAAGTCGGCGTCTTGGGCTTTAAGGTCTGGGACGAGGGCGAGTTGGACAAGGCCGAAGCGTGGTTCAAAGCGCGCGATCTGCCGACCGAATGGATCGAACGCCCCTTCATGGGCCGCGTGTTGCGTACCCGTGATCCATGGGGTGTACCGCTTGAGTTCTACGCCAAGATGGATCGCCTTCCCGTCATCGCACAGCAATACAAACTCTACCGCGGCGTCAAACCGCTGCGCATCGACCACTTCAACCTGTTCAGCTCGAATGTGGATGAGGCCGTCGCATTCTACGGCGATATGGGTTTCCGCGTCACAGAATACACTGCCGATGAGGAAACGGGCCGAACATGGGCCGCGTGGATGCACCGCAAGGGCGGCGTGCATGACATTGCCTTTACCAATGGCACCGGGCCGCGTTTGCACCATCTTGCGTTCTGGGTGCCAACCCCACTCAACATCATCGACCTGCTCGATCTGATGTCCACCACCGGCTATGTCACCAACATCGAGCGCGGCCCGGGACGGCACGGTATCTCAAATGCCTTTTTCCTTTATATTCGCGATCAGGATGGGCACCGGACCGAGATTTACTGCTCCGACTACCAAACACTCGACCCCGATTTGGAGCCGATCAAATGGGACCTCAAAGACCCGCAGCGCCAGACACTTTGGGGTGCGCCTGCACCGAAGTCGTGGTTTGAGCTGGGCTCAAACTTCAAAGGGGCGAAACTCACGGAGAGTGATCTCAAAGCTCAACCGATTGTCGCGCCATGAAGTGGGATGAATTTGCGCAATGGGGCCGACAGATTGCCGATTGGGGCCGTGACTATCACGAGAACCTGCGCGATCGGCCCGTGCGCGCGCAAACCCGCTATGGCGAGATTGCGGCTCAGCTCCCCGCCAACGCCCCAGAAGGGCCGGAAGCGATGGAGCAGATTTTCGGCGACTTCGAGAAGATCGTGATGCCGGGCATGACCCATTGGCAGCACCCACGCTTCTTTGCCTACTTTCCCGCCAACGCATCGCCCCCTTCGATGCTGGCGGAGTTCCTGGTGACCACATTAGCCGCGCAATGTATGCTGTGGCAGACCTCCCCCGCCGCGACAGAAATGGAAACGCGCATGCTGGAATGGCTGCGCGACGGAATTGGCCTGCCCGGTGATTTCCATGGCGTCATTCAGGACAGCGCTTCCTCGGCCACCCTCGCCGCCGTTCTAGTGATGCGCGAGCGCGCCACCGACTGGCGCGGAAACGAAGACGGGTTAAACGCCCAAGGTCAGTTGCGGGTCTATGCTTCTGCCGAAGTACATTCCTCCGTAGACCGCGCCGTATGGGTGTCTGGTATCGGGCGCAACAATCTGGTGCGTATCCCGACCATCGGTGCCACGCGCAGCATGGACCCTGATGCTCTCGCCGTCGCGATCAAAGCAGACCGTAGTGCAGGGTTTGTTCCCGCAGGTATTGTCGCCTGTACAGGCGGCACAGGTACAGGCGCGTGTGATGATATTGCCGGCGTTGTGGCTGTGGCAAAGGCCGAAGGGCTTTACTGTCATGTCGATGCCGCATGGGCGGGCGCTGGCATGATATGCCCCGAGTACCGCAACCTTTGGGTAGGGGTCGAGGGCGCAGACAGCGTTGTGTTCAACCCGCATAAATGGCTCGGGGCGCAATTCGATTGCTCCGCACATTTTATTCGCGATCCCGAGGCGCTGGTCAAAACGCTGGCGATGCGGGCAGACTACCTGCTCACCCCCGGTGCAGAGGACGTCATCGACTATTCGGAATGGTCGATCCCGCTGGGCCGCCGTTTCCGCGCGCTCAAACTGTGGTTCCTCATGCGCTCTTACGGGATGGAGGGGCTGCGCGGCCGTCTGCGCAACCACGTGAACTGGGCCGAGGATCTGGCTTCAAAACTCGGAGCGCAAGGCAGTTTCGAGATCGTGACCGAGCCCGTTCTGTCGCTGTTCACCTTTAAGTTGACTGGCGTAGACAGCGACGGCCAACTGGCCTTTGTCGAGCGGGTCAACAATGACGGACGCATCTATATTACCCAAACCCGGGTGGGTGGTGACATGGTGATCCGTTTCCAGATCGGGCAATTTGACTGCACCAAAGATGACATCGACACAGCCTATGATGTGCTGTGTGAATTGGCGGAGACCTCATGAATTTTGCAACCTACACAGTCGACAACCAGCAGTTTTACGGCGCAGTAGCCGAGGGCGGCATGATCGCCCTCTCGCCCGATTGTCCTGACTGGCCCACGATGCGCAATGTGATCGAGGCAGACGGCTTGGCAACACTCGCGCAAATGGCGCAAGGGCGCAATGTGACCCATGCGGACGGTACTTTCCGCTGGGATATTCCCGTCCCGAACCCTGAAAAGATCATCTGCGTCGGGGTCAATTTTCCCGACCGCAATGCCGAATACAAGGACGGTCAGGACGCACCTCCCAACATGTCGCTCTTTCCACGCTTCGCGCGCTCTTTCGTGGGCCACGGTACTCCCCTGACGCGCCCGCCCGAAACGCCACAGCTTGATTACGAGGGCGAGATCGCAGTTATCATCGGCAAAGGTGGCCGCCGCATTCCGCAAGAGGACGCGCTGAACCATATCGCAGCTCTCACACTGTGCAATGAAGGCACACTGCGCGATTGGGTGCGCCATGCCAAATTCAACGTGACCCAAGGCAAGAACTGGGACGGTTCCGGTGCGATGGGCCCATGGCTCATCCCGTTCGAGCGGGACGAACAGATCACCGATGTCGCCCTGCAAACCCGCGTGAACGGCGAGTTGCGCCAAGATGACCGCACAGGCCGTATGTTGTTCCCTGTCGCGCGTCAGATCGCCTATATCTCGACATTCACTACTCTTGTCCCGGGTGACATCATTGTGTCCGGCACGCCCACAGGGGCCGGTGCGCGCTTTGATCCGCCGCGCTACCTCGTACCGGGTGACCAGATCGACGTCTTTGCCGAGGGCATCGGCACACTCACCAACGGAGTGGTCGACGAATGACACCAAATGATGTGACCAACGCCGCGAAAATGCTTTTTGAGGCAGATCGGACGGGGACGCAGTGTGGCCTCATCTCCTCCGCCTATCCTGATGCCGTGCTGGAGGATGCCTACCGCATTCAAGACGCTCTGATCGACATGCATTACGCCGCAGGACGCAGCCGCATCGGCTGGAAAATCGGCTTAACAAGCCGTGCCATGCAGCAGGCTTTAGGAATTACCACACCCGACAGCGGTGTTTTGCTCGATACAATGCTGTTTCAAAGCGGCGATGCTGTGCCCAAAGGCCGCTTTATCCAGCCCCGCATCGAAGCCGAGATCGCCTTTGTCATGGGCGCGGGCATTTCCGGCGCAGACCACAGCCGCGAGGATGTGATTGCCGCAACGGCCCATGTCGCACCGTGCTTGGAGATCCTCGACACCCGCATCCTGCGCGCTGATCCGCAAACGGGCAAAACGCGGATCATCACCGATACCGTCTCCGACAATGCTGCGAATGCTGGCATCGTGATGGGAGACCGAACGCACGCCTTTGATGAGCATGATCTTCGTTGGGTCGGTGCAATCGTGGCGCGCGATGGGGTGGTAGAGGAGACGGGTCTGGGCGCAGGTGTCCTCAACGATCCCGTCACTGGCATCATCTGGCTGCTCGACCGCCTGGCGCAATTCGACAAAGGGTTGCAGGCGGGCGAGATTGTGCTGTCAGGTTCGTTCATCCGCCCTCTTGAGGCACCCAGCGCCAGCAGCTTTGCCGCCGACTTTGGCACATTCGGACGTGTTGATCTGACGTTTGATTAGCGCGGTAAGGCCGCCGCAACGCGGGCGCGCTCTTCGATCTCGTCCCATTTACCTGCTTTGATCAGACTTGACGGTGCGATCCAGCTGCCGCCCGCGCAGACCACATTGGGCAGCGCGAGATAGTCGCGCGCGTTCTCCGGCGTGACGCCCCCCGTGGGGCAGAACGATAGCGCGGGCAGCGGGCCCCCTAGACCCCTTAGCGTCTTGATCCCGCCCGCTCCCTCGGCAGGGAAGAACTTGAGCACTTCGAACCCGCGCGCCTGAAGCGTCATCGCCTCTGTCGCCGTAGCTGCACCGGGGAGCAGAGGCAAACCCGCCTCAAGACAGGCATCAACCAAAAAAGCAGGAGACCCTGGCGTCACGCCAAAGGTGGAGCCCGCTTTTTGTGCCGCTGCGACGTCTTCTACCGTAACAAGCGTCCCTGCCCCCACGCGCGCGCCCTTCACGCTGGCCATCGCAGCTATCACGTCGAGAGCCGCATTCGTGCGCAGCGTCACTTCGAGAACAGGCAGCCCGCCGCGCACAAGCGCTTCGGCAAGGGGGACCGCGTGGGTCACGTCCTCCACCACCAAGACAGGGATGATCGGCGCAAGGGCCGCAAGTTCACGAATATAGGCAGTGTCATTCATCATCATTCAATTCCAGAAAACGGAGGCACCGGTGTCGGCGGTCCCCACAGCGTTGCGGAACGGCGCAAAAAGCTCACGGCCTGTTCCGAAGTTATTATGGCTCATGTCAACGGTCACAGCATCGCGCGACAGCACACCCTCCGTGACGATCTCAAGCGTACCGGCACCGGCATCCAGCCGCAGCACATCGCCATCGCGCAGATAGGCGATGGGTCCACCATCCAGCGCCTCGGGGCTGACATGGATTGCCGCAGGCACCTTGCCTGATGCGCCCGACATACGGCCATCGGTGACCAGCGCCACCTTATGCCCACGGCCCTGCAAAATACCCAACATCGGGGTCAGGCTGTGCAGTTCAGGCATACCATTCGCCTTTGGCCCTTGGAACCGCACCACAACGATCACGTCACCTTTGAACTCACCCGCCTTGAACGCGGCTTTCACGTCATCTTGAGTATGAAAAACCCGCACCGGCGCCTCGATCAAATGATGCGCTGGATCAACCGCAGAGACTTTGATCACACTTGTACCAAGGCTTCCCGACAAACGCTTTAGTCCGCCAGACGTCTGAAACGGTTCTGACGCAGGGCGCAGAATGCCAGTGTTCAGGCTCTCGGAAGTCCCCTCACGCCACGCAAGTGTTGCTCCGTCCATAAACGGCTCTTGCGTATAGTGCTTTAGCCCCTCACCCGCGACAGTCTTCGTGTCGGGATGCAACAGGCCCACTTCAAGCAGCTGCCCGATCATATAGCCGAGCCCGCCAGCTGCGTGGAAGTGGTTCACATCTGCCAGCCCGTTTGGATAGACCCGCGCCAGCAATGGCACGATATCGGAGGTGTCGGAGAAATCCTGCCAGTCGAGAATAATGCCGCCCGCCCGCGCCATGGCGATGAGGTGGATCAGCAGATTGGTTGAGCCGCCCGTGGCCATGAGGCCAACCATGCCGTTCACAAATGCCTTCTCGTTCAAAATCTCGCACACAGGCGTGTAGTTCGCGCCCAGATCGCTCATCGATAAGGCACGATGCGCCGCCTCTACCGTCAACGCATCGCGAATGTCCGCACCCGGATTGATAAAGCTGGAAGACGGCAGATGCAGCCCCATGAACTCCATGAGCATCTGGTTCGTGTTGGCCGTGCCATAGAACGTACAAGTGCCCGGACCGTGATAGGCCGCCATCTCGGCAGCCATGAGCGCGTCACGCCCCACTTCCCCAGCAGCAAATTTCTGGCGCACCATGGCCTTTTCGTCATTTTGCAGACCACTTGTCATTGGCCCTGCAGGAATGAACACCGCAGGCAAATGGCCAAAGACTTGCGCGCCGATGACTAAACCCGGCACGATCTTGTCACAGACCCCCAGAAAAACTGCAGCATCAAACGTGTTGTGGCTCAGTGCAACACCTGCGGCCATGGCAATCACATCGCGTGAAAACAGGCTGAGCTCCATCCCCGCCGCGCCCTGCGTGACCCCGTCACACATCGCGGGCACGCCGCCCGCGACTTGGGCTGTGCCACCCTTTGCGCGCACGGCATCGCGGATCAGGGTTGGATAGCGCTCATAAGGCTGATGCGCGGAGAGCATATCGTTATAGGCTGTGACAATGCCGAGGTTGCCGCTTTGCCCGGTGGCAAGTGCGCTCTGATCCGGTCCGGCAGCAGCAAAAGCATGCGCTTGACCACTACACGACAGATGTCCCCGCGAGGGTCCCTGTCGCCGCGCCGCTTCCATCCGTGCGAGGTAGGCCGCGCGGGTTTGCGCACTGCGCGCAACAATCCGGTCAGTGATTTCGGTCAGTTTATGATTGAGGGGCATCGTGTTTTCCTAATCAATGTGTGTCTGGAGTAAGATAGATGAGCTCTAAGTTAGCGCTAACATATCTGTATTTACGCCTCAAGGAAACAGGTTTTGCGATATCCTTTGCGCAAGGACGCAAAACTATCTTTTCACGAGAGATATTAGTTCATAGGCTAACTTTCATCTCTCCTGTACTGAAATATAGACTGGACCCTCTGACATGCTGGATCAAGCCGCCATTGACGCCCTACGCACCACTCCGGTTGCCCCTGCACATAACCTGATTGACGGCTTGCCCTGTGCGGCATCGGACGGACAGACAATGGATGTGATCTCGCCCATCGACGGGAGTGTCCTGACGACAATGCCGCGCAGTACAGCGGCGGATGCGGACCGCGCGATTGATGCAGCACGCCGTGCGTTTGATAACGGAAGCTGGTCCGATATGGCCCCTGCGGCGCGCAAAAAGATAATGCTCAAATGGGCTGAACTGATTGAGGAGCACGCCCCCGCCCTCGCCGTGCTGGGCGTGCGCAACAACGGCACCGAAATCTCAATGGCGCTGAAGGCAGAGCCGCTGGGGGCCGCGCAAACAATCCGCTACTATGCCGAAGCTTTGGATAAGGTTTACGGCGAAATCGCCCCGACGGGCGGCGATACACTGGCGATGATCCATAAGACACCAGTTGGCGTTGTGGGCGCGATTATCCCGTGGAACTTCCCGCTGATGATTGGCGCGTGGAAGCTTGGGCCAGCACTGGCTGCAGGCTGTACCGTGGTGGTCAAACCGCCAGAGACCGCATCGCTGACGCTCATCCGCATCGCCGAGCTGGCGCTGGAGGCGGGCCTCCCCGCGGGTGTGCTAAACGTCGTGACGGGCGAAGGCGCTGTTGTCGGGGCTGCAATTGCGGAATCGATGCACGTGGATGTGCTCACCTTCACCGGATCGGGTGCCACAGGTCGGCGCTTGATGGAGGCCTCTGCCCGCTCGAACATGAAGCGCGTCTATCTGGAGTTGGGCGGCAAATCCCCCAACATCATCTTCGCCGATGCGCCCGACCTCAAGAAGGCGGCCAAAGTCTCGGCAGCGGGTATATTCCGCAACTCCGGTCAAGTCTGCATCGCAGGTGCGCGGCTGTTGGTGGAACGCTCTATCCAAGAAGAATTCACTGCCGAGCTCATCGAAGCGGCGGACGCCATGGCCATCGGTGACCCTCTCGATCTGGGCAGTGCGGCGGGTGCGATAAACTCTGCCCGCCAGTTGGAGCAGAACCTCGCCTTTGTCGCTGAAGCGCGTGCGGCTGGCCGCCCTGTGCATGGCGGCGCGCAACTCCTCGCCGAGACGGGCGGCTTTTACATGGCGCCCGCGATTGTATCGGACGTAGAGCCATCAGACCGCTTGTTCCGCGAAGAGGTGTTCGGTCCCGTTCTCGCCATTACGCCTTTCGATACCGAGGAAGAAGCACTCGCATTGGCCAACGGCACTGAGTTCGGGCTGGCAAGTGCTGTCTGGACCTCGAACCTGTCGCGCGCCCACCGTATGATCGCAAAGCTGCAAGCGGGTGTTGTGCATGTGAACACCTACGGCGGCGCAGACGGCACTGTGCCGCTGGGAGGAGTCAAGCAATCGGGGAACGGGCATGACAAATCCATGCACGCGATGGATAAGTTCTTCGATCTGAAGACCGCTTGGATTGCGCTCTAAGCCTTAGCGGCGTTTGCCCGGCGTTCGGGTGGTTTTATTTCCGCGGGCGCCAGTGCTTTGCGGTGTGTTGGCGGTGTTCTCCGCCGACAGCTTGCGCCAGCGCTCGATCCGCACAGGGTCCAACGTTCCGGCCTTTACCGCTTTCAATACGGAGCACCCAGGCTCATGCATATGGGTGCAATCGCGGAATTTGCACAGCGGGGCCAACTCGGTGATCTCGGCAAACAGCACATCAAGGCCAATCGCGAGATCGCTGACATGAAGCGTGCGTATCCCCGGCGTATCAATGACCCAACCGCCCCCCGCAATAGAATGCAGCGAGCGTGACGTGGTGGTGTGTCGCCCCTTGGCGTCGACTTCGCGGATGCCACCCGTCAGCTGTGCCTCCTCCCCCGTCTTTTGCGCCAGCGTGTTGAGCAGTGTCGATTTGCCAACACCAGAGGAGCCGACCAGCGCCACAGTCTGACCCTCACCGCACCACGGGGCCAAGGTGGCGATGGCGTCTGAGGTTTTCCCGTTCACCGCGACAACGGACAAATCACGCTGGAGCGCCCCTGCCTGTTCCATAAACGGAGTCACATCAGCCACCTGATCCGCCTTGGTCAGCACAATAACAGGATTGGTTTCCGCCTCATTGGCCAGCGCCAGATACCGCTCAAGCCGCGCGGGATTAAAATCATCATTGCACGAGGTCACGATGAACAGCGTGTCCACATTCGCCGCGATCAGCTGTGGCCCGCGCCCGCCTTCGATCTTGCGTTGCAATAACGCGTGACGCTCCAACCGGCGCATGATGAGGTGCGTGTCCGCCTCTGCCAGCACCCAATCGCCCACTGCAAATTCCGTGGTCTTCGTTCCAAGAGGCAGGGACGGCTTTACCCTCCCGCTTACTGCCTCCGCCCCCATGCGTGCGCGGTGCACGGTGGCGATGCGCATCGGCGTCAGATCCACTTCATCCGCTTCCACCTGATCGGCAAAAAAGGAAGTCCATCCTAACGCCGCAAGCGCGCGTTCATCATTTTGAAAACTATCTGACACAGCTTACTGAATGCTTGTGCGGCCAGAATGATGCAAGCCTTTCTCGTTAAAATACCTACCACAGCAATGCCACAACCCCCGAAATTTGACGCACGCCTCCTGCAAATCCTTGATCGCGGCTCCCTCCCCCGCTACGCCGACAGCACAATGAGGATACAGGCATGAAAATTTGCGCCATTACGATGGTCTACCGCGACTACTGGGCCTTGGACCAATGGTACCGCCATTACGCAAAATACCTTGGTGCCAAAAACCTCTATGTCATCTCCCACGGAGTCGATCCCGAGATTGCAAAAATTTGCCCCGAGGCCAGTATCATCAATATCCCGCGCGATGAATTGAAGAACTTTGACCGCGTGCGCCTGCGGGTGATCAACGACATACAATCGGGGCTGGGCAACCTCTATGATTGGGTGATCCAGACCGACGCAGATGAGCTGGTCTGCCTTAACCCCAACACCTATGCTTCCTTCGAGGAAATGTTCAAAACGACGAAGGCACCTGCCCTCTTTGCTCTTGGCCTCAACGTGGCAGAGGTCGACGGTGACACCCCGCTCAAGCCCGAAGACATGGCGCTGGCACACCGCAGCACTGCATGTGTCACAGGCCATTACAGCAAGGCGTGGGCGGTGCGTAAATCCATACCGCTGCGTTGGCACGGTGTCTTTTGTGGCTACCGCAAGACAGATGACTTTCCCTTCGAGATGCCCGACGATGTGTTCTACGTCCATCTGAAGCACGCCAACTTAGAGGCACTTGCCGAAACAAACGCCGTGCGGCGCTCCGTCGCCGACAGCGTGGGCGAGGATTGGAACGTCACCGGCTGGGCCAAACCTGACGTCCACGCAGAGCGCTTCTTTCGCAAAACCGCAGCCGCCAAAGAGCTGCCTTGGGACGAAGCGGTCGCACTGGGCTACACTCAGATCCGCGACAACCCCATTCGTGACCCAAAGCGCGGCATTATCAAGCCGCCATTCATCAATTACGTCTGTCGCACGACACTTCCCGACTGGTTCCGCGAAATATAGTACAACACCCTCTTGATGGACCTGCGCACTTGGCACATAAGCGGCCACAGCGGTCCCTTAGCTCAACTGGATAGAGCAGCTGATTTCTAATCTGCAGGTTTGAGGTTCGAGTCCTCAAGGGATCACCACTTTAAACCAGAAAAACAAGTAGTTTAGATGCCCCCTCTTGGGGAGCGCGAGACTAGTGCCGCCGCTTTTGGTCCAAATATGGTGCAAGACTCTCTGATTTATGCTGATCTCAACGACAATCAACATAGCCAATGGAGTGGCGCGGTTGGCATCAATAGTCGAGGCAAAGGGCGCAAAGATAACCAGATGGCGCGCGGTGGTGCTCAAGGAAGGCGTATCCTGTTGAGTCAGCGTGCTTTAACA
>CBDTVN010000017.1:0-34949 GCA_965364195.1 uncultured Sulfitobacter sp. | reverse complement strand
TCAATCCGCCGTGCAGTTGCCCGCTCGAACCGCAGTGAGATCAGATTGCCCCGCGTCAGGGTCAAATCAGCATCATGCAACGCATCACTCACCGCCGCTGCAGCCGCCTTGGCACTCGCAAACCCCGGACTGCTGGTAATCACCGAAACGGTCAGAAAGTGCACCGCACCGGCGCCGCTTCCGTCCGACGCTTCACGCACCGTCTCTGAGCCAAGGCGCACATAGATTTCCGGCACGCTGCCCGCAGGCACCGCATCATAAACCGCACCCCCAACCAGCGCCCCAAGCGCCAGCTCCGCACTGAGCGCTTCGAAGACCGCCGCCTGAAGCGCACCTGAAACTGCATAGCTCATACGATTTGCTCCTCTTGGGCAAAGCACGCCAGATACCGACCCTCGGGATCATGCTCTGCGACGGCTTCAATGGTGAAAATCCGCGCACCCTCGCGAAACCGCTGTTGTGCGGCGGGTCGCTTATCGCTGCCTATAGGCGCGCCGCGCACAATAACGCGGTAATTCATGCGGCTGACAGGAGCACCGCTCTGCGCTGTCTCGCGCCCACTGCGCGGCGACACACTGGCCCAGACCATACCCAGCGGCACCCAGCCCTGAACAAATCCACCGGCCCCGTCGCTCAACACATCAGGTGCCTCCAGCACCAACTGGCGGTTCAAGCGCGGCGCGCTCATGCCTGCGCTCCACTGCGGCCCAGACGCAGCACACGAAACCGCTCAATCAGCGAGGTCACGCCAAACGGCATGCATCCCGCCGCCAGCCCCGTGTCGTGGCGGTATTCGTAATAATGCGCTGCCAGCATCAGAACCGCCTGCTGCATATCCACAGGCACATCATCCCACTCAGGCCCGTATCCGGCCAAGAACCGCACACGCAGCTCGCCACCCGCCTCAGGCTCCGGCAAACATGACCCAATCGACCTCAGACGCGGGGTATGCGCATCACGTTCGAGCCAATACGCACCTGCATCAACCAACTGCTGTGCACCGCTGCACGAAACCCGCTGCACGTCTGCGATCACAGCCACAGGTGCAACCGTCAACGGCAATGCAGCCGCATGCGCCAACTCCGTGACCGACAGCGTAAATTCCCGCTCAATCAGCGCCTTACCCGTTCGCGCCTCAATCGCCGCCATCGCCGCACGTAGAAAACTACCCAACACCGCGTCTTGTAACGTGTCCTCGGCAAATCCCGACCCCATGCGCATATGCGCCTTGAACGCCGCAACTGGCAGAGCCGCATCCGGCACATTCGTTTCTTCGATCAACATCCCAAAGCCTCTCTCAAACTTAAATTCAAACCCGGCTGGCGACCCCCCTCCCGGACGCGCACCCCTCCTCTGCATTGCTCGGTCGGAGGGGAGCAGCTAGACAACGCGGAGGAATAGTCAGGGCGCACGCCCGGACCGGAGCGGACAATTCCCGCTCCGGCTTCGGCACAACTTTTAGGCAGTGCCGAATTTCAAAAGCTTGATCGCGGCAAAGTCGCTCACGTCACCGCCCACACGCTTGGTGGCATAAAACAGGACATGCGGCTTGGCGCTGAAAGGATCGCGCAGGATGCGCAAATCGGGACGCTCGGCGATGGTATAGCCCGCTGCAAAGTCACCAAACGCCATCGCATAGGCATCCGCCGCCGCATCTGGCATGTCTTCCGCGATCAACACGGGATAGCCCATCAGACGTGCAGGCTCACCCGCCGCCAGACCGTCAGACCACAAGAAACGGCCATCCATGTCCTTGAGCTTGCGCACCAGACCTGCTGTCTTGGAGTTCATCACAAAGGACGCATTGGCACGGTACTGCGCACCCAACGCATAAACCGCATCGACAATAGAATCCGGCGTAATTTCACCCGCAACACCCGTTGGAACATAGCCAAGGTTACCCCAGGCCCAGACATCATTGTCGACGGTCGAATGGGCAAGGAATCCCTTTGGCTTGTCGATGCCGTCGCCGTTGATGAATGCACCCGCCTCTGCACGGGCAAACTTGTCCGCAATACGGCCCGCAAGCCAGCCTTCAATGTCGAACGCTGCATCATCCAGCAGTCGCTGGGACGCTTTGGGCAAAGCGCTCAACTCGTGCAATTGCACGGTAATGCGGTCGATCTGCGGCGTGTCAGACTCGCCAATCGTGGAGCTTTCAGTCGCCCAGCCCGCACCCACATCGGAATGATCCACCAGCACGTCATAAGACGTTGCCTCGACGTTTACGACAGAGGCAATCGCACGGATCGAGGCCGTCGTGTTCAACACGGATTTCACAATATCGGAGGTCTGCGGGTCTACCAGATACCCACCGTCCGAATTCACGGCCGTGGAAAGCGCCTTACCCTCAAGCTCAAGGCCGCGCAGCCCGTCATCATCGCCAGAACGCACATAGGCATCAAAGGCCTTCTTATGCGGTGCACCCGCCTCGGTGGCACCCGCTAAAGGAGTACGGGCAGCAGTCAATGTCTTACGATCCAGCATGGTCATTCGCTCTTCTGTTTGTTGAAGTTTGGTTTCAATGTCGGCTTGGAAGCCTTTGAATTGTGTGACAAAGCCGTTCACGGCCCGCCGCACATCCTCAGCCGGGGAAAGACCCCCGCCATCAGTGTTGGCATCGCTCATCTCGCGTTCCCCTTTTGGTTGCTTTGACAGGCACCGATGTCAGCCGTAGCCGCATCAAATACCCCTGCCATCTCACGCAGGACGTCTCCGATACGCACAAAACTGTCCGCCTTCGCCCCCACCCGCGCACTGGGAAGCATCGGAAAGGTCACCAGCGACACCTCCCAAAGCTCCAGTTCCTGCAAGAGCCGTTGGCCCTTGGTATTCTTTGTGGCTTTCACCGTGCGGTAGCCGATGCTGAGGCCGTCAATCGCGCCCGCCTCAATCAGCGCAATCGCCTCGCGCCCCTTCTCAACAGACTGCAAAATGCGTCCCTTCACGAACAGACCGCGCGCATCCTCGCGCACCTGGTCCCACACGCCGATGGGCTGCGCCGGATCGTGCTGCCAGAGCATTTTGACCCCGCGCCCGGCCGCCTTCAACGCCATCAGGCTCGCGCCATAAGCACCGCGCTGCACAACATCATTGCCCTGATCGACCGCATCAAAAAAGCTGGCATAGCCTTTGATCTCGACACCGCCCTCAACCTTCGCCACTTCGTCAAACTGCATGAACTTGCGTTCCAGCGCGGGCAAACCTTCTCCGTTCTCCGCGCTTGGCGCGAAGTTATTTCCACTCATATCCACTTTGAATCTCCTGCTTTTCGTTCAGCCGATCGGCGTAACCGCCAGAAACGTCTGCACCGCTTTCGCCAAAATCACACCCGCCACCCCGTAAACCGCCAGCCACAGTCGCCGCTCCAGCCGCTCGATCATCTGCTCGATGCGGTCGAGCCGCTTATCAAGGTTTACCAGATGGATCGCGCTCACCCGCTCATGCGCTTGTAAACGCATCCCCGGCGCGCATTGAAACCGCTCATGAGGTTGTTCATTCATCCGCCGCCACCGCTGGCAGTCCCAACAACGCGCGCTTTTCCGCTTCCGTCAGAAAGTCCGCACCCGCAACCCGCGCCCATTGCGCGTCACGCTCCGCACTCAGCGCAGGCACCTGATCCAGATCGGGCTTCAGCTCAACCAATTCGCCGGTAAATCCAGACAACCAATGCGACAACACTGCCGTCACACGGCTCGCCAAAGGCAGCACTGTCAGGCGGTAGAACGCACGGTGCGCCTCCTGATAATTGGCATAGGTTGCATCGCCTGAAATCCCGATCAGCATGGGCGGCACCCCGAACGCCAGCGCAATTTCACGCGCCGCCGCTTCCTTGGTCTTCTGGAACTCCATATCGGAGGGCGAAAACCCCATCGGCTTCCAATCAAGCCCGCCTTCCAGCAGCATTGGCCGCCCCGCATTGCGCGCGCCTTGATGATGGCTCTCCATCTCGGACACCAATCGCTCATATTGGTCAGTGCTGAGGCTGCCCTGACCCTCGGCGCCCTTGTAGATGATCGCCCCCGAAGGCCGCGCCGCGTTATCAAGCAGCGCCTTGCTCCAGCGCGAGGCAGAGTTGTGCACATCCACCGCCGTCGCCGCCGCCTGCATCGGGCTGAACCCGTAATGATCATCCTGCGGGTGAAAATTGCGCACATGACAAATCGGCGATCCCTGCGTTGCATCAAAACGGTGCTTGCGCCCGCCCACCGCATATTCATACGCCACAGGCCAGCCATCGCTCCCGGGCACCACAGACATCCGGTCAGAGCGCAGCACATGCAGCTCTAGCGGCAAACCCGCCTCCGCTCCCACGGCTTCGACATAAGCATCGCCAGACAGCAGCAGCTGCGCATAAAGCGCTTCCAACAGCTCCGCACGGCCCTGCGCGCCATTGGGCCGCGTAATCAAGCCCAGTACTGGATGCGTATCAAACCGCTGCTCGGTGTCCTGCAGCACCAAGGGCAGCGCTGCCGCCGCTTCCGCAATCAGTTTGACCGAGCGAAATCCAACCGGATTTCCTGCAAACCCCGTGCGCGTCAAAGACACCGTATCGCGCGGGCTCCATGCCACACGGCCCGAGCTTTGCATCGCCACAACACGCCCCGTCGCAGAGGCCTTCGCTTCCACCACATCAACCGTTCCGCGCTTTAGAAAATCAAACACTCACGTTCTCCTAATCTCGTGCCCCGTGGCAGACTTGCTGCCTCATCGCTTCTGAAAACAATCTGCCATCAAAGGATTAATCCTGCTGAACCAGACCGCACGCACTCCGCGCAACACCCCCCATGCCCCAACAAAAAAGGGAGGCCAAAGCCCCCCTTTTTCCCGCAACACCAATCACTCACAGTGACCGCACCCCCGGTTGTCGCCAAGTCGCCGCAGGCTCGATCATCAACTCATGCAGCGCCCAGACCAGCGCATCCACACGGTCTGGCGATCCGCCCCCCTCATAGCCGCGCCGCGTCATGCGGCACATCTGATCCTCCAATCCGTCCATGTCGGGCATATGCTTGACCCGTCCCTGCTCATAGAGTGCGGCCACTGGCTCGGCCCGCGCCACCTTCCCACGGCTTGCATGCACGCCCTTGTATGGCACCAGCGGATCCACTTGGCGGATCACCTCTTGCACCATCTGCCCGCCCTGATTGACCTCCGCCACCAATCGGTCAGCACCAAACCGCTCCATCGCGGCAATCGCCGCACGCGCCCAACCGCTTGGCCCCATCCCGGCAACCGTACAATCGGACAATACATAGGCGCGCCAATCCTGCGGCGGCCCACTGCACTGCACACCCGCCACCACGATCCCACATTCATCTGCAGTGGCCCCTGATGTCGTCGCAGGATCCACCGCCACCACAATCCGGTCTAACGCAGGAAGCGCGCGCACACGGCACTCCTCCAACATGGCAGAGGTCCACAATGCCCCCTCCGCATCCGCCAACAGAACCCCGTCCAACTCCTGCCGTCCCAATCGCGTCCCGCGATACCGCGCACGGACCTCCTCCAGAAAGGACGCCGCCAGATGCGCACGGTTGGCTTCCGTCGCTGCATGAGTCACCACAGTCGACGGCGATTTAAGCAAAGCCTTGAGCACGTCAACATTGCGCGGCGTCGTTGTCACGCAAACCTGCGGATGCTCCCCCAGCCGCAGTGCAAATTGCAACATATCCCACGTCTCCTGAGACTTCTTCCACTTGGCCATTTCGTCCACCCACGCCGCGTCAAATTGCGGCCCACGCAACCCCTCGGGATCATGCGCCGAATGTACCGTCGCCACTGCCCCATTGGGCCAGACGAGACGTTTTCGCGTGGCCTCCCAATCGGGTCGCCGGTCCGCAGGAGAGCAGGCCAATATCCCGCTATCGCCAAAAATCATTACCTCACGCACTTGCTCGATGGTCTCGCCCACCAGCGCGACGCGACTGCAACGCCCCGTATCCAAGGGGCGTGACCCCTCGACCATGCTGCGCACCCACTCGGCCCCCGCACGGGTTTTGCCAGCACCGCGGCCTCCCATAATGACCCATGACCGCCAGTCACCCTCAGGCGGAAGCTGATGCGGCATAGCCCAAAAGTCGAATAAGTAAGGGAGAGCGCGAAGCTCTCCCTCATCCAGGTCATTCAGGAACCCCTCCTGGATCGATGGAACAGCGGAGCCGATCAAGCTTGCACCCGATATCAACCCGCGCTTTATCCATGTCGAGGGCGTACCCCCCACGCGCAATTCCGGCATGTTTATTTCGGCAGTCATTCAAGATCATTCCCGCTTTTTGACAGCGTCCCACTGCATCCGTTAATTGGACAAAAGTCTTGGACGTCTGTGTTGCATCAATTTCCTCTCCGGCTTTGGCTTGTTTCTTCAAGCTCTCTAACGCTTCTCGTAACTCGGCAAGTGTGACCTGAACGGAAGCAAACATGGCCTCTGCATGGGCAAGCTCATCAAGCTGTGGCACCGGTTGGGTGATCATCTGTTGTCGGTCCTTTCGCTCGGATTCCTCCAATCGAAAGACATGAAAAAACGGCCCCAACGAAATGTCAGGGCCGTTCCCCAAATCTCCTAGCGTGAGACATGGTGTATCAGATCGCTGTTAATCGTTGCTCACAGCACCGAGCGCTGCCTGCAACACCTCAGTCGTTTGCCGCCGCTGCACGATCCGCCTCAATCTGGCGCCAAACCGCAACATTGCGGTTATGCTCGTCCAAGGTCACAGCGAACGCATGCCCGCCCGTGCCATCGGCTACAAAGAAGATATAGGGCGTCTCGTCTGGCTGCGCCGCCGCCATCAGGCTTGCGCGTCCAGGGTTCGCAATCGGTGTGGGCGGCAATCCGGGGATCACATAGGTGTTGTACGGTGTCGCAGCGCGCAGCTCACTGCGGCGCAGACCACGCCCCAGCACACCCTCACCTTTGGTAATACCGTAGATAACCGTTGGATCAGTCTGCAAACGCATGCCCTGATTGATCCGGTTCGCAAATACGCTCGCCACCTGACGCCGCTCATCAGAGACACCTGTCTCTTTTTCAATCAGCGAGGCAAAGATCAGCAGCTCCTCGGGCGAATCGATGGGCAAATCATCCGCCCGCGCTTCCCACGCCGCCGCCAACAATGTCTCCTGTGCTGCGGACATACGTGCAAGCAGCGCTGAGCGGTCATCCCCTTTAAGTACCTCATAGCTGTCAGGCGCTAGCGATCCCTCAGGCGGTACTGAAGCTACAATTCCATCCATGATATCAATGCCTGAAATTGCATTCACGATCTGCCAGCTCGTCACACCTTCGGCCACCGCAATGCGGAAGCGCACATCAGCCTGATCGCGCATCTGCGTGTATGCCGCAGGAACCTCATCAACCTCAGGGGTAAAAAGCGCCAATTCGTCAAAGCGGTTCGTCGCGGGGTCCAGCTCACGCACCTGAACGCTCACTCGGGTCACCCCGATGCGGTACACAATCTCGGTGCCACAAGTACTTGCCCCACCGCGCGTGATCACATCAACAATCTCTTTCATTGTCGATTCAGGCTCGATCAGGAAGCTACCGGCCTTCAACTGACCTGTCTTTTCCTCGTAATCTGCCCCGATACGAAAGATTGCCTCTGATGATACGGCCCCCTGCAAAGCCAGATCCTTGCTGACTAACCTCATGTTCGAGCCACTTTTGACCTGCACACAAACAGCTTCCGACAGCGGGCCGGGCGCATCGTATTGCGCCTTGCCCCAAATAATCACACCGCCCAGCAGAAACAGCGCAACCATGAGAAACGTCATCGCATTAGCGGCTACATGGCGCCACATTTAGTCGACCTTCCCAAACAATACGCTGGCGTTTGTCCCGCCAAAACCGAATGAATTACTCAGTGCCACGTTAATCTCGCGCTTGACCGGTGCATTAGCTGCCAGATCAATCTTCGTCTCAACCGCGAGGTTATCGAGGTTGATCGTCGGCGGCGCAATCTGATCACGAATGGCCAAGATCGAGAAGATCGCCTCAATCGCGCCCGCAGCGCCGAGCAAATGCCCCGTCGCCGATTTGGTCGAGGACATTGTCACGCTGCCCACATGCTCCCCCATCATCCGCTCTACGGCCCCTAACTCAATGGTGTCCGCCATGGTCGAGGTGCCGTGTGCATTGATATAATCGATATCCTTCGGCTCTAACCCCGCGTGGCGCAGCGCAGAGCGCATTGAGCGCTCACCGCCCTCACCGTCTTCGCTTGGGGCTGTGATGTGATAGGCATCGCCCGACAGGCCATATCCGATGACTTCGGCATAGATTTTCGCACCGCGCGCTTTGGCGTGCTCATACTCTTCCAGCACGACAATGCCCGCACCCTCACCCATGACAAACCCGTCACGGTCAGCGTCATAAGGGCGGCTGGCTTTTTGTGGCTCGTCGCCGCGCTTGGTGCTCAGTGCTTTGCACGCATTGAAACCCGCAATGCCAATCTCGCAAATCGCTGCTTCCGCGCCACCTGCAACCATAACATCCGCATCACCAAACATAATCAGACGGCTCGCATCGCCAATCGCGTGCGCTCCCGTGGAACAGGCTGTCACAACGGAATGGTTTGGCCCCTTAAATCCGTATTTGATAGAGACTTGACCAGAGATCAGGTTGATCAACGCACCCGGCACAAAGAACGGGCTGACCCGCTTGGGACCCTTCTCCGCCATCATCACCGCCGTATTAGCGATAGAGTTCAATCCCCCAATACCCGAACCGATCAAAACGCCCGTACGCTCAAGGCTCTCACGGTCCTCAGGCATCCAGCCGGCATCTTGGACAGCCTGCTGCGCAGCGGCCAAGCCAAACATGATAAACGTATCGACCTTACGCTGGTCTTTTGGCAGCATATAGGTGTCGGCGTTGAACGTGCCGTCGGTCCCGTCGCCCAGCGGCACCTCACACGCGTATTGCGTGACACATCGGCTCGCATCAAAGGTCGTGATAGGCCCCGCACCGGACTGACAGTCCAAAATGCGTTTCCAGCTTTCTTCGACACCGTCGGCCAACGGTGTAACCAAACCCAAACCCGTAACGACAACTCTGCGCATATGCCCTGCCCTTTAGTGTAATATTGCTTGAATTCGCTATACCTTGCCGGTCGCCCAATGATCAAGAGCATAGGCATACGGGCGCGGGCGGGTCTCTGCCGCCCCTCGCTTATCGAAAATTTTTCCTACTCATCTCGTGTTCTCCTCAAGACGGGACAAACAGACATGCCAGCATTCATTGGTATTCTGCTACGCGCCGCCATTGTCGTCGCGACCATGCTGATCCTGACCCGCCTACAAGGGCCATCGAACAGACGGGGAATTTCTCCCAAGCTGTTGAAAAACGTGCTCCGAAGTTAGGTTTTTAGCTCAGATCGGCGGCCCTTTGCGGGTCATCAGCAATACCGATGCACCTTCCGTTGTCACATGGCGCAACGGAACGTAGCCCAAAGTATCTGCAATCCGCAGCGAGCTTTCATTCTCGGGCGTGATCATGCAAACTGTGCGCCCCGCGATGACGCGGTCGAACCAGTCATGCGCTGCAGAGGCGGCATCAATGCCGTACCCCTGCCCTTGAAACGCAGGGTCCAGAACCCACCCCGCCTCTGGATAGGGATCAAAGTCCTCACCCAACCCCCTAGAGCCAAAGAAAAACCCGGCTTGCCCCGCCATTCTCGCTTCGCCGTGAATCTGGACTGCCCACTGGCCAAAGCCTGCAATTTGCCAATGCCCTGCATTGCGCAGAAACGAGTCCCAACTGCGCGCGCGCGGCCACGGCTTACCTTTGATATGGCTGACAACCTCGGGATCGGCCCAAATCTCGGCAAACCTCTCAAAGTCTTCTCTGCGCATGCCACGTAATGTGACCCGTGGCGTGTTAATCGTCGGAATATTTCGGAGCATGTAATGCGCGGCCTTCGTCTTATCTTGGGTTTTGAAAACGCTGTCGGAATGCCCAGAATTGCCGCAGCAGCGGTCCCGAGACAAGCATCAATTCCCCCGAGAATCAAAAACGGCGCCAATCCGCAGAGCGGGGCGCCGTTTGAGTATCTTATCGCCGAGTGACCTCGGCAAAGCCGGTTTAAGAGGCTTCTTTGATGAACTTGACCGCGTCGCCGAAGGTCTGGATGTTCTCGGCTGCGTCATCGGGGATTTCGATGCCGAACTCTTCTTCGAATGCCATTACCAGCTCAACTGTGTCGAGGCTGTCTGCACCCAGATCATCAATGAAAGAGGCATTTTCAACAACTTTGTCTTCTTCAACACCAAGGTGCTCAACAACGATCTTCTTAACGCGGTCTGCAACGTCGCTCATACTATTAGTCCTTACTCATTGGGCTATGCTGCCCCTTTGGGTTTCTGCCGTCTCAGCGTGCGAGGGGTCAGAAGTTGCCCCTGTTGGGGGCGGCTCGTTCTCCTTGTTTTCACAAGGCGCGGGTCACATCAAGCGCCCGTCTGGTTATTCTGCGCCCCCTTTAGCATATGATTGAGGTTACGCAAACGGTTTCACCAATGCCTCTACAACATGGCCATCCCGCCGTTCACATGCAAGGTCGCACCTGTGACATAGCCCGACTCAGTGCTCGCAAGATAGACCACAGCGCTGGCAATCTCATTTGGCGTGCCCATCCGACCCGCAGGTATCTGCGCCAAAATGCCCGACTTTTGATCATCCGTGAGCTTTTGCGTCATCGATGTGGCAATAAATCCGGGCGCAATCGCGTTCACCGTAATTCCGCGGCTCGCGACCTCATACGCAAGGCTCTTGCCCATGCCGATCATCCCCGCCTTGGAGGCTGCATAATTCGCCTGACCCGGGTTTCCTTTGGACCCCACGACGGACGAGATATTCACAATCCGCCCCCAACGCGCCTTCATCATGCCCCGTATCACACCTTTACACAGCTGGAATGTCGCCGTCAGGTTCACATCTAACACTGACTGCCATTCATCATCCGACATGCGCATAAACAGGTTGTCGCGCGTGATCCCGGCGTTGTTTACCAGAATATCTACCGATCCCATCGCTTCCGCCGCCTGCTTGGGCAGCGCCTTGACCGCGTCCATATCGCTAAGGTTGCACGGCAGCACATGGGCGCGTTCGCCAAATTCAGCAACCAACGCCTCCAAAGGCTCCGTGCGCGTACCCGACAAACCCACAGTCGCCCCCTGCGCATGCAGAGCGCGCGCGATGTCCGCGCCAATGCCACCAGACGCACCCGTGACCAGTGCATTTTTACCTGTTAGATCAAACATTTTCTCACCTTTTTAGTTCAGCCGCTCAATAGGTGCCGTCAGCAGCCCATGTTGCGAAATCTCGTGTTCCGTCATGATATATATCCCGTCTGAGGGGGCCGTCTGCAAGGCAAACTCGTAAAACCCGTCAGAGCCGAGCATATCGCGCAGGTATTGTCGTTGCCCCTCACTGGTATGTGCCATTGTAAGGCCAATCTCGGCCCCTGCCACCATGCTACGCGGCTTCCCGCCCAAAAACATCTCAACCGCCGCGCCATGCACCGCACTATCGCTCTGCAGCGCAGTGGCCAGCCCGCGTTTACGAATGTTGTATCCCATCTTCCGCACAGCGGCAGCATCATGTGTCCCGCGCATATCCTGCAACACCAATGTCGTCACCTGGGCGTTCTGATCCAGCACGTCAGAAAAGGCCGCAGGCGTGCGCCCGATCACCTCACCGCGCATCAACAACCGGTCATTCACCACAAAGAAATGCAGCCCCTGCCGGATGCCAGTCACCATATCCGCCGCACCACAGCCCGCCAACAGCGCTGATGCGCCGAACAGCAGACCACGTTTGGTCATATCAACCTTCAAGCGCCGCTTTCACATCCGCCGCCGCACCAATATTGCGCAAAGTCGCTTCTTTTTGGATACGGCGGATCATGCCTGACAGCGCCTTACCAGCGCCAATCTCCCAATACTCGGTCACACCCTGTGCCGCCATCCATTCCACCGACGAGCGCCAGCGCACGCGCCCCGTCACCTGATCCACCAACAACCCTGCAATCGGACCAGCCGTCGCCACACTCTCCGCCAGCACATTCGCCACCAGCGGCACTTTTGGATCGTTCAGCGTAACTTCAGCAAGCGCCCGTGCCATCTCATCCGCCGCAGGCTGCATCAGCGCGCAGTGGAAAGGTGCAGAGACGGGCAACGGCAAGGCGCGCTTGGCACCTGCTCCCTTGGCCATATCAATCGCACGCTCAACGGCGGCTTTGCTGCCGGAAATCACATTCTGCGTCGGGTCATTCTCGTTCGCCAGCTGACACACATCACCTTGTGCTGCGTCCTCCGCCAGCTTGGTCACATCCTCTGCCGACAACCCAAGGATCGCAGCCATCGCCCCCTCACCCACAGGCACCGCTTCTTGCATCGCGCGGCCACGAATACGCAACAGGCGCGCCGTATCGGCCAACGTAAACACACCCGCCGCACAAAGCGCCGAGTATTCGCCAAGGCTGTGCCCCGCCACATAAGACGCCCGTGTCACGTCAATCCCCTCAACCTCCAGCGCGCGCATCGCCGCGATCGAAGTCGCCATAAGTGCGGGTTGTGCATTTTCCGTCAGCGTCAGCTCCGCAATATCACCTTCCCAGATCAGCGCGCTAAGCTTTTGCCCCAGCGCATCATCCACCTCGTCAAAGACCGCCTTGGCCGCAGGATAGGCTTGTGCAAGGTCGTGCCCCATGCCGATGGTTTGTGCGCCCTGACCGGGAAATACGAATGCTGTGCTCATAGTTTTCGCCCTTATTATATACTGCTCATGGTTTAGCGAAGCGCACCCCCGCTCACAAGAGTGCACAGAGCCTGTGCCCAAACGTGCCATTGCCCCGAGAAGTGAATCGAATATGTATGGATCAGCGCAAAACGCAGGAGCACCCCATGGCCACGTCCAATACCATTACACGATATGGCAGCGTCACGCGCGCCTTTCACTGGCTTACGGCTCTATTGGTTATGACCCTTATCCCTGTGGCCCTGATCGCACACGAGTTGCCCTATGACACGTCCGAGCAATTGGCGCGCAAAGCGTGGCTTTACTCGTTGCACAAGACCCTCGGCATAACCGTCTTTGCCGTAGCACTGCTGCGCATTCTTTGGGCGCTGAACCAGCCCAAGCCTGCCTCCCTGCACCCAGAGCGAAAGGTCGAGAACTTTCTGGCCGAGACCGCCCATTGGTTGCTCTACGGCTCGCTGGTGCTGGCGCCACTGTCGGGTTGGATACACCACGCCGCGACCTCAGGCTTTGCGCCAATCTGGTGGCCCTTGGGTCAATCCCTTCCGCTGGTCCCGAAATCTGAAAGCGTCGCCGCTCTCTTTGGCGGGCTGCACTGGGTTTTTGGCAAGGTGATGATCGTCTCGCTCTTCCTGCACATCGCGGGCGCGCTTAAGCATCACTTTATCGACAAAGACGCGACCCTGCGCCGAATGTTGAATGGTGCACCAGACCTGCAAGAGCTGCCACCTGCCCACCACGGCCGCGTCTCATTGATTGCAGCCATCGGGATTTGGGGCGTGGTCCTGATCGGTGCCTCCTTCTTCGGAATGTATGCCCCCAAAACAGAAGCGATTGAGGCCGCACAACTCAACGAAGTCGCCTCCGACTGGCTTGTTCAGGAGGGCGCAATCGCAATTGGCGTCACCCAGTTTGGCTCTGTCGTTGAGGGTCAGTTCACAGACTGGACCGCCGACATCAGCTTTGATCCCGAAATCCAAGACGGAACAGCAGGCAGCGTAGAAGTCGTCATCGCAATCGGCTCCCTCACCCTCGGCTCCGTCACGGATCAGGCAATGGGGCCGGACTTTTTCGACGCCTCGCAATTTGAGACGGCCGTTTTCAATGCGGACCTGATTACCATCGTAGACGGCGTTGTCGCTGAAGGAACCCTCACGATCAAAGATGTGACCATCCCCGTCACGATGCCATTTAGCCTGTCGCTCAACGGGGATGAGGCCGATGTGCATGCCCAGCTTACCCTGAACCGCATGGACTTTGGCATCGGGGCAAACATGCCGGACGAAGGCTCCCTCGCGTTTGCCGTAGATGTCACCATTGACCTCAACGCGACCCGGAACGCGCCAGAGTGAACTGCGCATAAAAAAAGCCGCAGGAAATCAAATTCCTGCGGCCATTTGTTTCGCGTATCAGATTAGACTATTCAGCTTTCATTGCTTCCAGCGAGATCATGACTGCAATCTCATCACCTACGAACGGTGCAAACTTGTCTACACCAAAATCAGAGCGCAGCAGTGTTGTTGTTGCGTTGAACCCTGCCCATGGCTTGTTCGCCATCGGGTGGTTGTCTGCTTTGTTGAGGTTGGTCGCGAGAACAACAGATTTGGTCACTTCATTCATGGTCAGATCGCCGGTGATGTTGGCCGTGCCGTCACCGGTGACTTCGATGGATGTCGATGTGAACGAGATCATGTCATCATCGGTGGCGCCAAAGAAATCATCGCTCATGAAGTGCTCGTCACGCTGTTCCCAACCGGTGAACATCGATTTCGTTGGCATGGAAACGCTCACTGTGGAGCTTGCAGGGTTTTCCTGATCAAACATGATCTCGCCTTCAAACCCGGAGAACATACCGTGGGTCGTGGAGAAGCCGAGGTGGTTGTAGGAGAACACCACTTGGCTGTGGCTGGCATCCAGAACATATTTCTCAGCAGCCATCGCGGCGGAGGCAGAGGCGGACAACAGGGCGGCAAGGACGAGATGTTTCATTTGAAGTACTCCATGTAAGTTGAACTCATGAGGGATAGGTGGGGCAATTTGTCCAAATCTCAATCCCAAAGAAACAAACAGCTTCTGCGCGCTGGCGAACGAAGTTCACAAACACCCCCGTTGCAATGCTTCAGGCGAGCTTTCCCACGCTGCGCAATGCACCTAACAGAGAATCATGTGCTGTTGTGTCGCTGAGCGAAATATCCGCGAGCAAACGCTTGCCCTTGCCCCACAGAATAATGTGACGACCATACAGATCAACGGCATCCAGATCCGCGAAGGTGCAGCGCTCGATCACCCGCGCGGGCGCACCGCCCTGACGGCGCATCACACGCACTTCCATATTTGCAATATCAACTTCAACGGTCGGGCGTGCCGGGGCCAAGCTGCACTGCCACATGGCAGCTGAAATCAATCCGGAAATCACCGACAATGCCAACTTGAACAACATCACATCATTGTCCCATGTGGCCCCCGGAGCGATCCAGATCAGCAAAACCACCATCGCAAAGCTGACAGCACCCAAACGCATTGTTAAACGCAGGACCAAACGGCCCCCATCCAGCATATGAACGATGCCCACTGCAGGTTTCGCCTCATAACTGTGATCGGCTGTCGTAGTCATCGCATCGCCCTCGTTTTTGGTTAATCTCAAAATGACGGTGAAATGAGACCAAAACGCGGCACGCACCGGGCATGGGTACGGCATTTCAACCCGTGCTAGAAACATCTTGCGTGGGAGGGCTCAATCCTGCGCCTCATGACCGCTTGTGCTGCGCGCAAAACGGTGTATATGCAGCACTTCCTTTGTAAGACGATTTAACCGCGCAGACTCTCGTGACGGGGCAGCAAAGGATCATCGCCCCGCCTATGAAATGCGCCTTGAAATAAGTGGAGCAAACATGCCGCTATATGAGCATGTAATGATCGCTCGCCAAGACTTGTCTAATACACAAGCCGAAGGCCTGATCGAACATTTCGGTACCGTCCTGTCCGACAACGGCGGGACACTCGTGGACAGCGAGTATTGGGGCGTCAAAACGATGGCCTATAAAATCAACAAGAACCGCAAGGGCCACTATGCCTTCCTGCGCTCCGATGCACCGGCAACCGCCGTGCAGGAGATGGAACGCCTGATGCGCCTGCATGACGACGTCATGCGCGTTCTGACCATCAAAATGGACGAGCACAAAGAGCTGCCTTCCGTTCAGATGCAAAAACGTGACGAGCGCCCCGAGCGCCGCGAACGTCGCTGATTTTAGGTTGTTGAAAGGACTTTAAACCATGGCCGCAAAACCATTTTTCCGCCGCCGCAAGGTCTGCCCCTTCTCGGGCGACAATGCACCGGCAATCGATTACAAAGACACACGTCTGCTTCAGCGCTACATCTCTGAGCGTGGCAAGATCGTGCCGTCCCGTATCACCGCAGTATCCGCGAAAAAGCAGCGTGAATTGGCCCGTGCCATCAAACGCGCCCGCTTCCTCGCCCTGCTGCCCTACGCAGTGAAATAAGGAGTAGAGATTATGCATGTTATCCTTCTCCAACGTGTTGCGAAACTCGGCCAGATGGGCGACGTCGTTGACGTCAAACCAGGCTTTGCACGCAACTACCTGCTGCCACAGCAAAAAGCGCTGACAGCTTCCAAAGCGAACATCGCTTCGTTCGAGGGCCAAAAAGCCCAGCTCGAGACTCATAATCTCGAGACCAAGAAAGAAGCCGAAGCAATGTCTGCCAAGCTTAACGGCCAGCAGTTTGTTGTGATTCGCTCTGCATCCGACGCAGGCGCGCTTTATGGTTCCGTCACCACCCGTGACGCAGCCGAAGCCGCAACTGCCGAAGGGTTCACTGTGGACCGCAAGCAGGTCGTTCTGACCGCCCCGATCAAGTATCTGGGTATTCATGACGTACAGGTTGTTCTGCACCCCGAAGTTGAAGCCACAATCGAGCTGAACGTTGCACGTTCAACCGAAGAAGCCGAACTTCAGGCTGCCGGTAAATCTATTCAAGAACTCGCAGCGGAAGAAGAAGCCGCAGCAGAATTCGAGATTTCCGAACTGTTTGACGATCTCGGCTCAGCCGCGGCTGAAGATGGCGATCTGGATGTGCCGGCACCTGCCGCCGCAGACGAGAGCGACGAAACCTAAGTCGCGCCTTCTTGACACTCAGAACGCCGCGCATTTCCTGCGCGGCGTTTTGCGTTTGAGGGTTCCCGTACCGCACACATGAACAAAGCCGATATTCTTGGATCGTTTTTGCAGCTCTGAAAAAGAACATCATGGATCATGTCGCATTCAACAGAATCTTTTCCGCAGCGTTTGCCGCCCCTCTTATTGAGCTTGGCTTCTCTTTTGTCGGGCGCACAAAGACCCTGAGATATGTAAGCGGCACCCGTGACCTGCGGATCATACGTGTCATCAGCAAATGGCCGCATCCCGGAGAGATCAGGATGGTCATCTGTTTCAGGCACACTTTCTTGCAACTGGTCAGCAGCGATGATCCAGACACAGAGCGGCTGATAGTCCAAGATTTTCCCAGAAAACTCAAATTTGATGATTTCGACACATGGCTCCGGCCAGCGCCGATCTACCGCCCCGAAAACTTGGGGCGTTGGCCAGTTCATACATTTGTCTACAAAGATAAGACCGAAAAACAAGTGACCCAAAGTTTCCAAAAATTACTAACACTGGTCGAACAACGCATCCTGCCTTGGGCAAACTCCCTGACCGAAGAGGGTGAACTTGAGCAAATCCAACGCTATGGCGAAGACGTTTGGTGCGAGAAGCGATGGATTGAAGATTATGAAGCGTTTTTGACGCGCTGATTGCTCTACCGGGCGACTGACCCTAAACTGCAATGCAGCCACTCGCCCTTGCACCCCCATTATACGCGGAACCTCGCCGCTAGAATGCGTTGTTCTTGTGGCATTCTACAAATCAGGATTAACGTCCGCTCAGATCAACCATGGTGGACAGATTCCATGCATTCTCTTACCCGCCGCGCGTTTGTAATTCTGAGCACCTGCACAGTTGCCGCTTGCACCACCTCAGGCCCAAGCACGACGCCTTCCCTTGACCCCATTCCCCTGCACCCTAACGAGACGCCTGAGTTACGTGCTTCGATCAACCGCTGGGCCGATCACTACGCCGTGCCGCGCACGCTTGTGCACCGCCTCGCAATTCGGGAAAGCACCCACAATCCCGCCGCCCGCAACGGGCCTTACTACGGCCTGCTACAAATTCTGCCACAAACAGCGCGCGGAATGGGATTCAAAGGATCGCCGCAAGATTTGCTCGATGCCGATACCAATTTAGAGTACGCGGTTAAATACCTGCGCGGCGCATGGCTGCTGTCTGACGGCGACCAAAGCACTGCGGTAAAATGGTACTCCCGCGGGTATTATTATGAGGCAAAGCGGCGCGGTATGCTTGTCGAGACCGGCCTGCGCCCTGCCTGAGGCGCACATTGACGCAGCATCTGGTTCCACGTCAACCTCGCCCCCATATGTGGGTCATAGGAAACAAGGGAGCCCAAAATGTTCGACATGACCATGCGCCACGACGGTGATCTGGCCACGCATACACCACCAAAAGACCTCAAAGACCGCATCGCCCTGCGCACCGTTAAGGCCATGCGCATTGTCGCCGACAGCTTCTTTGCGAAACGGTACGGCCACCGCGCCGTGGTGCTGGAAACCGTTGCTGCCGTTCCGGGCATGGTGGGCGGTCTGTTGCAACATCTCAAATCAGTGCGTCACATTCGCGACGATCAAGGTTGGATTCGCGAACTTCTCGACGAGGCCGAGAACGAGCGTATGCATCTGATGACTTTCATCAAAATCGCAGAGCCCTCCCGCTTTGAGCGCTTTCTGATCATGCTGGGTCAGGCCGTATTTTATAACCTCTACTTCTTCCTCTACCTCTTTGCCCCGCGTGTCGCCCACCGCGTTGTGGCCTATCTCGAAGAAGAAGCGGTGATCAGCTACACCCAATATCTGGCCGAGATCGACGCCGGAACCGTCGAGAACGTCGCTGCCCCAAAGATCGCTATCGACTATTGGGAACTGGGCGAGAATGCCCGCCTGCGCGACGTGGTCATTGCCGTGCGCGCGGATGAAGCAGGCCACCGTGACCGAAACCACGAATTGGCCGATGAGATGGCAGCCTAGACCTCATACAATCCAAAGCAAAAGTAAAAGGGCCGCTCAATCGAGCGGCCCTTTCTAATTCCGATGTAGAAGTCTTACTCTTCTTCGAGCGCTTCTACGGCTTTCTGCAGATCGTCTTTTGAAACTTCTTTCTCTGCAACGGTTGCTTGCTCAAACACGTAATCCACAACCTTATCTTCAAAGATAGGTGCGCGCATTTGCTGCTGCATCTGCTGGTTTTGCTGAACGAATTCAAAGAACTGGCGCTCTTGACCCGGGTACTGGCGCGCTTGGCCCATGATCGCTTGCGTCATCTCGGAGTCTGTCACTTCGACTTCGGCTTTCTGACCGAGCTCGGCAAGCAGGAGGCCCAAACGCACGCGGCGTGTTGCCAGCGCCTTGTGCTCGTCTGTGGTCTCGATCTCGGGGTGATCGTGGCCTTCGACTTCTGGGTTGTCCTCATGCCACAACTGATGCGCAATCTGGCCCGCTTCGGCATCGAGCAAAGATGGTGGCAGATCAAAATCAACCATACCGTCCAGCGCGTCGAGCAGACCACGTTTCATGATCGCGCGTGATGCACCTGTGTATTCAGCTTCAAGACGCTCACCGATTTGCACTTTCAGTGCGGCAAGGTCTTCGGCACCAAACTTCGTCGCCATCTCGTCGTTGATCTCTGCGGCGACAGGCTCTTTGACTTCTTTGATTGTGCAGGAGAACACGGCTTCTTTGCCTTTGAGGTGCTCGGCCTGATAATCATCGGGGAAGTTGACGGTGACGTCTTTTTCTTCTTCGGCTTTTACGCCGGTCAACTGCTCTTCAAAACCGGGGATGAAGGAGTTGGAACCCAGAACCAGCGGGTAGTCCTCGGCAGAACCACCTTCAAACGGCTCGCCGTCAACCTTACCCAAGAAGTCCATGATAACCTGGTCGCCATCTTTGGCTTTTGAGCCCTTCTTGCGCGCTTTGAAGTCCTGAGCCGTTTCGGCCAGAGACGCCAGCGCTTCGTCGATGGATGCTTCATCCGCCTTAACAACCATCTTCTCCAGCTTGATGGAGGTCAGATCGACGTCAGGAATGTTTGGCAGCTTCTCGTACGACATTTCAACTTCAACGTCGTCGCCTTCTTTCCAGTCATCATTGGTCATTTTGACGTCAGGCTGCATCGCAGGGCGGTCACCGGAGCTGTCGAAGTGCTCGCTCATGGCGCCGTCGATGGCTTCTTGCATGGCTTCGCCCAGAACCTTGGGGCCAAACTGCTTTTTCAAAAGCGGCATTGGCACTTTGCCTTTGCGGAAACCCTTCATCTCGACGTCAGGCTGTGCTTCTTTCAGCTTTTCCGTCACTTTCGTGTCCAGCTCTGCTGCTGTCAGCGTGATGGTGTAGCCGCGTTTCAGACCTTCGTTAAGCGTCTCTTTGACCTGCATGTGTGCTCCATAGCGTTTGGCCGCACGCACGCGCGCGGGGATAAAAATTTGTGTTCTTCTATGGGCGGGGAAGGACGGGTGCAAGTACCCTTTCCATCCCACACACCACTAAGAGCCGCTGACTACATGCCCAGCGCTTCTTTATACATGTCGAGTACGGCTTCTTCTTCGGCGATGTCGTTGGGCTCGCGCTTGCGCAGGGCGATCACTTTGCGCAAAACTTTGGTGTCGTAGCCGCGGCCTTTGGCCTCTGCCATGACTTCTTTTTGCTGCTCGGCGAGGTCTTTTTTCTCGGCGTCCAAACGCTCGATCCGCTCGACAAACTGGCGCAGCTCATTGGCAGTTACTTTATACGTGGCATCCCCTACGGCGTCCTCGGTGACGGCAGGGTTGGTGCTAAAATCGCTCATGGGTGGCTCCTTGTGCGGCGCGGAATGGGGAATGATTTGAGGCGCCTTGCTACCCTGCCCCATGCGCCCCCGCAAGGTGCTCTTGCCGCAGCTTGCGGATTATCCTATTCCCGCGCCATGGAACAAACATCATCAACGGTTTTCGACATCATCATATGGTCTGGCACGGCCTTGTCCCTGCTCGGGCTTCTGGGTCTGGTCTATTGCATTATCCGCGTGAGCCGCGCCAAACGCGCTGAGCTGAGCGACGAGGCAATGCGCGCTGAATTGAAGAAAGTGGTGCCGGTCAATCTGGGTGCGCTTTTTTTATCCGTAATCGGCCTAATGATGGTCATCGTCGGTATTTTTCTGGTCTAAGGCAATCTCGCTGGATGGTTGTTGCAGCCCAAGAGCGGACTCCATACATTTCGCGTAGTTTGAAAAGGAATGTGTTATGATCCAACGCTCCCCCGAGGTTAACATCCCCACAGTTAACGCGTTTTTCGACGATGCCACCAATACGGTGAGCTATGTCGTGCAAGACCCCCAAGGCAGCGCCTGTGCGATCATCGATTCCGTTTTGGATTTCGATTATGCCGCAGGACGCACCGATACCGCCTCAGCTGATAAGATCATCGCGTTTGTGAAAGAGCACGATCTGCGCTGTGAATGGGTATTGGAGAGCCATGTCCACGCCGATCATCTTTCCGCCGCGCCTTACCTACAGGAGCACCTTGGCGGGAAAATCGGGATCGGTGGCGGGATCATCACCGTGCAGGACACCTTCGGAAAAATCTTTAACGAAGGCACTGAGTTCCAGCGCGATGGCTCCCAATTTGACGCCCTGTTCTCTGAGGGCGATACGTTCCACATCGGACAACTGCGCGCGGATGTGATGCACACCCCCGGTCACACCCCTGCCTGCGTGACGTATCTGGTCGGCGATGCCGCGTTTGTTGGCGACACGCTCTTTATGCCCGACTTTGGCACTGCACGTGTTGATTTCCCCGGCGGCTCGGCAAATGATCTGTATAATTCAATCCAGCGCATCCTCGCCCTGCCCGACGCCACCCGCATCTTTGTCGGTCACGACTACAAAGCACCTGGGCGCGATGATTTCGCTTGGGAGACAACTGTGGGTGCGCAAAAGGCCGTTAATGTCCATGTGGGCGGCGGGCGTGCCGCCAAGGATTTCATCAGCTTGCGCGAAACCCGCGATGCGGAGCTGCCGATGCCAAAGCTCATCATCCCATCGCTGCAAATCAACATGCGCGGTGGCAACATGCCTCCGGCAGACGAAGGCGGCAAAGTCATGCTCAAGCTGCCCATAAACAAACTCTGAAAATAGGGTTAAGATATACCAATGGAATGAATAGGTGGCCTGATCGGCTCCGCAGCGGTGGTATATCTGCTCGTGAACCGGCGCGTCATGGGGGCCATCGGGATTTAGGCCGGGCTGCTCGACCGCTCGGCGGGCACTGAGACAGCAGAGCGGGTCGCTTTGCTTGCCGCGCGCATTGCGGTATTTGGGGCGCTTTTCGTGTTCGATGTCAAAGTCGACACAAGCATAACATCCAGCTGGCTCCTTCTCAACAATGGTGGTCTGCTCATCTGCCTTAGCACGCGGATCAGCAATGGCTGCACCTCGGATCACGGTGTCAGTGGCATCTCGCGGCTGAGCTTGAGGCGCATTGCCTCGACCTGCCTTTATATTTGCGCAGGTGACCTGAGCGTGACGTCTGTGCAGAGGATGCAGTCATGCGGATGGCTTTAGCGTTCATCATGAACGGGTTGTTTGCCGTGGAACTGCATGTCTCTAACATGGAAAATACACCAAAACTGCTTGGACTTTTTGGCTTATTCGCCGCGTGGGACCTCACGCTGATGGTTATGATGTGCGGCACAATTACGCCTATGCAGGTCACAGGGCATCCACGCGGAAACGCACCCCTGATCAGGAGCAGTTCCCCTACCCGCTGCGAGCAACGCCTTGGTCACCGGTTGATCCTCGGTGCGGTAATGTTTGGCGTCGGCTTGGAGATTGTGGGGATCTGCCCCGGTCCGGCGTTCGCCTCGCTCGGCTATGGCGAAGCGTCCCTTATCGTCTCTTTTGTGGTTAGAGTTTTCGGCACGCTCCTCGCGCCCCACGCTTTTGCGGTGCTGGACAGCTTGGCGCAGCGCGCGTAAACATCCGCCATGGATATCCGTCAACTTACCCCCCGCTATTACGTTGCCCCGCAGATTTCGCCCGACGAGATGGGCGCACTCAAAGAAGCCGGCATCACCCGCATCCTATGCAATCGCCCCGATGAGGAGGTGCCGCCCGCCTTCGGTTCTGCAGCGATGCAAGTAGCGGCAGAGGCCGCAGGCCTTGAATTTGCGCTACAACCCCTAACCCACCAGACGATGAACGAAGAAGTTATTTTGCATAACCGCAGTATCGGCGCGGACTTGGATGGCGTGACACTGGCCTACTGCGCATCCGGAACACGGTCCTGCATTGCCTGGGCCTTGGGTCAGGCAGGGTTACAATCTGCCGATGATATTCTCGCCGCCGCTCGCGCGGGGGGGTATGACGTCGACAACATGCGCGCCTATCTGGAACAACACGCACCGTGATCAAAACAGAAGCCGCGCATCACTGCGCGGTTGCTGTGTTCGCTCCCGCTTACCATCCTGCTTGACTTTGGTGCGCTGGGTCGCCACCTTCTTCATCGGCTCGCCGATTTTGTTTGGTGTTCCACTCTTTCATTTGATTATCCGCCGCTGCCCCTGCCTCATCCATATCAGGCAGCTCCGGCAGATCATCCAGATTACCAAAGACATCCACATCTGACAGGCTTGGTAATCCGGCATCCTGCATATCGTCCGTTTCTTTTCCCTCAAATTGAGGAGCAGTCACATCGGGCAGGTCCAGCTCATCCCGGTCCGAGGCACGCCTGCGAGGCTCCGTGTGTTGCCGCGCATTTCGCTGCTCTACCTGAACAGCGCGCAAACCATCAATCTGTCCGAGCGTGCCACGTGCAATCGCATGGCCGTTGCCATCAATTATCAGAGCCTGTGCCATGCTCGACAGGTTCAGATCAATCATATCGCCGACCTTGAACTTGGTGACCTGCTGGAGGGGCATTTTCATCCGCGTCAAAGCAATCACTAGATCAGCAGTTAGCCCCATCACATTTTCAGCGAGGTTCGCAGAGGGCATCGCGACCGCTGCCGAACCCTGTGCCTCGTCAATGGGCGCGGCGCTGCGCTTCGGCTCTGGCAACAGCAAAACCAGCTTACCCGCTCGCGTTCCCGCTGCCATATCCAATGTCATCTCAATCAGAGCATAATCGCTTGCGTCCAGTGCAAGTTGAGCCTGACGCGGCTCTTGCGCCCACACGCCAAAGCGGAAGCCCTGCAACAGTGCACATTCCTCTGGTGTATCGGGCAGCAGTGCCGCACGCGACAGAAGGCTCTCGATGAATGGCGCGCAAAGTGCGGCATCTGTTGCGGTGTGGCGCCGCGTCTCCCCGCCCTCGGGGGGGGGCAATACTCTTCCCATGGTCTGCTGCTGAATCAGCCCTGCAACCAGAACCGGATCGAGTACTGCGGCCGCAACCTGATCGCCCGCGCCGTCCATCAACAAAGTGAGTGCCGTTGCATCGATACGTTTCGAGACGTCGTCAGCGCCAATCGTCTGCCGCGTAACACTTAACGCGCTGAGCGGGAGTGCCATCAAACGCTCCGCCTGCTTGGCCGCAGTCAACCGCAGGGCCCGTGCGAGGGACATTGTACGCGCCGCCTGTGCCTCGCGGGCAGTGCGCGCTGTGCGCTGCACAAGTGTGGTTGTCTGCTCCGCGCTCATTTAATCGTGCTACCCCTTGCCCATACTCCTGAAATGGCGCCGCTGTAGAAGAGACAGGCACCACCATCATCACGATGTCTTAGCACAGGTCGTAAAGGATAATGGTTACCAGTGCATTTATGCCTCGACCAATTCTCGCGCCTGCGCGACAGTTTTCGAAACAGGCAGCCGCACTTCAAACTGCGTACCGCGCACCTGCGGCACAAAGCGGATTTCACCGCCCAGCCGCGCAATGATCTCGCGGCAAATCGCAAGTCCGAGGCCCGCGCCGCTGCCCTCACCACCGTTCAGGCGCGCGAATTTCTCGAATATAATGTTATGCGCATCATCCGGAATGCCACTGCCGTTGTCGGTGAATTCAACGATGATGCCATCATCCGATTGCCGTACCGCAACCTCCAGCACCGGCACATCCGCATCGCAATATTTAAGCGCGTTGGTCACCAGATTGATGAACACCTGCGCGAGCCGATCCCCGTCCGTAAACAGCATCACGTCCTCATCGCCCGTGTTGCGGCGGATTTCGAGAACCCTTGCAGAACTTGCCTGCGCTGTGGTCACAGACCGCTCTATCACGTCATGCAAGCTGACCTGCTCCGCATTAAGCGTGCCTTGCCCGCTTTCCAATACCGACAGATCAAGCAGATCATCCAAGAGCCGCGTCAGGCGAATGGTCTCGGAGTGGATGATGGAGGCATAGCGGGTCTTCTCTACCTCGCTCAGCCCCTCCATATCGCGCAGGATTTCCGAGAACGAACGGATCGACGTCATGGGCGTGCGCAACTCATGGCTGATCTGGCTTAGGAAATCATCCTTTTGCAACGACAGCTGCGTGAGCTTTTCATTCGCAACGCCCAGCTCCCGTGCAGTTTGGGTAAGCTTGAGCGACTGCGCCTCAAGGCGGCCGGAATATTCCAGAATTTGTGCGGACTCGTCCGCCACCGCCATCAAATCCTCGACCGAGATCGCCTGTCCGCCGATGATCTGCCCGATCATCGCATTCGCTGTGGCCGCCCCGACAGATGCCGCCAGTTCGCGCTCCAACGCCTGAACAAACCCGGGCGTCGGCAGTGGTGGCCCCTCCGTGCGGCCCTGCCCTGCCGCTTGGGCGGCGAAAAATGCATGCGCCTCGGCAGAGCCCAAAATACGCTGGGACATGATCATCAAATCCTCAGCCCCACCCTCGGAAGCCACCCAACCTCGCGCACCGGCAGAAGAGTGGTCAAATACATTCACAAATTGCGCACCCTGCAACCGCTCCAACGGCGTCGGAAAGCTGAAGATAGAGACCACTAAGAAGAACAGCGCGTTAAGCGACAAACTCCACCACACGGCATGAACCGTGGGGTCCATCCCCGTAATCCCGAACAAAGCTTGAGGACGCAGAATGCCAAGGCCGAACAGACCCTCCTCGAAGACTGATGCAGACAATGCGCCACCCGCACCAAAGCTTGGCAAGAGCATCGTAAACATCCACACGACAAAGCCGATGCTGAGCCCCGCAATCGCCCCCGTGCGCGTAGCTCCGCGCCAGAAAATACCTCCCAGCAATGCCGGCAAAAATTGCGCCACTCCGCCAAAGGAGATCAAACCGATCGCCGCCAACGCGCCCGAGCCGCCAGAGGCGCGGTAATAGAAATAGCCAAGCGTAATGATCAACACGATCGACAAGCGCCGCGCACGGATGACCACACTGCGCACATCGCCCGATTGCTGCGCTCCTGCCTGGCTCAGCTTGAGCCAGAGCGGCATCACGATATGGTTCGACATCATCGTACTCAGCGCCAGTGTCGCCACAATCACCATCGACGTGGCCGACGAAAACCCGCCCAGAAATGCCAACATCGCCAGCCCGTTATGCCCTTGGCTCAGCGGAACGGTTAGCACATACAAATCAGGGTTCGCCCCCTCCGGCATAAGCTCAAGTCCAACCACAGCAATCGGCACAACAAACAAGCTCATCGCCAAGAGATAGAGCGGGAAGGCCCAGCTTGCGATTTGCAGGTGCCGCTCGTCGTCGTTCTCAACGACCATGACTTGGAACATGCGCGGCAAACACACAAAGGCCGCCGCAGAGAGCACAATCAGCGCAGTCCAGCGCCCGCCACTTGTTTGCCACGTTCCAATGGGCGATGCGTCAATCCGCGCGACCGTCTCGGCCACGCCACCCGCGATGCCCCAGACGACAAAGATGCCAACAGCGAGCAGTGCCACCAACTTCACCACCGCTTCTACCGCCACAGCAATGACAACACCGTGATGACGCTCATTCACATTGAGATTTCGGGTGCCAAAGACAACGGTAAAAAGCGCCAAACCTGCTGCGACCCAGAAGGCGGCATTCTCGTTGATCTGTCCCGTTTGCCCCAAGCCTGCGTCCTGCGCAGCAAAGATGGACACCGACAGAGTGACCGACTGCAGCTGAAGCGCGATATAGGGCGTTACCCCCACTACAGCCATGGCCGTGATCATCACCGCGAGAAGATTGGATTTGCCAAAGCGCGCGGAGATCAAATCCGCCACGGATGTCACCCGCTGCGCACGACCAATCCGCACGAGGCGGCGCAGGACCCACCACCAGCCAATCATCACCAGCGACGGACCCAAATATATGGTTACATATTCCAGCCCCGAACGCGCTGCATAGCCCACAGCCCCGTAAAACGTCCATGCGGTGCAATAGATGGACAGCGACAGCGTATAGACCAACGGAGAGCGCAGCAGCCAGCCGCCCCTGCCGCGCAACGCCGCACGCTCCGCCAAAAAGGCCACCAGAAACAGGCCCGCCACATAGACAAGGCACACGCCGATAAGCTGGTTAAGCGTGACCATCAGGCGTCTGGCGCCCCGTCTGGCACCACGTCTGGATCAGCGCTGGTATCACTGCGCCGGATGCGCCGCCACAAACCAAACGATGCGGTGATCGCCAGCGCCCAGACCGTGAACAGATACCAGATTGCAGTGGAAAGTGACATCGCAGCATCCCCCGCTTCCCCCTTGGGCCACATCAACGGGACCATCAGGAACAAGACTGTACACAGCAGCGGCAATATCCGCACCGCGTCCATCATACGGCGGCGACGGTAGCTGCGCCGCTCCAGAAATAGCCGCGTCTCTGGCATCAGCTCACGCGGCCTTCGGTCAATTCGCGCACAGCTGAAAGCATTTCTTCATTCGAGAAGGGTTTTGTCATAAAGCGGCTCACCCCAGCCTGCATCGCCATTTCGCGATCACGGCTTTGACCGCGCGCGGTGAGCATCAGGACGGGCATGTCCGCGAGACTTTCATCGCTGCGTAACTCGGCAAGGATCTCGAAACCCGTCTTGCCGGGCAGCATAACGTCCAGCATCACCAAATCGGGCCGCGCCGCGCGGATCACCTCCGCCGCGTTGCCACCATTTGCCAATGTCTCGACCCGCCAGCCATCCCGCCCCAGCAAAAAGCGGATCGCCTCGGCGATGTTGGTTTCGTCCTCCACCAACACGACATGTTTCGACATGCGGTTGTCCTCCCCCCGTTTGATGCGTGTCCTTGCCTGATCTTGCGTCAGTGCGACCCGCATAGGTCATTCCCCACGATGCACCCTTGCGCGTCGGGTGTCAAAATCTTCGCTTCTTCTATTCCATCATGACGGAAGGTTCGCGCCGCGCACCACAGCTTGCGTATGGGCAAATCCGGCAGGTCGCCCCCACCTCGCGCAACTGCTGGCTGGTGTCACCCGCAGGAGCAGGCATCAAAAGCATCACCGCGCGCGCAGGCGCAGGCACATTATAGGCGCCGGGAACGGACGTGTCGGTAGTGGCATAGGCATCGAATTGCATATACGCACGCCCCAACTGGCCCAGCCGTTCATAAAGCACCGTATTCGCAGCGCCTAAGGCACCAAAGAGCGGCCAGAGCGGGCAGCAGCTATCATAGCGCGGGACAGAAAAGCCATCCACGGATTTGCGAAACAGGATTGTGCCAGAGCGGTCACAAACGACCAGCCCCGCCCCGAGCTTCGGTAGCGCTGCCAAACGCCGCAAGATCACTGCAGGGGGCAGATGATATCGCCGCGCGAGGGCAACCGGATCAACGCCCAGATCGGCAACGCCCTGCTCTAGCACGCTCAAAGACAGAGCCGCCGCATCGTCACGCACCTGCACCAACACACCGCGCAGGATGTAGCGGGCGGCCTCTGACAGCACCTCACCACCTTCAGCCAGCACACTATCAACCGATTGCGGTTCAGCCTGGGGTTCAGACTGTGGTTCAGACTGTGGTTCAGACTGGGCCTCAAGCGCGGGGAAATGAAAGCTCTGCGCGGCGAGGTATGCTTCAACCTCCTCTTGCGGCGATCTTCCTATTCCGGCATCCATGCCTTTGGCTTGCTCCAGATACCCAACCAAAGCCTGCGCACTTTGGGCAAGCCGCTGACTGTCTGAATCAAGGTTGGCGTGAAAACGGTCCTGCCATTCGCGCTCCAGAGTGTCATCACCTGCAAGGATTTCCGCAGTGGAGCGGACCGCCGCCGCAGTTGTGAGCAATTCGTGCATTGAATCAGCCAGCAATGGATCATGCGCCATCCGGTCACTTAATGCCTCAACCGTACGCTCCAGCGTGACAACACGGCGCTGGCGTTTGGCCAGTGCCTCAGCCCATGCCGGAAACCGCCCTGCAAAAGCTTCTGCTTGTGCCGCATCCTCTGCGGATAGCTGCGCCGCCATCGCGGCCTCCCCCAGCACACCAAGGAACGCTGCCTCTGCACCTTCGGTCAACGCTTGCGGCGTGACCTCGAGCGCAGCTGCAATGTCCAACAAGAGCTTACCACCGATTCTGCGGCGGTTATGCTCGATCAGGTTTAGATAGCTGGCCGAAATGCCGATGGTGCGGGCCAGATCAGCCTGTTTAGCCCCCTGCATGACCCGCCGCTCGCGGATTCGGCTGCCCGTCAGCGTGTCACGCGACATGGTCTGCCTTTGGCAAATTAACACACGTTATCATAGGGTTTCTGCGCTGCAATATCACTAAATTTACACCTTTGAGTATATCTTAGTTCATTTATTTACAAAAAAATCCATTCAATCAAGGGTGTTATTGCAGGACAGGTCCCCCGACCCGATAGTGTCTTTGCACGACTTGCGTGCCAGCACCAAACGCCCGGGAGAAGGCTATGGTGCGCGTTTTAACACTTTCGGGAGGACATCATGTCTACTTTCAATCCGACACGTCGCGGTCTGATCCAAACTGGCGTTGTTGCCGGTGCCGGTCTTGCACTGCCTACATACCTGCGCGCAGACGGCCACACCGGCTTTACCAACGCCCCACAAGGCGACACAGTTACACTGGGTTTCAACGTACCACAGTCCGGCCCCTACGCGGATGAGGGCGCAGACGAGCTGCGCGCATTCGAGCTGGCAGTCGAGCACCTGAACGGTGAAGGCGACGGCGGCATGCTGCAAACGTTCAGCTCCAAGGCGCTGGACGGCACAGGCATCATGGGCAAAAAAGTCCAGTTCGTTTCAGGCGATACACAGACAAAATCAGACGCAGCACGCGCATCTGCCAAGTCCATGATCGAAAAAGACGGCGCAGTCATGATCTCCGGTGGTTCGTCCTCCGGTGTTGCGGTTGCTGTTCAGGCACTTTGCCAAGAAGCCGGCGTTATCTTCATGGCGGGTTTGACCCACTCCAACGACACAACGGGTAAAGACAAGAAAGCCAACGGCTTCCGCCACTTCTTTAACTCTTACATGTCCGGCGCGGCCCTCGCGCCAATCCTTGCCAACGAGTATGGCGCGGACCGTAAGGCATATCACCTGACAGCAGACTACAACTGGGGTTATACCACAGAAGAAGCCGTACGCTCCTCCACCGAAGCACTCGGCTGGGAAACTGTTGCGGCAGTGAAAACACCGCTAACGGCGACAGACTTCTCTGCGTATATCGCACCAGTGATCCAGTCCGGCGCAGACGTGCTGGTTCTGAACCACTACGGTGGTAACATGATCAACTCTCTGACTAACGCGGTCCAGTTCGGCCTGCGCGACCAGACAGTAAACGGCAAGAAGTTCGAGATCGTTGTACCCCTCTACTCCGAGCTGATGGCTCGTGGTGCTGGTGCAAACATCAAAGGCATCATCGGCTCCCAGAACTGGGACTGGTCACTGGAAGACAAATTGGGTGCACGCTACGCAGGCACAAACGCCTTCGTTAAGTCATTCGGCACAAAGTACGGCTTCCCACCATCACAGGCGGCGCACACATGCTACGTGCAGACGCTTTTGTATGCGGATGCGGTTACACGCGGCAAGTCCTTCAACCCATGCTCAGTGGTAGAAGCGCTTGAAGGCTTTGAGTTTGACGGCATGGGCAACGGCCCAACACTTTACCGTGCCGAAGATCACCAGTGCTTCAAAGACGTGCTGGTTGTGAAGGGTAAAGAGAACCCTGAGAACCAATACGATCTGGTTGAAATCGTGGAAGTGACACCTGCCGAGCAGGTAACCTACCCTGTGGATCACCCACAGATGGCAGGCGGTTCATTGGGTACATGCAACCCAGGCGCCTAAGCCTTTCGACTTTGCAGGGCGGGCCACGCGCCCGCCCTGCACCACTTTACTAATACCAACAGCATGCAATCCAACCAAACGCCCTGGAATTCTGGCCCAGAATTCTAGCCGGGCGCGCGGCACTTGTGACAGATGGGACGGACCATGGACGCAATTCTCCTTCAAATTCTCAACGGCTTGGACAAAGGATCGGCATATGCGCTGATCGCTCTGGGTCTGACACTCATTTTTGGCACATTGGGCGTTGTTAACTTCGCCCATGGTGCGTTGTTCATGATCGGCGCATTTTGCGCTGTTACGTTCTCCCAAATCCTGACACTGAGCCATAAGGCGCTTGAGCCATCGGGCACAGACTTTCTCGGCAATCCCAAGTTTGCCGACATCCTCTATGTGAACCAGTGGTTCGGGGAGACAACAGGCGCATGGATGCTCGACTGGACCGTGCCGCTGTCCATTCTATTCACCATTCCTGTGATGATCGCCATCGGCGTCATAATGGAACGTGGGCTGATCAAGCACTTCTACAATCGCCCCCACGCCGACCAGATCCTTGTGACATTCGGCCTGGCGATCGTTTTGGGCGAATTGATCAAGTACTTCTATGGCGCGAACCCCTACCCCACACCCGCACCAGCCGTGTTCGCAGGCTCATTCGATTTTGGCGCGATGATGGGGTTTGATCCGAACACGATCATCTATCCCTACTGGCGCCTGATATACTTCTGCTTTGCAGCCGTCGTAATCGGTGCTGTGTTTGCGTTTCTGCAGTTCACCACCTTCGGGATGGTTGTGCGGGCTGGCATGGCCGACCGCGAAACAGTCGGCCTGCTGGGCATCAACATCGACAAACGATTTACCATTATGTTCGGTATCGCTGCGGCGGTGACAGGGATGGCTGGTGCGATGTACGCACCCATCAACTCTCCGAATTATAACATGGGCATGGACTTTTTGGTGCTCAGCTTTGTTGTGGTGGTTGTCGGCGGCATGGGGTCCCTGCCCGGTGCTGTGCTGGCGGGTTTCTTACTCGGTATCGTCGAGAGCTTTGCCTCGATGGCGGTGGTGCTGGAAATTATTCCAGGCATCAACCAGATCATCATCTACCTTGTTGCGATCATCATTTTGCTGACACGTCCCCGTGGCCTTCTTGGCCGTGCCGGCGTGATGGAGGATTAAAACCATGCTAGGACTTACAAAACGCGACGCAGGTCTGCTCGGCATTGTTGCCTTCCTGTGTATCTTCGCCCCCTTCATCCTGAACCCTTTTCCAGAAGGGTCCGGCATGGCGCAGTTCAATGCGGGCTACCCCGACTTGATGCAACGTCTGGCGATCTTTGGCATCTTTGCCATCGGGTTTAACATCCTGTTTGGCCTGACGGGCTACCTCAGCTTTGGACACGCCGCGTTTTTGGGTGTGGGTTCTTATGCCGCGATCTGGATGATGAAGCTGCTGACCATGAATGTGATCCCCGCGATCATCATTTCCGTCATCGTGGCTGGCCTCTTCTCCCTGTTTGTGGGCTGGATCTCATTGCGCCGCTCGGGCATCTACTTCTCGATCCTGACGCTTGCCTTTGCGCAGATGTCCTACGCATTGGCCTACTCGGTTCTGACACCCATCACGGGTGGTGAAACGGGTCTTCAGCCCAAATATACCGATCCACGCATCCTTGATGGTGCTTTAGCGCCGGGTCAAAGCCCAAGTGCCAACCTGTTTGGCTTGGATATGAAAGCCAGCTCAGAGCTGGTGATGGGGGATTGGGTGTTCACCTTCAACGCGGGCTATTACATCGCAGCTGCGGTCATGTTGCTGTCGTTCTATATGTCGATCCGCATCTTCCGCTCTCCTTTTGGCATGATGCTGCGCGCCGTTAAGTCGAACCAACAGCGCATGAATTACACGGGCCTTAACTCCAAGCCCTACACACTGGCCGCTTTTGTGATCTCCGGCATGTATGCGGGTCTTGCGGGTGGTTTGCTAGTGGCGATGGATACCCAAGTCGGCGCAGAGCGTATGTTCTGGACAGCATCAGGCGAAGTTGTTGTGATGACGATCCTTGGCGGTGCGGGTACCTTGATTGGTCCTGTATTGGGCGCGGGTATCATCAAATACATGGAAAACATTGTCTCCAAGATTAACAAGACGGTTCTTGAGCAGTGGTTCTCCTTCATGCCCGATGGCATCGAAGACCTACTGATCACGCTGATCTACCCCTTCGTGGGCAAAGGCTGGCACCTGACGCTGGGCCTTGTGTTCATGCTGGTTGTGATCTTCCTGCCGGGTGGTCTGGTTGAAGGTGGCCAACGCATCGGCAAGATGTTCCGCCGCAAAAAACCCGATCCGAAATCGCCAAGTGGCAAAACAACACCTGCTGAATAAGGAGCGCACGACATGGGTATTCTTGAAGTCAAAAATGTAAACAAGCGCTTTGGCGGGTTGCAGGCACTGGGGGACGTTAACCTCTCCATTGCGGAAAACACCGTACATGCGATTATCGGCCCAAACGGGGCCGGTAAATCCACCCTTCTCAACGTGCTGGTGGGCAAGCTGATCCCGGACACAGGCTCTGTCATGTTTGACGGTCAGTCCGTGCTGGGGCGCAAACCCTACGAGATCAACCAGATGGGCATTTCGCGCGTGTTCCAAACGCCCGAGATTTTCGGTGATCTGAATGTCATGGAAAACATGCTTATCCCCTGCTTTGCCAAACGCGACGGTGGGTTCAGCATGCATGCCATCGGCAGCATTGAAAGTGAGCAGGACGTCGTCGAGAAGGCCAAGAAGATGCTGGAAGACATGAACCTCTATGACAAACGCGATATGCATGCGTCGTCGATGTCACGCGGAGACAAACGTCGCCTCGAGATTGCGATGTGCCTGTCCCAAGAGCCCCGCCTCCTGCTGCTCGACGAGCCAACAGCAGGCATGGCACGCGCGGATACCAACAACACCATCGACCTGCTCAAGAAGATCAAGGAAGAGCGCGATATCACCATCGCCATCATCGAGCATGACATGCACGTTGTATTCTCCTTGGCCGAGCGGATCACCGTGTTGGCACAAGGCACGCCACTGGTTGAGGACACGCCCGACAACATCAAGGGCCATCCAAAGGTGAAAGAAGCCTATCTGGGCGAGACGCAGGAAGTGTAATTCCTCCTGCCCCGCACCTCGCATCCAAAGGACAAAAAATATGACCACCCAAACGACAAACATGAACGCCAGCCACGCGAAATCCGCCCCTGCCTTCCTCTCGGTCTGGGACATCCACGCATCCTACGGCGAGAGCTATATCGTACAAGGCGTAAGCTTTAACGTGCACGAGGGTGAGATCCTTGCCCTGTTGGGCCGCAATGGCGCGGGCAAGACTTCGACCTTGCGCACGATCGCACAGATTGGCGATCCGCAGCTCACCCACGGTGAAGTGTGGCTCGACCATCAACCGCTGCACAAAATGAAAAGCTATGAGGCATCCGCCGCTGGTCTTGCCCTTGTACCAGAAGATCGGCGCATCATTGCGGGTCTGACGGTTGAGGAAAACCTCAAGCTGGCCCAGATCGCACCGCCTGTCGGTTGGTCGCTGGAGCGTGTCTATGAGCTATTCCCCCGCCTGGGCGAGCGTAAAAAGCAAGAAGGCACTACGCTTTCTGGCGGGGAACAGCAGATGCTCGCCATCGCCCGCGCCCTGTGTCGTGATATCAAGGTGCTCCTGCTCGATGAGCCTTATGAGGGTCTGGCCCCTGTCATCGTGGACGAAATCGAAAAAACGCTCTCGATCATCAAATCTCAGGGCATCACCACAATTCTGGTAGAGCAAAACGCGGTGCGTGCGCTGAAATTGGCCGA
>CBDTVN010000016.1:0-36954 GCA_965364195.1 uncultured Sulfitobacter sp. | reverse complement strand
AAATGGGTTAGCAGTTTCCCGCTAACCCATTGTTATTAGTGGTGAGCCCGTCCGGGTTCGAACCGGAGACCTACTGATTAAAAGTCAGTTGCTCTACCAGCTGAGCTACAGGCCCACTGTCGCGGTGTTTAGAAAGCTGCGCCCTACGGGTCAACCCCCATAACGCATGAATTTCTATACGGCTGCTGGAATAAACCCGACACTCCAGCTATATGCCAAGAATGACTGTAACTAAGCCCTCCACTTTGCCATTTATGAAAATGCACGGCCTCGGCAATGACTTTGTCGTTGTGGATGCGCGTGCGCGCGAAATTCCCTTGTCACAAGGGCTGGTGCGCGGGATTGCGCATCGGCAGACGGGGATTGGCTTTGATCAGCTTGCCGTGATTTCCAATGGGTTGGCTGACGCGCATCTGACTTTTTATAATTTCGATGGTTCTACCTCGGCGGCATGCGGCAATGCGACACGCTGCATCGCGCGCTACCTGATGGATGAGCAGGGCCTCACGAATCTGCACCTGACTACAGATCGTGGCGATATATACGCGACAGATTCGGGCAATGGCCTCACATCAGTCAACATGGGCCAGCCCCAGCTTGACTGGCGCGACATTCCACTGGCCGAAGAAATGAACACCCTGTCCCTCCCCATTGAGGGCACGCCTGTAGCCACCGGCATGGGCAATCCCCATTGCACCTTCTTTGTGGATGATATCAACGCCGTTGACCTTGCCACCTTTGGCCCGGCGCATGAACATCACCCCATCTACCCCCAACGCACAAATGTTCAGGTGGCCCAGATCATCGGCCCTGATCACATCCGCATGCGGGTTTGGGAGCGGGGCGTGGGCATCACTCTGGCCTCCGGCTCGTCCAGTTGCGCTACCGCTGTTGCTGCTGCGCGCAGGGGCCTGACAGGCCGCGCTGTGCGCATTGATCTGGACGGTGGCACGCTTCATATCGACTGGCGCGACGATGGCGTCTGGATGACTGGCCCGACCATGCATGTGGCGGACGGAACCCTCACCGCCCAATTCATCGAGAGCTGCGAATGAACGCCCCTATTTTCTCCAATCACGGTTGCCGCCTCAACCAATACGAGCTTGAGGCGATGAAGGAGCTGGCGGAGGGAGCAGGCCTGCGCGATGCCGTGGTGATAAACACCTGCGCCGTGACTGCGGAGGCCGTGCGCAAGGCACGCCAAGACATTCGCAAGCTGCGCAAAGCAAACCCCGATGCCCGCCTGATCGTGACCGGATGCGCCGCACAGACAGAACCCGCGACTTTTACTGCGATGCCCGAAGTGGATGCGGTGATCGGCAACACCGAAAAGATGTTGGGCGAGACGTGGCAAGGGCTTGCCGCTGATTTCATCGGCGAGACCGAGGCGTTGCAAGTCGACGATATCATGTCAGTGACCGAGACCGCAGGCCACCTCATCGACGGCTTCGGCACCCGCAGCCGTGCCTATGTGCAGGTTCAAAACGGCTGTGATCACCGCTGCACCTTTTGCATCATTCCCTATGGTCGCGGCAATTCCCGCTCTGTCCCGGCGGGTGTGGTCGTGGACCAGATCAAGCGGTTGGTGGACAAGGGATTTAACGAAGTTGTTCTCACCGGCGTCGATCTCACGTCATGGGGTGCTGACTTGCCCGCCACGCCAAAACTGGGCGACCTAGTCATGCGTTTACTCAAGCTGGTGCCAGACCTGCCACGCCTGAGGATCAGCTCCATTGATTCGATTGAGGTGGATGACAACCTTATGCAGGCCATCGCCACTGAGCCGCGCCTGATGCCGCATCTTCATCTGTCGCTGCAACACGGCGATGATATGATCCTCAAACGTATGAAACGTCGCCACCTGCGTGACGATGCAATCGCGTTTTGTACTGAGGCGCGCAAGCTACGGCCTGACATGACATTTGGCGCTGACATTATCGCGGGTTTCCCGACCGAGACGGACATGATGTTCGAGAACTCGCTCAAACTCATCTCGGAATGTGACCTGACCTGGCTGCACGTCTTTCCCTATTCCGCGCGAATTGGCACCCCGGCCGCGCGGATGCCCGCCGTCAACGGCGCTGTTATCAAGGCCCGTGCCGCCCGTCTGCGTGCTGCCGGAGACCTACAGGTCCAGCGCCACTTGCGCGACCAGATCGGGCGCGCCCATGAGGTCCTGATGGAAAATACCCATATGGGGCGCACAGCACAGTTTGCCGAGGTGCATTTCGACACTCCGCAAACCGAGGGCGCGCTCGTGCAAACCCGCATCAGCGCGGCCACAGCCAAGCATCTTCTGGCATTCTGACGCGTAGGCTGGCAAGGTGTCCGCGTATGAGTTCACACCCCGTTAACAGTTAAGTCAGGCCCGAGCGCTTATGACCTCTCCGGATTTCTCGAATAGCGGCTTCATCGCTGCAGCGTCGGACGCGCTGCGCGCCCTGATGGTTGACCTTGCAAAACCCCGGATTTTGACAGAGGGCGAAGTGCTGTTTTATCAAGGCGACGTTGGGGAAACCCTTTTTGCTGTCGGCAGTGGCAAGCTGGAAATCAGCCTGCTGTCTCCCGAAGGGACCAAGCTGATCCTCGCGATCATGCATGAGGGCGACATACTGGGCGAGATTGCCCTTTTTGCGCCGGGGCCGCGCACCGCAACAGTTACGGCGCTGCTACCAAGCGTTGTCTGGGGCGTCAAAAACGCAGATGTATTGACCGCACTTCGGTTAAACGCTGATCTTCAAATGGATATGATCGAACTGGCCGGTCAACGCATGCGCTGGATGGACCAGCAGTATTCTGAGCAGATCTTTTTGGATGTGCCAACGCGGATGGCACGCCGTATCCTGTATCTACTTGGCCCCTACGACACCGAACTGCGCATGTCGCAGCATGATCTGGCATCCTTCGTGGCGGTCACCCGCGAGACGGTTTCGAAAACACTGTCTATCTGGAAAAAGACCGGTGTCATCGCGCTGGGACGGGGCAGCATTACGGTCATAGACCGGGCAGGGCTGAAAGAACTTTCGGAAAATACCACTTTTCGCTAGCTCTGTGATCCGCTTCACATACGCGCCGCGCCAGATGCCTCATGTTCAAGTCATAGAGAGAACGGCGAACGGCTCAGTACAGCGTCTCAATTTCCGGGGGGTCCAGACGCCACATAGAACGGTCCAGGCTAAGACAACGCAGCAATTTCCGCTAAGCTGATTGCGCTGGGGCATGATGTGAAAACATGATGCCTTCTGGCCTATTAGATTTAAGGCATTTTGTTCTGAGGGTTTAACTCTTCCTGAGCCCCGAGGAACAAATAAGTAAGGCCCTCAGATCAATCTTGATCTGAGGGCCTTTATTTTTCTCGAAAACTGATTTTATCAGCTCTCTTTCTTGTTCTTCACAGACGCCCACAACCGCTTGTTCGTGAGGTACAGAAGTACAGACAACAGCGTCAGGAACAGCACACCGGCAAAACCAGCTTGCTTACGCGCTGCCATCTTTGGCTCGGCGGTCCACATCAGGAATGCGGCAACATCTTCAGACATTGCTTCAACACTGGTAGATGAACCATCTGCAAATTCCACAGCTTCTTCATAAAGCGGTGGACCCATGGAGAGCCAACCACCTTCAAAGTACTTGTTCTCGTACAGAGTGGCACCAGCTTGGGTTTTCTCTTCACCCGTATAGCCGTGCAGCAGAGCGGAGATGTACTCAGCCCCACCAAAACCATACAATAGCTGGTTAATGCCCAGACCATAAGGACCGGAGAATGCTTTACGCTTTTTGGCCATCAATGACAGGTCAGGCGCAGTTTCCATACCGGATTCGGGGAAGTGGTCAACAGGTGTCGCTTCGCGGAAATCATCCAGATCGGCGTCGAAGACTTCCCACTGTTTGGAATACTCGATCACCTGCTCTTCGGGCAGCATTGGGCCGCCGTCATCGCCAAGTGTCCGCAACGGTACATACTTGAGACCGTGGCAGGCGGAACAAACTTCGGTGTAGACCTGAAGGCCACGCTGAAGCTGGTTCACGTCGTATTTACCGAAAGGACCGTCAAAAGAGAAATCAATGTTCTCAATCGGCGCGCCCTTCTCACCCGACGCAAACGCAGCGGGAGCAGTTAGCGCGATAACAGCGCTCAGGAGTGTTGCTTTGATCATATTCATCTCTGGTTTACTCCGCAGGGGTCGCGACAGGTGTTGCGCCGCCAGCTTTTTTCGCGAGTGTCGCGTTAAAGTCGTCTTCGATTGTGTCCGGTTCTGCGTCCGGCTTCTCGATCACACCCAACAACGGCAAGATCACCAGAAAGTAAGCAAACCAGTAAGCTGTCGCGATCAACGAGATCGTCGCATAAGGCTCTTCGGCGGGCATTGCGCCGACCCACATGAGCACAAAGAAGTCGACAACCAAGATCCAGAACCACCACTTAAACATCGGGCGGTAACGGCCCGAGCGAACGCGGCTGGTGTCCAACCATGGCACAACTGCCATAACAGCGATGGAACCAAACATGGCAAGCACGCCAAAGAACTTGGCGTCAATGATTCCACCCGTCAGTGTTTCGGCTATAATCACGACCCAAACTTCGGAAGTGAAGGCACGTAGGATTGCGTAGAATGGCAAGAAGTACCATTCAGGAACAATATGTGCCGGCGTCACAAGCGCGTTTGCCTCGATGTAGTTATCGGGGTGACCAAGGTAATTTGGCATAAAGCCAACAATAGCAAAGAAAACCACAAGGATCACGGCCAGCGCAAACAAATCCTTGATCACAAAATAAGGCCAGAATGGTAACGTGTCTTTCTCGGCTTCTTCTTTTGACGTGCGGCGCACATCTACACCGGTCGGGTTGTTGTTGCCCGTGGTGTGAAATGCCCAGATGTGCAGGACCACAAGACCGGCAATCACAAACGGCAGCAAATAGTGCAGCGAGAAGAAGCGGTTCAGCGTGGCGTTATCAACGGCAGGGCCGCCAAGCAAGAACGTTTGAAGTGCTTCACCTATGAAAGGAACAGCACCGAACAGACCCGTAATAACAGTCGCACCCCAGAAGGACATCTGACCCCATGGAAGGACATAGCCCATAAACGCAGTGGCCATCATCAGCAGGTAGATGATCATACCGATAATCCATGTAATCTCACGTGGCGCCTTGTAAGAGCCATAGTAGAGACCGCGGAAGATGTGCGCGTAAACCGCAACAAAGAAGAGCGACGCGCCATTCATGTGAATATAGCGCAGCATATGGCCGCCATTCACATTACGCATGATATGCTCGATCGATGCAAAGGCGCCATCTACGGAAGGTGTATAATGCATCGCAAGGACAACGCCGGTGATGATTTGCAGCACCAGGCAGAACGTAAGAACGATGCCCCAGATCCACATCCAGTTCAGGTTCTTGGGCGTAGGGATCATCAGTGTATCGTACATAAGACCAACGATCGGCAGGCGGGAATGAATCCACTTCTCGCCTTTCGTCTTCGGCTCATAATGGTCGTGAGGAATTCCAGACATAAGTTCGTTCCTTTAACCGAGTTTAATTGTTGATTCGTCGATGAACTCTGCAACGGGAACAGGCAGGTTCAACGGCGCGGGGCCCTTGCGGATGCGGCCCGCAATATCATAGTGCGATCCATGGCATGGGCAGAACCAGCCTTCGAAATCACCGGCACTGTCACCGATTGGTACACAACCAAGGTGCGTACAGACGCCGATCATGACAAGCCATTCCCCAGCTTCGTCCAAGGTGCGGTTCTCATCTGCTGCCGTAGCATCCGTTGCCATGTTCGCATTTTCAGCGCCTTGATCTGGCAGATCAGAAAGCGCGACCCCGCGTCCTCGCTCAATCTCTTCCGGCGTACGGCGGCGGATAAACACAGGCTTACCCAACCATTTAACGGTCAGCTGCGTGCCGGGCTCAACACTGCTCACATCCACACGGATGGAGGACAGTGCCAAAACATCGGCAGAAGGATTCATCTGGTTGACCAGTGGCCAAACGGCGGCACCTACGGCCACGGCACCAGTGCCTGCGGTCGCGTAATAGAGGAAGTCCCTCCGGTTGCCTGCGGTATCATCAGCTTGTGACACGTCGGTTTCTCCATATTTGGGCCGAAAATTGGCCACTAGGTATTGTGACGCATTTATTCAAGGCGTCGGACATTGCTGTGGTATCTAACTTGGACAAGCACAGTCGTCCAGATGGTTTAGCTGCGCAAACCGTCGCAGTTGCCACTTATCACAGGCTAATTGATCTAGTTTGCAGACTTTCACGCCGCTGGCGGAACTGTCGACTGCATCCACGGACGCGATTCGAAGCTTTCAAACCATTTAGCCAATCCGTCATTCCCTTTACGCCAATCCCGCACGTCATGCCGGAAATCTACATAGGCCAACGCACAGCCAACCGCGATTTGCCCCATATCCAGCGGACCATTCAGGTGGCTCATCCAACGCGTATTCAGGGCTGCGACACTGCGCGCAACCTTGTCCCACTGTCCGTCTACCCATTCCGGCATCCGCTTTTCCTCGGGTCGCAGCCGTGTCTCATAGGTCATGAGCAGGGCCGCATCCAAGATCCCGTCTGCCGTCGCTTCAAGTGTCAGCGTATCCCAGCGCCGCGCACCTGCGGGGTAGAGTTTATCCCCCCCGCGTGCATCCAGATAGGCGGTGATCACGCGGCTATCGTAAAGCGTCGGCCCGTCAGGCCGCTCCAATGCAGGGACTTTGGCCAAAGGATTCTTTGCCAAGAGCGCCGGATCAGCCGCAACAGGCGTGGTCGCGACATTGATCAGCTCCACATCATCACGCTGGCCTGTCTCTTCGAGCAGGATCATAACTTTGCGGACATAGGGCGATGTGGGGGCGTAATAGAGCTTCATGGCGTGGTTCCTATCTTGGACATTACGCACACCACTCTTTACCCGAACGATGCTTAAGGCAACCGTGCGCTAAGTATGATCGAGATCACGCATCATCGCAGCGATGATCGCTACCTCACTGCCGATCCCATGGTCCGCCATATGCTCCGCTGCTGAGATTCGCACTGCTTCAGGTTTGTTCTGCCCCAGCTTCCATGTGCCATCGACCCCCGTCAATGTGAACCGAAACGGCACAATCATCCGCATCATCTTTTCCAGCACATCCGGCGTCATCTTATCCGTCGTCCACGGCGTCTTTGGTATCAGCTGTTCTTCATAAGCCGCCGATTGACGGTTCAGCATATCGTGCATCACCTCCTGCGGCAGTCGCTCCAACGTACCAGTCATATGCACCGCAATATAATTCCACGTCGGCACCTGATCCTGCACCCCATACCAATCGGGGGATACATAGCTATCCGGACCTGAAACGACGATCTTTGCGCGGTGCGGCCCCTCATCCATCCGCGCAATTGGATTGGAGCGCACCAGATGCAGTTCAGCAGTGGACCCGTTCTCGCTCAGCAGAAACGGGATATGGCTCAGGTGCGGGCCATCCTCGGCAGTCACAGCCAAAACGCCAAACGCACGCTTACGCGCAAACGAGATGTTTCTCGCGCTATCTGCGTCGTGAAAAACCGGATTGGGATGCATCGCGCCCTCCTGTGCATGTGACACGATAAGCTATTGCAGAGGAGGCCCCCAGTTGGCAATCTGCACCTATTCTCAGGGCGGGGTGAAATTCCCCACCGGCGGTATAAAGGTTCGTCCTTTGAGCCCGCGAGCGCTTGCTTCTTTTTATAGGGAGGCAGGGACAAGCAGATCCGGTGAGATGCCGGAGCCGACGGTTAAAGTCCGGATGGAAGAGAATGCAATGTATCAGGCGCGCCGTCATCGGTGCGGCGGATGCTTTGTGATCGCCTTGGGTGGACTGTTAATGCCTAAAGGAGATTACACATGACAGACACCCCAACCCGCGTAGCCTTTGTCAAAGCACAATGGCACGCTGATATTGTAGACCGCGCATATGATGGCTTCTCGGAGCTGATCACGCCCGCGCAAACAGACGTCTTTGATGTTCCCGGCGCGTTCGAGATGCCGCTCAAAGCACAACAACTCGCCAAAACGGGTAAATACGATGCTATCGTTTGCGCTGCGTTTGTAGTGGATGGCGGGATTTATCGCCATGATTTCGTCGCCGCCGCTGTTGTGGACGGCCTGATGCGCGTGGGTCTCGATACTGGCGTGCCAATCCTGTCGGTATCCCTCACCCCCCACCACTACCACGAGACGGACCACCATAATGCGATCTACCGTGCGCATTTCGTCGATAAAGGGCGCGAGGCCGCCCGCGCTGCGCTGGCACTCATATCGACCTAGCCCAAATAGGCACGCAACTCCGGCGGTGGATCATCCATCAACGCTACCGCCGGACGGGGCGCATGAGCGCGCCCGCCCTCCACAAATATCACCTCATCCGCAATATGGCGCACATCATCAGGCGTATGGGTCACCATCACCATGGCCGCCCCCGTTTGAACCAGCATATCCCGCATGAGATCAAGCATTTCATTGCGCAGTGCGGGACCTAGGGCCGCAAACGGCTCATCCAACAGCACCAATGGTCGCGCCTGAACCAACACCCGCGCAAGCGCCACACGGCTCTGCTGCCCACCCGATAGCTGGCCTGGTTTTGCATCCGCAAACTGCGCCAGATTAACCCGCTCCAAGGCACGCTCGACCTGCTCCCGCTCAGCACCGTTCAGCCGCAGATCAGGCCGTAACCCCAGCCCCACATTTTGTAATACGTTCAAATGCGGAAACAGGTTATTATCCTGAAACAACATCGTCATTGGCCGCACATCCGGGGCCGCCTCCGTGATGTCGCGCTGTTCCCACAGCATCTTCCCCGATGCCAGCGGTACAAAACCACACAGTGCTGCCAACAGCGTCGACTTCCCAGCACCAGACGGGCCAATCACGGCATATTTTCGCCCCGCCACTAACGTAAAATTTGCCCGCAGTTGGAAATCATCCTGCACGATTAGTGCATCTTCAAGCTTCAGCACGCCAGCGCCCTCCCTTGTCACATATCCAGAATATCCCGAGGCTCAGCGCCAACAAAATCAGCGCCGCCCCTGCCGCCGCATCCATGCGGTACGCTCCCATCAGCCAAACCATCTGCAAGGGCAGTGTCACACGCTCAGGATCGGAGAACAGCGCAATCACTCCCAAATCCCCCATCGATAACGCGCCAGTGAGCCCTGCCGTAAATCCAATCTGCGCACGCAATCGCGGCACCAGCACAACACGCCACAGTCGCCAACCGCTCACCCCAAGCATCGCGCTCAACCGCCCATATTGCTGCACCACGTCACGCATTGGTGGCACCAAAATACGCAGGGCGAACGGCAGCGCCATCATCGCATTCACCAGCACAGTCACAAGCAGCGCAAAATCAGTCGGGTTCGCAAGAGGATTGATCACAATAAACCATCCCGTCCCGATCATGAGCGGAGAAGCGGAAAGGCCCAGCAGTCCAACGGCTTCGACACCACCCCCACGCCGCCCCGCAATCCAACCCGCCATAGGTAACGCCAACACCAGCAAAACAACGATACTGGCCAGTGCAACCGAGATCGACACACCCGCCGCGCGGTAGACCTCCGCTGGCATCTGTGGCAGTCCGAGAATACCGCGCCAGACAACCGCACCCAATGGCACCAGCAAAAAGAGCGCAGCCAAAGCAATAGCACTCACATCAACCACACGCTGCACGCCGCCCCGTGCATCCCATCGCGGCATGATGCGGTCCAGTCCACCTCCTACAGAAATCGCGGGCACCAGCCGCAGCGCAACAAGCGCCATCGCCCCCGCCAACACCAACTGCACCACAGACAAAAGCGCCGCCCGCCCCAGATCAAAATCAAACCGGAATGCCTGATAGATCGCCAGCTCGATGGTCGTCGCCCTTGGACCGCCCCCAAGCGTGAGCGCCACAGCAAAGCTGGTCAAACAAATCACAAATACCAGAGCCAAAGCCCCCGGCACGACCTGCCGCAACACAGGCAGCTCCACTGCCCGAAATACCGCACGCGGCGTTAGACGCAGCTGCGCCACCAGCAGAAACCGCTCAGCCGGCACAGCCTGCCATCCCTGCAACAAAAGTCGCGTCGCCAGTGGCATATTGAAAAACACATGGGCCAGCACCACACCATGAAACCCATAGATCGACACACTCGGCAAACCTAATGCATCAAGCCCGCCATTCACCCACCCATTGCGCCCGAACACCGTTAACAGGCCCAGAACCGCAACAATCACTGGCAGGATAAACGGCGCCCCGAGCAGCGTCACCAAAGCCCCCCGCCCGACAAACCGCCGCCGCGCCAAGGCCCGCGCAACAGGGATGGCGAGGACGACAGAAAGGAATGAGGAGCATGCCGCCTGCAAGACGGTGAACCGGACCGCAGCCCAATCACTCGGCCCCAGCCCCGCGCCCGCTTCGGCACGGCTCAGCACAGCGCCGAGCGCCAGAAGGATCAGCGCCAGCACCAAAAGCGCCGCGCTGATCCCCGTTTTTGGGCTAATAGAGATCAGCCTTACTGCGACAGCGCTTTGAGCCACTCGGCCAAAGCCTCATCACGGATTGCAGGAACCTCTTCTGAGGGTATCAGCAGGGCTTTTTCAGGGACGGTCAACGTCTCGAACCCTGCTGGCAAGCCAGCACTTGGCGTAACGGCAGGATACATCCAGTTTGTCGTTGGCAAAATTGTCTGCGCCGCATCCGATACCATGAAGTTCAGGAATTTATCTGCCAGTTCCGGCTGATCGCTCCCTGCGAGCTTTCCGACAACTTCGATCTGCATGTAGTGACCTTCGTCAAACGGGGCCGCCGCCTTGCCGTCATCTTCCTCTGCAATCAGATGGTATGCAGGGGATGTGGTATAGCTCAGCACCATATCCGCCTCTCCTTCGAGAAAAAGACCATAAGCCTCGGACCAGCCCTTGGTCACAGTGACCACGTTATCGGCCATCGCCTCCCAAATCGCAGGGGCCTCGTCGCCGTAAGCGGCCTTCACCCACATCAACAAACCAAGCCCCGGTGTAGAGGAGCGCGGGTCCTGAATGACGATCTTCAAATCACTCTCGCCCAGTGCTTTGAAATTCGCAGGCGGTGTCAGGTCTTTGTTATGCACAAAGGCGAAATAGCCCCAATCATAGGCTGCAAAAACGGGATCGTTCCATTCGATCGGCAAGGCATAGTCCGCCTCTACGACCGTCTCGGCAAACAGCCCCGTCTCCTTTGCCGCCGCGATAAGAGAAGTATCCAACCCCATCACCACATCGGCGTCGGAGCGTTCACCCTCCAGCTTGAGCCGCGCCAGCAGCGCCGCACCATCGCCAATGCCGACCAGCTTAAGATCACAGCCGCAGGTTTCCTCAAACGCCTTCTCAATCGCGGGGCCAGGGCCCCAATCACTGACAAAACTATCGTAGGTATAGACGGTAAGTTCGGGCGTATCGGCCCATACTGATGTTGAAATGGCTGTTACAGCCAAAGTTGCAGTCGCAAACGTGAGATACTTCATAGCATCCTCCAAATTGCGGCGCAGAGAGGTGTTGGAAATATGTCCAGACCTTCCCTCCGCCGGTGTTAACCGGTTCAGGTTCTACGGGTCTGTACTGTTGTACATCTCAGCCTTTGGCACCCCGAGGTGAGAGTAGGGTTAGGAGGGCCGCGTCCCTTTGGCAAGCCAAAACCGCTTGAGACAATGCCGCACCCCCGCTAACAGGGGGAAAAGGAGCACCCTTATGTCGATCAACAGTTTTGGCCATCTTTTCCGCGTAACCACTTGGGGCGAAAGCCACGGACCTGCTTTGGGCGCTACAGTCGACGGTTGCCCTCCGGGTGTGGAGATCACGCCAGAGATGATCCAACATTGGCTCGACAAACGTAAACCCGGCCAAAACAAGTACACCACCCAGCGGCGCGAAGCGGACGAGGTGCGCATCCTGTCCGGCACATTCGAGGGCGTCACTACGGGCACTCCGATCCAGCTGATGATCGAGAACACTGACCAACGCTCCAAAGACTACGGCGATATCAAAGAAAAGTTCCGCCCCGGTCACGCCGACATCACATACTTCCAAAAATACGGTATCCGTGACTATCGCGGCGGCGGGCGCTCTTCCGCGCGTGAAACTGCCAGCCGTGTGGCCGCAGGCGGCATCGCCCGCGAGGTAATCAAGGCGATTGCGCCCACTGTCCAGATCACCGGCTACATGGTGCAAATGGGCCCGCATCAGATTGACCGCGATGCCTTCGAATGGGGCCAGATTGAGCAAAACCCGTTCTGGGTGCCCGACGCAAAAGCTGCCGCCGATTGGGCGACCTACCTTGATGGCCTGCGCAAGTCAGGTTCCTCTGTCGGTGCGATCATCGAAGTCACTGCGAGAGGCGTTCCCGCAGGTATCGGTGCGCCCGTTTATGGCAAGTTAGACACTGATCTCGCGGCGGCGATGATGAGCATCAATGCCGTCAAAGGTGTGGAAATCGGCGAAGGCATGTCGGCGGCGATGCTGACTGGAGAGCTGAACGCGGACGAGATTTTCATGGGCGCGGACGGACAACCAGAATACTCGTCCAACCACTCCGGAGGCATCTTGGGCGGCATCAGCACTGGCCAGGACATCGTCGTCCGCTTCGCCGTAAAGCCCACCTCCTCCATCCTGACCACGCGGAAAACAATCACCAAATCCGGCGAGGAGACCGAGATCATCACCAAAGGCCGTCATGATCCCTGCGTGGGCATCCGCGCCGTACCCGTTGGCGAAGCGATGATGGCCTGCGTGATCCTCGATCATCTGCTGCTGCACCGTGGTCAAATCGGAGAAAATCGCGGCACGATCGGATAAGGCGCCGCAATTTTCAAAAAATTTTGAACCAAGTTTATCGAAAAAAATTTACGCTCTCGTCACCCGCTTGATCTTTCCCGATCTAGAGCGCACATAAAATCATGGCACAGAACATGACAACACACAGGCCGGGCACGGCCATCGCACTCCGGTTGTGCTCGATCTTCTTATTCATGATTATGGCCGCATTGATCAAAAGCGCCTCCGCCACCGTGCCGCCACCACAGGCCGTCTTCTTTCGCTCAATATTCGCCTTCCCTGTGATCATCCTGTGGCTTTGGCAACAGCACGATTTGCGCACAGGTCTGATCCCCCAAAATTTCATCGGTCACGTCTGGCGCGGAATTTTTGGCACCACCGCCATGGCTCTCACCTTTGGGGGTCTTGGTCTGCTGCCCTTGCCCGAGGTCACTGCTATCGGCTATGCCACGCCCATGTTCACCGTGATCTTTGCGGCTTTGCTGCTGGGTGAGCGGGTGCGCCTGTTCCGGCTCTCAGCGGTGGCACTTGGCCTTGTTGGTGTGATGATCGTTCTCGCCCCGCGCCTCTCACTTGAGGAGGACGCGGTGACCAGAACCGCCACGATTGGCGCAATGATGGTGCTGGCCGCCTCCGTCTTGCGCGCCTTGGTCCAAATCCACGTACGCAAACTTGTGCAAACCGAACACACAGCCGCAATCGTCTTTTACTTCTCGCTCACTGCCACATGCCTATCGCTACTCACCTATCCGCTGGGGGAATTGACCGGATGGAATGCCCTCGACTGGATCACACCCACATGGCAAGTCGCAGGGCTCATGGTCGCTGCTGGCCTGATCGGAGGCGTGGCGCAAATCATCGTTACCTCCTCGCTGCGCTTCGGCCCCGCCTCTATGCTTGCGCCGTTCGATTACTCGTCGATGATCTTTGCCAGCATCATCGGCTGGGTTGTCTTTGGCGAACTCCCCACGCCCGCCATCCTCACCGGTGCCGCCCTGGTCATCGCTGGTGGCGTTTTGATTATCTGGCGGGAGCGTCAGTTAGGGCTGGACAGGAGCAAGGCGAAAGCCACTGTACCACCACAAGGCACACCAGAATAAAACCCGCCCCTCAGGAGATACCACATGACCAGCAGCGAAGATCACAAGCAAAAGATGCAAGAAGTTCAGACCAAGCAGCGCGAGCGGGTGTCAGAGCTGAAAGACCCGGAAAAAGGGCTGGTGCTGGTGCATACCGGCAATGGCAAAGGGAAATCATCCTCCGCGTTTGGCGTGATCATCCGCGCGCTGGGATGGAAGCAAAAAGTTGGCGTCGTGCAATTTATCAAAGGCAAGTGGAAAACAGGCGAGCGTCAGTTCTTCGAACGTCTTGAAGAGGTCACGTGGCATTCCATGGGCGAAGGGTTCACTTGGGACACCCAAGACAAAGACCGCGATATCGCCGCCGCCGAGGCCGCCTTTGCAAAAGGACGCGAGATGCTGGAGAGCGGCGACTATGACCTCGTCGTGATGGACGAAATCAACATCGCGCTGCGCTATGGCTACCTTTCGGTCGATGATGTCATCGCTGGATTGGAAGCCCGTGATAAACGCACAGGCGTCATACTGACAGGCCGAGATGCCAAACCGGAGCTGTGCGACTATGCCGATCTGGTGACCGAAATGACCGAGGTGAAGCACCCGTTCAAGAACGGGATCAAGGCCCAACGTGGTGTCGACTACTAGGCGGTCACTCCCCCTCCACTGTTAAAATTTCCCGCATAGGGAGAGCCGCGTGCTAGCCTGAGAAACCAGACAGGGCGAATCTGTCCCGCCAGAGGACAGGCCTGTCAAACTGTGGAGGATTGATATGACTTTGAAGAAAATTACAGCGCTTTGCCTTGGCCTATCGCTTGGGGCAGGTGCCGCGTTTGCGGATTGCACCTCAACCAGCAGGTGGGGGGCGGAAGATACGCTCGGCTCCGCTAATCTGGTGACGCCAGAGCGGACACTGGAAGCGGCCAAACTGATCAAACTAGGCAAATCCATGCCGCTTGGCATCGCCATTGGGCCAAACACCCCCGCATTCCCGCCGCGTTCGCTCAATTTGCAGGTGGTGCAACCGAACCAGCAAGGTGGTCAAAAGCTCTCCGGCTTTGGGTATGAAGCAAATTATAACGACGACCTCCTCCAAACATGGATTGGTATTGGCTCACAGCTCGACGGGCTGGGGCATCTGGGTGAAGGCGGTCATTACTATAACTGTCTCGACGAGAAAGAGATCAGCGCCATTACCGGACTGACCAAACTCGGAACCCACGCTGTACCGCCGCTGGTAGGCCGCGCAGTGATCCTCGATATGGCCGCACATGCGGGCGTCGACGTGATGGAGGCAGGCGCACATTTCGGCGAGGCCGAGATAAAAGCCGCCGCTGAAGCCCAAGGCGTGACGATGGGCGAAGGCGATATCATCCTGTTCCACACCGGTTGGACAGAAGGCATGCTTGAAAGCGATCCCACTGCATGGGGCAGCTCAGAGCCCGGCCTGAATAATGAGGGCGCCGTCTATCTCGCATCGCTCAACCCGATGGCCGTTGGCGCCGATACATGGGGGTTAGAGCCTATTCCAGCACCCGAAGGTGACAAGGTATTCTATGGCCACGTCACACTGCTCAAGGAAAACGGCATCTATATTCTGGAGACGATGAATGTTGGGCCACTTGTGCGCGAAGGCGTGAACGAGTTCATGTTTGTGCTGGGCCAACCGCGCATCGTAGGCACCGTGCAAGCGATGATCAATCCGGTCGCATTGTATTAAGCTCAGTTTAGCATAGAGTTTGCGGGGCCTTTAGGCCACGCCACGCCAGCAACCGGAGCTAAGCTCCGGCTGCTGGCTCACTCAAATTGCAAAGCCTAGGCGCGCACCAACTTCTCATAGCTCTCCGCGATGTCGCGCGTCAGCGCCCCCACCTCGAATGTGTGCTCGCCAATCTGGCCGACAGGCGTAACTTCAGCCGCTGTTCCGGTCAGCCAGCACTGCTCGAAACCCGCGAGCTCCTCGGGCATGATGTGCCGCTCATGCACCGTAATGCCACGATCGCGCAGCATGCCGATCACAGTCTGACGCGTGATCCCGTTGAGGAAGCAATCAGGATCAGGCGTATGCACTTCGCCATCCTTTACAAAGAAAATATTTGCTCCAGTCGCCTCAGCCACATAGCCTCGATGATCATACATCATCGCATCGGAGCAGCCTTTGGCTTCTGCCGCATGCTTGGACATGGTACAGATCATATACAGACCCGCTGCCTTTGCGTGACATGGAATTGTCTCGGGCGACGGGCGCTTCCATTTCGAGATATCGAGCTTGGCACCCTTCATCTTGGCGTCGCCGTAGTAGGCACCCCACTCCCAAGCTGCAATGGCGACGCGCACAGGGTTCTTCTGGGACGCAACACCCATATCATCGCCAGCACCACGCCACGCGATTGCGCGCACATAGGCATCTTTCAGACCTGAATCTGCAAGTACTTGAGCCTTGGCGGCCTCCAGCTCGTCAATCGAGTAAGGGATCGTAAAATCAATCATCTCGGCAGAGCGCTTGAGACGCTCAGAGTGTTCGCGGCTTTTGAAAATCTTGCCGTTATACGCCCGCTCGCCTTCAAATACCGAAGAAGCATAGTGCATGGCATGGGTCAGGATATGCACATTGGCATCGCGCCACGGCACCATCTCACCGTCCATCCAGATGTGCCCGTCCCGATCATCATATCCGCCAGCCATAATAGTTCCTCTCGAAAGTTATCTAGATTTCCATATATTGCGCAATACCGCCACTTCTGGACATATAGTTACGCAAAACTTGAATCCACCTAGCCTTTCGGGCTTGGAGTGTCAACAACACTGACATAAAGTCATCGCTGTAAGTACCTCAGGGAGACGATCCATGGACAGGCGCACATCCGGCCCTTCAAGCGGCGAGGCGCTGCTGTTTCTCACGGACGAGCAGCTGCGGCAGGGGATAGAAGCGATGTTCTTTGCCTATCGCGGGTTCACCGCCGATCCTGACCGCATTCTGGCCGATATGGCCTACGGGCGCGCGCACCACCGCGCCATCCACTTTATCGGACGCGCACCAAATACTACCGTCAACAACCTGCTCAACATCCTTGGCGTTACAAAACAATCGCTGAACCGTGTATTGCGCACACTGATTGCGGATGGTCTGGTAGAGAGCAAGGTAGGCCGCATGGACAAGCGCGAGCGGCACCTGAACCTGACACAGGCGGGACGTACATTGGAACAAACCCTCTCAGACGCCCAACGCGCCCGCATGCGCGCTGCCTTCCGCGATGCCGGACCAGACGCAGTTTCGGGCTTCCGCACCGTCCTTGAGGCGATGATGGACGGCGAGATGCGCGCCACCTATGGCCGATTGAAAGACACCACATCATGAGCACACCGGACGCCCATCTGCTGATCGTCGATGATGACGAACGTATTCGCACGCTGCTGCAAAAGTTCCTGATGCGCCACGGGTTTCTGGTGACAGCCGCCCGCGATTCCGCCCATGCAAGGCGTATCCTGTCGGGTCTAGAATTCGACATGATCATTTTGGACGTGATGATGCCCGGCGAAGACGGCCTGAGCCTGACCCGCGCTCTACGCGAGACGATGACGACGCCGATTTTACTGCTCACCGCCAAGGGCGAGACCGACAACCGGATCGAAGGTCTGGAAGCCGGCGCCGATGATTACCTCCCAAAACCGTTCGAGCCGAAAGAACTGCTTTTGCGGATCAACGCGATTCTGCGGCGGATGCCCGAAGCCGCTCCCCAAGACATCGCGCCAAAAGTGCTTAATCTTGGTGCAATCCGCTATGATATGGAACGGGGTGAGATGTGGCAGGGCGAGGACCTTGTCCGGCTGACTGCTACCGAAATCCAGCTCATGAAGATTTTCTCTGCCAAGACCGGAGAGGCGCTGAGCCGAGCAACGCTAGTCGAAGAGTTAGGCCGTGACCGCGGTCAGGCGCAAGAACGCGCTGTGGATGTTCAGATCACCCGTTTGCGCCGCAAGATCGAGGCTGATCCAAAGCAACCACGCTACCTGCAAACCGTGCGCGGTGCGGGATATATGCTCGCGCCTGATTGAAGGCAAAGAGGGGGCCAGCCCCCATCGCCCTAAGGGTCGCTTCCCCCGGAGGGTTTAAGGCCAAGAAAGATAGTGCGCAGGACCGCGAGGTGCTGGTCATGAGGGGGCGGTCTGCTTATAACCGTTCCTGAATTGATACGAGAGAGACTTCCATGAGCAGTACACCGGTTGAAGAGATGAACTTTGAGGCTGCCATGGCCGAGCTAGAACAGGTTCTAGGCAAACTTGAACGGGGCGATGTCGCACTGGATGAGAGTATTGCGCTCTATGAACGCGGTGCGCTCCTGAAAGCGCGCTGTGAAGCAAAGCTGAAAGAAGCGGAAGAAAAAGTCGCTGCGATCACGCTTGATGAAGACGGCAATCCCGCTGGATTGAAACCTGTCGAAGGTCTGTAATATGGGCGGCTTTGCCCAAGCGATGAAAAGTGCTGGTGCGTTGGCGTCGGACCAAGTCGAGGATGCTCTGACAGGTACCCATGGGCCGATCCGGGACGCGATGGTCTATGCAACCGAAGGCGGTAAGGGGCTCCGCGCCTTTCTCGTGCTTGAAACTGCGCGTCTGCATGGGTTGAGCGTTGATAATGCAGCACCCGCCGCCGCTGCAATTGAGGCTCTGCACGCATATTCCTTAGTGCATGACGATTTGCCCTGCATGGATGACGACGATCTGCGGCGCGGGAGGCCCACAGTACATCGCAAGTGGGATGAGGCGACGGCTGTTTTGGCAGGCGATGCGCTTCAAACGCTAGCCTTTGAGTTGGTGGCAAAATCTGGCTGTGCCGATGCGGCAAAGCTCGACCTTGTGAGCACATTGGCCCAGGCCTCCGGCGTGCGCGGGATGGTTGGCGGTCAGGCGCTTGATATCGCGGCCGAGACTGCAGATATGCCGCTTTCTCTAGATGAAATCATTATCTTACAAGCGGGTAAGACGGGAGCCCTCATTGAATGGGCTGCTATGGCCGGACCGCGCATGGCACAGGCTGACACCGGACCGTTGGGACAATATGCCCGCGATCTGGGCCTCGCCTTTCAGATTGCCGATGATATCTTGGACGTTGAAGGTGACGCGCAGACCGTTGGGAAAGCGGTGGGCAAAGACGCGGGCGCGGGCAAGGCAACTTTCGTTTCACTGCTGGGCCTTGATGGTGCAAAAGAGCGGGCGCAAACGTTGGTAAACACCGCGTGTGACGTGTTGTCACCATATGGCGCGCAGGCAGACACGTTGCGCGAGGCGGCCCAGTTCGTCGTCGCACGAAAAAGCTAGGGACAAAGATATGACCGATACGCCGAATACACCCTTGCTGGACAGGATCAGCCGCCCCGCGGATATGAAATCGCTCTCCGATCGTGAGCTGACGCAACTTGCCGGTGAAGTGCGCGCGGAGACTGTTTCGGCGGTTTCAGTCACGGGCGGACATCTCGGTGCGGGTCTTGGCGTGGTTGAACTTACCGTGGCGCTGCATGCTGTGTTTGACACGCCACGAGACAAGATCGTCTGGGACGTCGGTCACCAATGCTACCCGCACAAAATCCTGACGGAACGCCGTGATCGCATCCGTACGCTGCGCATGGAAGACGGGTTGAGCGGCTTCACCAAGCGCTCTGAATCGCCCTATGATCCGTTTGGCGCGGCGCACAGTTCCACCTCCATCTCCGCCGCCTTGGGCTTTGCCGTGGCGCGGGATTTAGGCGGTGTAGTGCCTGAGGGGCTGGGCGATGCAATTGCTGTTATTGGCGATGGCTCCATGTCTGCGGGTATGGCCTATGAGGCGATGAACAACGCAGGTCACCTCAAAAAGCGTATGATTGTGATCCTCAACGACAACGAGATGAGCATCGCACCTCCGGTCGGGGCCATGTCCGCTTACCTCAGCCGTCTCTATGCCGAAGAGCCGTTTCAGGAACTGAAATCAGCCGCAAAAGGTGCGGTGAGCCTTCTGCCCTACCCCTTCCGCGAAGGGGCCAAGCGCGCCAAAGATATGCTCAAGGGGATGACCGTCGGCGGCACCCTGTTTGAGCAATTGGGCTTTAGCTACCTCGGCCCGATTGATGGCCACGACATGGACCAGTTGCTGCCCGTGCTGCGCACTGTCAAAGCGCGCGCTACCGGCCCGATCCTGATCCACGTCCTGACGAAAAAGGGCAAAGGGTACGGACCCGCCGAAGCGGCCCGCGACAAAGGTCATGCCACGGCCAAATTCAATGTCGTCACCGGAGAGCAGAAAAAAGCACCTAGCAACGCGCCAACCTACACAAACGTCTATTCCGATAGCCTTGTGCAACTCGCGGCCGAGGATGACAAAATCTGCGCCATTACTGCGGCCATGCCGGACGGCACTGGGCTGAACCTATTCATGGAGCGCTATCCCTCACGGTGTTTTGACGTAGGCATCGCGGAGCAACACGGGGTCACTTTCTCTGCCGCCCTCGCCGCTGGTGGGATGAAACCGTTTTGCACCATGTACTCGACCTTTCTCCAGCGCGGGTATGATCAGGTCGTACATGATGTTGCGATCCAGCGCTTGCCGGTCCGCTTTGCGATTGACCGCGCAGGGCTGGTTGGCGCCGATGGAGCCACACACGCAGGGTCCTTCGATGTCGCTTTCCTCACTAACCTGCCCGGCTTTGTCGTCATGGCTGCTGCGGATGAGGCCGAGCTAAAGCACATGGTTGCCACCGCCGCCGCGTATGATGACGGTCCGATCGCCTTCCGCTTTCCCCGCGGCGAAGGACGCGGCGTCGATATGCCCGAACGCGGCGTTCCTATCGAAATCGGTAAAGGCCGCATGATCCATGAGGGCAGCCGTGTGGCGATCCTGTCCTTTGGGACGCGCCTTGAAGAAGTCGAGAAAGCCGGCGAAGCGCTCATGGCCAAAGGCATCACACCCACGATCGCCGATGCCCGCTTTGCCAAGCCGCTCGACCGCGACATGATCCTGTCCCTGGCTCATAATCACGAGGCGCTGATCACTGTGGAAGAAGGCGCTGTTGGCGGCTTTGGAAGCCATGTGGCGCAACTGCTTGCCGAAGAAGGCATGTTCGACAGCGGGCTAAAATACCGCTCCATGGTCTTACCCGATATCTTCATTGATCAGGCAAGCCCTGCGAAAATGTACGCGGTAGCCGCCATGAACGCAGAGCATATCGAGGCCAAAGTCCTCAACACTCTCGGCATCGCAAAACTTGGCACGCAGATCGCCTAGTCTTTGCGCGCCGTGATCAACTGGTCGAGCTTAACCTCAAGGGCTGCCAGCTTCCCTTGCACATCCTCACGGTAGGCATCGGTGCTGGCGACTGATTCCTCCTGATGCGCATCCTGCATCGAGTTCACGATCAGACCAACCAAAAGGTTCACCACCGCAAATGTCGTCATCATGATGAACGGGACAAAGAACATCCACGCCAGTGGATAAACCTCCATCACAGGACGCACGATCCCCATCGACCAACTCTCCAGCGTCATGATCTGGAACAGCGAATAGCCAGAGCGCCCAAGCGTTCCGAACCACAGATCGAAATCCGCTGCCTGCTCCGGCGTGCATATATCGCAACCAAGGCCAAACAGCTTGGTCGCCATGACGGCGCCGATATAAAAGATCAGCGACATCAGCAAGAATACAGACGCCATACCGGGCAGCGCCGTGACAAACCCCTCAACCACGCGGCGCAGGTTCGGTGCGACCGAGATGATACGCAGCACCCGCAAAATTCGTAGTGCCCGCAGCGCCGAGAATCCTTCAGCAGCCGGCGCCAACGAGATGCCCACAATGATGAAATCAAAGATGTTCCATCCGTCGCGGAAAAACCTGCCACGGTACGCGACCAGCTTTGCCAACAGCTCCACCACAAAGATCGTCAGACAAATCTGGTCAAGCAGCAGTATCAGGGTGCCGACCTGCGCCATGATCGATTTTGATGTCTCAAGCCCGAGAAGTATCGCATTGAACACGATCACCCCGAGAATCGTGTTGCGAACCACGTTCGATTCCAGAATTTCGGTCAGCTTTTGGGTGAGGGTCATGACAATTCCGATGTGCGCAGGTTCGAATCTATATGGCGTGTCGATGTACCGCCGACAAGGCAACCTTTCAGTAGAAACTGAACAAAGGATTAGGTTTCATCAAGCGCCAGCAACGCAGCAAGCCCGCTACGGTAATCTGGATAGCGCGGCACCCACCCCAACTCACGCTTGATCAGATTATTTCGCACGCGCTTGCTCTCGGCGTAAAAGCTACGCGCCATCGGCGTCATCTCTGCATCTTCAAATGCCACAGCAGGGGGAACGGGCATCCCCAACAGCTCCGCTGCGTGACCGATAACATCTTCAGGCGGCGCAGGGGCGTCATCACACATATTATATATCGCGCCTGAATTCGGCGCGTTCAGCGACAGTTCAAGCCCCGATGCGATATCCTCTACGTGAATACGGCTGAACACCTGTCCCTGCTTGATGATCCGCCGCGCCGTGCCATTGCGCACTTTGGCAAACGGGCCACGACCCGGCCCATAAATTCCGGCAAGGCGAAAGACATGCAGCGGTAGGTCAGGAATAGCCTGCCATGCCGCTTCTGCCGCGACACGCGCCTGACCGCGCGATGTGCTTGGTGTCAGGGCAGTATGTTCATCTACCCAGCCCCCATTACGATCACCGTAGACACCCGTTGTCGACAAATATCCAAGCCATCGAATACCCGATGCAGCGCACGCAATGGTATCCCGCAGTTGTGCCAAGACCGGATCACCGTCAGGACTGGGACCAGCAGATATCAGGATGTTGGGAAATTCCGCTATCAATGGTGCGAGATCACTACCGGGCCATTGCACAGGTTCCACACCCGTTGCCGCAATCTGCGCCATCTTGTCTGCGCTTCGGGTTGTGCCAACAATGTGCCAACCCTCGGGAACCAACCGCGCCGCAAGGGCCCGAGCACTATAGCCGTGACCAAGTGACAAAAGCCGCTTTTCCATTCGGACACTCCACTCCTAAGTCAAGACAAAAAAGGAGGTGCAAAAACGCAAAACGGCCCTCCCTTGAAAGGGAAGGCCGTCTCAAATTAGCCGTTAAAAGAACTTAGTCTTCCACAGTTGTAGTAGCGGTATCATCGTCGTCATCGTCGCTCAAAATTGCTGCGATTGCTGCTGCTGCAACAACACCGCCAATGATGACTGGAAGGCCGATACCACCGGAGCTACCTGCTGGAACAGCTGCGATTACTGGTTGCTCTACGATTGCATCGTTCAAAGAACCCGCGAAGGAAGCGGATGCTGTCACTGCGATGATTGCGGCAAGGGATACTGTCTTGATCATTTTTTCTGTCCTGTTTTCTAAATAGCGGGATGAACTCGCGATTAAGTTCTGCATAGCCGAGATGGGTTTTTTTCACAACATTGTTAAAGCAAAGAATCTGATATTTCGGCGCGCTTTCGCTGAATGTTGCATTCTTGTCTAACGTGTGACCCCTATGATTTCGAAGTAGCCGATCCGTGGGCCCATCCATTGGCGCGATTTCCTGACAAAACCGTCCGCCCTTTGAACCCAATATTCATTGCGGACAACGTCGTCCCCACGCGGACCACCAACACAGTTTTCACGCATGAGATCAGTGCTAAATGATTGACCAAAAAGGATTAAATTTTCGGCTTGAACGTTTTCAATCTTACAGCGAAATATGTGCTCCGTTGTCGTCACGTCACCGTCAGAAATAAGATAAGATCGTAAGCCACTGCTGCCTGCACGCGCGCCCAACGCTCTGATGGTCATGTTTGCATCAGCAGAAATTATATCACCACCGATGCCGCGGGAGCCGACAATAACGCCATTTCGCAAGAATACCTGCGCATTATCTGATGAATTCCAGACATTTACAACGCCCAAACCCGAATCACGCCGCGATGCAGCAAGCTGGAGGAAGTCAGAACCACCGAGGATTTCAGGGTTTATCTGGATCACCGGCACATTGATCTCCGCAAACTGCTTCGAGGACAGCTCAATTTTCTCTGGTGCGTCCACACCGCGCGCAGTGACCAGTTGAGTAGCATTATCCAGCGCCATCTGCGACAGATTTGCACTTGCATCTTCGTCAGAGCCACAGGCGCTTAGAAGCACCGCGATCAAGCCAACTCCTACACTTCGTGAAAGTACTTGTATCATTCCCATACTCCGGACCAGTTTCCGACCAACTCTTGGCGGTGCCCGCTTCGGACCTGCTCATACAGACGCGCCGGAACACTCAAACGCGCGCCACCATCTCGTTGCAGCGGTCTAAGCGTTGCCGAGGAGCTGCGTTGATCCGATTTGCCAATCAGCCAATCAATCGGGACGGTAAAGGTGATACCTTTGTCAAACGACCCCTCGCCAAAATCTTCGGCAGAAACATCCGTGAGGGTAAAGAAGCCACCGACGCGCCAGCCATTTGCAAACTCCCGCTCCAGCGATACGGTCGCACCAACATCACCGGCAAGGTAGCGCCCGACATCAAGCTGACCCGTGAACCCGTTTCCGAATTCATAGTAAGCAGAGGCATGACCAGTCGCGACACTGTAGTCTTGAAATCCAAGATAGTCGTCATAAGCACGTTGTTTGACATAGTTCGCTTCAACACCGAGCGCCAAACGGCTGCTTACCGGCTTCCAGAGAGCTTCGGCAGAGACACCACCAAACATACGCTCGAGATAGCCTGCGGTGAAACGTGCATAGGTATCCGGTCCGGTTTTCCACTGGCGGTTCACGTACAAGTTCGTAACTGCGGCGTTACTGGCTTGAGCATATAAAATACTGTTGGTGCGCACAGGTTCGAGTACGGAATTGTTGGTGTTGTCACCGCTTGCGATATTACCTGCCAAACGGTACCTAAGCTGCCCCGCAATCTCCCAGCCCGGTGCAAACTGATACGACATGTCAAGCTGAACACCGCCGTCTATACGAATTGGCTTTTCCGGATCGAAAAAGCTTTGAGCGAGATAAGGGCCAAGTGACCAGTTGAAGGCGGGAAACAGATCTTCGTTCCGCGCGCTGTTGGGCAGGGACGGGGCCACGCTGGTGATCCGTGCAGCGGACAGCAATGCCTCTGAAGAGTTTGGCGCAAATTCCAGCGCCTCAAGATCAGAGCGGCGAAAAACAACAGCCGACTGCGCCAGATTATCGACCACAGGTACAATGCGGAACGTCTCAACTGAATCAGGCATCAACCGCGCCAACACGCGCGCAACACGCCCAACAGAAACCGCCGTCGCATTGTATCGATCGTTCGTATAGCGAACTTCAGCGGTGGATGCAGTTGAGTGAACCTCAACCAGCGTCATTCCTTCCGCTTCCAAAAGCGGGATCAGTGCATCTCGCACCGTAACAGAAGCGTCCACATCCGAGGTGGCCCATGCGGTGTCATAGGCCGCTGGATTTTCACGGCGGCCCGGCCGAATGAAATAGGGACGTGGCGCTGGCAAACGCTGCGGTGCAACAGGACGTTTCGGGTTGATCTGCATCTCCACATTCAGCCCGATCTCGGACCCATAAAGATAATAACCACCGACGCGAAAGCTCTCACTCACTTGATATTCTGCACCAAAGTTAAGGCGCGACTTGAGATCCACTACGCCCAGGTCGGTCTCAGTTACATAAGCGTCAGAGCTGTACTCGGCCTTCAGGCCCCACTTGTCGTTGATCTGCCACTCCACACCGGCAAACGGCGCCATTTCTCCACGAAACCACTGATCGACCGACAGCTCACCACCCGTATCACCAGATTCAAAAGCAGGTCGATCACCCCCGAAGGGTGCACCAATACCGCCCGAACTTCCCAGACGACCCCAACCTAAACCAACAGTCGCCTTCACGGTCCCGGGGATACGCCCACCAGAGAAATTCTTTGTCGCGGCTACAAATTCGCCTGCATAAATGCCCGTGCCGGCAAAATCCTGCAAACCAACACTCAGCGCTGGCAAATAGCGGCTTTCACGATTGAGCAGGAATCGGACATCAAAGCTTCGGTCACGGTAGGTACTAAAACCGGCGAAATTCGCGTCTTTGATCCCCGCATAGCGAAAACTCGCTTGAATGCGCGACGTCGCCTGAAAGGTTAGTGTCGTGCGGGTTTGCCCACCAAAGCTTGAAACGCCAACAGTGAATTGCCCATCGGGCATCGCCTCACCCGATGGCATATCGATCAGTCCGGTCGCACCATAAAAGTTCAGGGAAGGGCGGTTGGGAACATCAAAGATGCCATCGATATCGTCAGCATGCGTTGCGGCAGGCAGAAGCGCTACGGACCCTAAAAGAGCGACGCTCAAAGACGAAACTGCAAGTTTCCTGATCATGTAAACTCTCTGCCGCAAAATATTTTTTTTCAACCATGCACCCGACGCGCCCTAAGCACAACAAAACCGCGCACGAGTTGAGCGATAAGTAGCCAGCGTGACAAATCTGCGCAATGTTTAAGAAGCGTCAGCCTTGGAAATTTCGGTATGGAAGCCTTCGACCCACTTGCGAACAACATCACGTGCCATATCCTCGTCGCTCGCTACAAATGCTTCGCGCAGGCTGCGCAGTGCGGATGCAACCTCGATCTGCGATAGGCCGCCTTCATGTGTCATAAAGATTTTTGGATATGTCGTCCCCACCAGATCATCAGAGAGAGACAGCTCTTCTGACATCTTCTCCCCCGGTCTCAGACCGGTAAACTGAATTTCAATATCACCATCAGGGTGGTCGTCATCACGCACCTGATATCCCGCGCCCTCAATCACCTGACGAGCCAGATTAAGGATCGGAACAGGCGCTCCCATATCCAGTACAAAAACCTCGGAGCCGCGACTTATCGCGCAGGCCTGCAATACGAGGCGAACCGCCTCTTGCACTGTCATGAAGTACCGCTCGACAGCCTTATCGGTCACCGTCAGTGGCCCCCCACGGCGCAATTGTTCCTGAAACAAGGGGATCACAGAACCGGATGAACCAAGAACATTCCCGAACCGCACCATCGAGAAGATCGTGCGGCCCTTATCGCGATGCCGCTTTGCCAAATCCTGGATAACCAACTCGGCCAACCGCTTTGAAGCACCCATCACATTCGTAGGCCGCACGGCCTTATCGGACGAAATCAAGATAAACCGCTCGACACCGGCCTTGGCCGACTGCTCCGCCAATGTTTGGGTGCCGAAGACATTGTTTGCCAAACCCGTAAGAGGATTGGCCTCAACCAGTGGTACATGCTTGTAGGCCGCAGCGTGCAAAACCACCTGCACCCCGTGTTTCACCAGAAGTTTGCGCACTTGTCGGCTGTCCGTGATCGTCCCCAGAACCGGAACAAGCTCTATACCAAGCTCCTCCTGCTCGATGATATTCCTCAGTTCCATATCGATGTTGTACAGACCCAACTCGCTCAGTTCGTACATAATAATCTTGGACGGTTTACAATCCAGCACCTGCCGCGACAGCTCCGAGCCAATGGAGCCTCCCGCACCGGAGATTAGAACGACCTTGTTCTCATAGCAGTTCCGCGCACTTCCCAGAGGGTGGGATACTTCATCCCGCCCCAGATAACTACGGGCCGACAGCGGCTTGAGCTGATTGACCAACGCCTCTTGGCCAATTAACTGCGAGAACGATGGCAGCGTTTGCACCTCGAGTCCCATTTTCTCAAGCTTGCGCGCAATTTGGGCCTGCTTGGGATGGCTCAACGAAGGCACGGCAAGCAGGACACGATCGATTTTATAATCGCTCACAACTTCGGCGATGTTTAGCGGCGAGAAAACTGGCAGGCGCTGAACGCGCATGCCCTGCAAACCCTTATTGTCATCCACAAAGGCAACTGCCTGAATCGTATCATGACTCCGCAATGCGGAAACAAGCTGTGATCCTGTTGTGCCGGCGCCATAGATCAAAACCCGCGTGTGATCCATCGAAGAGCGGTACACCAACAGCACAACCTGTAGCAGCACCGCACGGCTTCCTACAGCAAAACAAAAGAAGGCGGCACCAAATACCATATGCACGCCAATAGGCAGGTTCAGAACGGCTATGTCGGAAAAGGTAATCGACGCAATCGTCAGCAATACAGCGTGAACCGCCGTCAGCCCCACCGATGCGGCCTCATAGGCGCTCACCTGAACATCGGCGATCCCGAACCACATGGCGATCCCGATGGTCGCAAAGATCATATAGGGCATCAACAGCATGAAGCTGCGTATGTTGCCTGCGACACCACCGTCCAAATCAATCGCAATAAAGGCAAACAGCATCGCCAACGGGACAAGCGCGCTATCGAGACACAGCATAACCCGCCGCTTTTGCATCTTGTTGAGGGATCTAACCCAATTGAGCATCACGAAACCTATATCTATCTAAGTGTTCCGGCAGGCTCCGCGGTACAGGCGAACCGAACCAGAATGGCCGAAAAAAGGCCACGATTTTTGCTAGTACCCTACTTTAACCAGTTTCGCAGGACATTCATAATAAATGATTTCATCTCCCGCAACCATAAGCAGATTTCAGCGCTTCGACCGGCGAAACAGATTTCCAATCGTCTGGAACACCAGATCAAAGTCATAACACATATTCTGGTGGTGCTGATAAATCAGGTCCAGCTTCGCTTTGCGCGGAACACAAATCCGGCAATAGATGTCATCAGTTTGCTCTGCCGTAGTACAGCGCTCAAGCAGACGGTCCTCATGCTTGTGAAACCTGATCGTGGCCAGCCCCGTCACACCAGGCCGCGACTTGAGGACTTCATCGTAGATGTCAGGAAATCGCTCGACGTACTCACGCAAGGGCGGGCGCGGCCCGACGAATGACAAATCTCCCTTGAGAAGGTTCCACAACTGCGGAAACTCGTCCATTCGCTTCGCCCTCAATCGCGCACCGAGGGGCGTGACCCGCGATGCTTTATGTGCGCCTGAAACGCCATGATCTGCATCCACGACAGTCATGGTCCGAAACTTGACCAGGCCAAAGGACTGGTTGGGCGCCTTCATTCGCTCTGCCACGTAAAACAGCGGGCGGCCCTGTTTGAGGTAGATATACACCACCAGCAACAGGATCACTGGCCCGAGGATCACCACTAACAAGCTGGCGAAAAACAGATCAAAGATGCGCTTGCGCCATGTCATTGTCCGGATGCTCCTTCTCGCCATTGGGCGACCATACCCGCCGCACTGCATTCTTGCGGCGTAAAGGTATAAAATTTCTCTAGTGCTTTGGTATGTATCAATACTTCTTCGATCACCGGCCCGGCAGGCGTTCGAGGGGACCATGCCAATTCTGCACTGTCCAGCAGCGCGCCCATCTCAATCACGCCCGGTGCCGCGATGTTAAGAATGTCCGGCAACTGTACTGTACCGCAAAGGGTGTGGATCACATGCGCCAGCGTTTTTGGCCCGATATAGCTGCGCCGCGGCGTGCCGCCATCCACCAGTTGGTCCAGCGTCATCCCTGCGCGCCACCCCCCCAATATCGCATCGGCGCCCGCAACATTACCGATCCGCAACACGCACACACGCCCCGCACCCCGAGCCAACGCCGCTATCTCCATCTCACGCTTGGCATGACCATAGTCACTGACAGGAGTTACCCTGCTTGCTTCAACATGTGGCCCATCCGCCGCACCGTAAACCGCAGCAGACGACACAACAAAAACCCGTGCGTCACTCGGAGCGGCATCAACCGCCGCCAACGCCAGATCCGTATTGAGTGACATGGCATCCCCACTCGTTGCAGAATGCGCAGGGGTCACACCTGACAGGCAAATAATAGCCCGTCGTCCTGCAGATGCAGTTCTGAGCATTTCAGGATCACGCAGCGGATCAAACACCAGCATGCCACCGCTTTCTTGCCTGCTTTGCGCGCATAAATGGCCTCCTTGCGGCCAATGATGGCGCAGCATTTGTCCTAACCGTCCACCACCACCCAGCAACAGGTCGCGATAAACTTCAGTCCCATTTTTTCTAACGATTGACGCCATAGTGCGTTCCACTATCTTGCCCTCAACCTATTTCCAACCCGTGTCGTCTGTGGCATGGCGCATCATGTGGGTTTTTGACAACTGAATGAGCGGTAATTTTAATGGGCAAACTTGCAAGATATATACTGTGTGTTGCACTATCTATTGCAGTAACCGCATGTGGAACCCTACCCAGAGGTGCTGCGATTCAAGCCGAGATCGTAAAAGGTGCAGACCAGCCCGAAGCTGATTTTGTTGTCTACCCTGTGTCAAAAGCATTACTGCCCAGCCTCGCCGCATGGCCGACCACGGGAGAGCGAGGCTATAGCTGGCTGGCTCACTCCCACGGCTCGAACGCTCAGGTTATCCGCCCCGGCGATACGCTTAGTGTCACAATCTGGGATAGCGCGGAAAACTCTTTGCTCATGGCCCCGGGCCAACGCAGCGTTATTATTTCCGGCCTGCGGGTTTCTTCCAAGGGCATGATCTTTATTCCCTATGTTGGAAAAGTGCGGGTAGCAGACCGTACACCAGACAGCGCGCGCCAATCCCTCCAGCGCCAGCTCGAAGCGATTGCACCAGGCGCGCAGGTTCAATTGGCAATGTTGGAGGGGCGCACGAATTCGGTCGATATGGTTAGCGGCGTCGCCACACCGGGCAATATCAAAATGCCGGATCAGGATTTTTCCATTCTCGCCGCGATCTCTGCGGCAGGAGGTGTGCCTGCCGGGCTGGCAAACCCGCATGTCAAATTGGTACGCGGCCATACAACATATCGCACATCCCTCATGCGCCTTTTGGACAATCCAAAGCTCGACACGCGTTTGCTCGCCGGTGACCAGGTTATCGTCGAAAAAGACTCCCGTTACTTCCTGTCACTCGGCGCAGCAGGCTCGGAAAACCAGTTCCCCTTCAACCGTGACAAAGTATCGGCACTCGATGCTCTGTCACTCATTGGCGGCGTTAACGCGGCCCGCGCCAACCCCAAGGGGGTCCTGGTCCTGCGTGAATATCCCACCTCGGCAGTCAGCGACGGCCAAAGCGGGCCCCGTAAGCAGCGGGTGGTGTTCACCATCGACCTCACCACATCCGATGGCCTCTTCTCAGCGCGCAACTTTTTCATCAACTCCGGTGATCTTGTCCTCGCCACCGAAAGCCCGGTCGCCTCAGTGCGCGTCGTTTTCGGTCTAATCGGCTCTGCCTTCGGCCTTATCAGCATCGCCGGAAACTAAGCACCAAAGCTTAGTCAGGCATCGCGATCTGCTTGTCCTGCGGCAGTAGGGCATTCATTTGGGCGATGTGCTCGGGCAGACATTTCGTCAGGAAGTCATATTCCGCGACCACATGCTTGCGTGCGGCAGGTCCCAGATGGGCAAAATCCTGCGGCCGCTCCAATACCTCAATGACCTGCTTTGCCAAGGCTGCCGGATTGTGGAAATCCACCAATAATCCTGTCTCGCCATGCGTCACCGCCTCGCGCACCGGCTCCACATCGGAGGCCACAATCGTCGCCTCCATCGACATCGTCTCAAGCAGCGACCAAGAGAGCACAAAAGGCATCGTCATATAGATGTGGCAGCGGCTGATCTGGATGATCTTCTGGTAGTCTTCGTACGGCACCTGTCCCAGAAAATGTACGCGGCTCCAATCAACGCGATCTCCAACTTCGGCTTCCATCTCTGCACGCAGACCACCGGGGTTCTTACTCTTGGCGCCATAGGACACCTCGTTCCCACCGATCACCAGCACCCGCGCATTGGGTCGTGCCGCAAGAATATCAGGCAGCGCCCGCATGAATTGATGAAATCCTCGCATCCGCTCAAGGTTGCGCGCCATATAGGTGACAATTTCGTCACTGCGCCCCACAGGCTCTTTAGCCCGCCCCAGCTTGAGCTTGGCATCGGGATCAGGCTGCAGCTTATCCGTGCGGATACCGTCATGGCAGACATAAATTTTGCTGTGCATTTCGGGGGGAAAGCAGTCACGTTGCCACTTTGTCGGGCTCAGACCGCGATCTACCGTCATGATATTAGAGTTCGGCACTGCATTGCGCGCCTGTAGCAAAAAGGGTGTATGCTCCGTTACCGTCTCATCTTGGTCAAAATTGATCGGGCCACCGTGCAAGCGGTAGTAGTATTCAAAAAATCCGATGATCGGCACATCCGGCCACAACTGTTTAAAGAACGTCAATTCACCCCAGCCGACATGCCCAACGATGATATCAGGCTTGAACCCCTCTTCACGCTCAATCTGTTTGGCCGCTGTTACCGCGCCGAACCCCGCACCTGTCGCCTCTTCCCAAACTTTACTCAGACCATATGTATCATCCTTGGGGACGTTATGCGCCCTATAGACACGCGCTTCGACCCCCTCAATCTTGGGCGGATTATTGCGTTGCGTCAGGAAATAGATCGTATGCGCCTTTTGCGCGGCCAGCCATTGCACCAACTCACGGTATTGGCCTGGCATGTTCTGATGTACAAAAAGAATGTTCATAAATACGGCGCGCCTTTAACTAAAATATATTTAGGCTCAGATAACCCTGTGCGCCGCACTTTGGCAAATGCACTATTTCCCCTTCCAGACCGGATCACGCTTTTCTGTAAACGCGCGCGCACCTTCCAACTGGTCCTCGGAGGCATATAGCGTATCTACAGACCCCAATTGCCTCTTGGTGATCCTGTTCATTGCATCCGCAAACTTGGCATCTTCGGCATCGCGCACGATCTCCTTAATCGCCGCATAAACCAGCGGTGGACCAGAGGCCAACAGTCGGGCCAATTCCCACGCGCGGTCCATCAACTGATCTGCAGGCACGACCTCGTTGATGAGGCCCCAACCCTTGCCTTCATCCGCATCAAACCACCGCCCCGTGAGCAACAACTCCATCGCGATATGATAGGGAATCCGCTTGGGCAGTTTCACACTCGCCGCATCCGCAACCGTGCCAGAACGAATTTCAGGCAAGGCAAATGTCGCATGATCCGCCGCCAAGATCATGTCCGCACTCAGAGCAAGCTCCAATCCGCCGCCACAGCAAATCCCGTTCACCGCCGCGATCACCGGCTTGTTCAGCCGTGGCAATTCCTGCAAACCGCCAAAGCCACCGATACCATAATCACCATCAACCGCATCGCCATCCGCCGCCGCTTTGAGATCCCACCCAGGGCAGAAAAACTTGGCCCCCGCCCCTGTGATAATTGCCACGCGCAACTCGGGATCATCGCGAAAATCAGCAAACACCTCCCCCATCATCCGCGACGTCACTAAGTCAATCGCATTGGCCTTGGGCCGGTCCAGCGTCACTTCCAAAATTGCACCCTCACGGCGGGTCTTGATCGGGTCCATATTCATCTCCTTGGAGCTGTCCGCAGCAGTGCATCCACTGCAACAGCAGCATCTGATGTGCACATAAGCGGGTTAATTTCTACTTCGCTGACATGGTCAGCATTGGCAATCACATAGTCTTGAACCGCCATCACAGCAGCAACAATCGCATTCAAGTTCGCCGCAGGCTTACCCCGATACCCTTCAATCATCGGCCAAATCCTGAGCGATCTCAGTGCACCTTCCACGGCCTCGGCCCGCGCAGGCACCAATAGCGATGCCGTATCCTGCCACAACTCTGTCAGCACGCCCCCAGCCCCGAGCGTTAGCACAAATCCATGCGCCGGATCACGTAGCACGCCCACCAACAACTCGGCCACAGCATCCTGCACCATCTCCTCGAGCAGGTATCCGCCCTGCGGCATTTCCCGTGCCGCCGCGCCAACTGCACTCGGCGACAGCCCAAGCCGCACACCGCCCGCCTCAGACTTATGCGCCAGCCCTGTCACCTTCAGAACCAGCGGCCCGTTCAGATTAGCAGCCGCTTGCTCCAAGGCATCAATCTGCGCCACCTGCGCGCCCTTCGGCACTGCCACCCCAAACGTCTCAAGTGCCGCTTTCGCAGCCCCCTCATCTACCAATTCAGCATCTCGATCCGCTCCCGGCAACAATACCATCGCCTCGTCAGTTGCGCCGATTTGAGCAGCAATCGCTGCCGCCGCTACCGCTTCACTCAACCCGCACATCGGCACGACCCCACCTGCCATCAACGTCTCCGCCACATCTGCAGGCATCAACTCCGGCAGCGTCGCAACCACTGCCACGGGACGCCCGCTTTGCGCCCTTACCGCCAGCGCCGCCTTGGTCGCGCAAATCCAATCACTCGCATCCGTATGCGGATAATCCACAATGATCATTGTCAGCCCGATATGATCCGCCGCCATGGGTAACCATGCCGCCGTCATCTTCTCCACATCGCGCCAAACGTAAGTGTGATAATCAAGCGGGTTACCCAGCGCCACCATTGGCCCCAGCGCGCGCCCCAAAGCCCCACGCTGCACCTCCGTCAAAGGCGGGAACGCAATGCCAGACCCCTCTGCAGTATCGGCAGCCAAGCTTGCCTCCCCCCCCGAGCAACTAATCGACGACAGCGTTGCCGCATCCAACGGCCCCACCATGTGCAACAGCTTTAGCGTCTCCAAAAACGTAGGCAAATCTGCAACCCGACCGATCCCCAACCGCGCGAGCAACGCAGACGCCCCTGCATCACTCCCCGCAAGCGAGGCCGTATGCGATACCGCCGCCTGCTGGGCCTGATCCGAGCGTCCAACCTTCAACGCCACCAATGGAACACCCTTGGAACGGGCTTTCACGGCCAGATCATGCCACGCTGCCAAATCGCCAAACCCCTCGATATGCAGTCCAATCGCCGTCACCCGAGGATCATCCAACAGCTCATGGGCAATCTGCGCCTGCGAGGTCTGCGCCATGTTTCCACACGCAATCACATAGGCAATCGGCAAGCCGCGCTGCTGCATCGAAAGGTTAATCGCGATATTCGACGATTGCGTCAGGATCGCGACACCGCGCTCCACCGCCACACACCCGTGCTGATCTGGCCACAACAAAGCACCATCCAAGACATTTATGAATCCATAGCAATTCGGACCCAAAACGGGCATTTCACCTGCCGCCTCAACTAGCGCCGCCTGCAAATCAGCACCACTGCCATCCTCCGCCGCCGCCTCTGAGAAACCTGACGCAAAGCAGACGGCCCCTCCTGCGCCCATCTCAGCAAGCGCACGCACGACATCAACAGTAGCGACCCTATTTACCCCGATAAACACAGCATCCGGCGGCGCCTCAAGCGCTCCCAAGTCAGTCACTGCCTGCACACCCTCAATTAATTCGCCGCGCGGATGCACCACGTCAATCCGGCCCCCAAAGTTCATGCGACGGGATTGCCTGATGATCTGCGCGCACCAAGCACCTCCCCCGATGACGGCAATAGTCCGAGGCCTTAACAAACGCGACAGATCACGCGACATAAATAACCTTCTTCCAAAAGAGATTAGTGCCTTCGGCGAGAGTATATATGGCCAAATTAGATAACGAATTCTTAACCAGAATCGCATGATGCTGAGGTCGCGGAACAGGCCGGAGGGCCGATGACCGTGCCAAGTGAGATAGCTTAGCTTTCTTATGTGGAGGGGCCTGGAAGCGGGCCTCTCTATCTTTCTTGGCCGTATACCCTCCGGGGGAAGCGGCATTACATGCCGATGGGGGCTGGCCCCCTACGACGTCAAGGCGCTCACGCGGCGCAATACTTTTCACGCACCCAATGCCCGCAACATTTCACGACTTATGATATGGCGTTGTATCTCTGATGTGCCATCCCAAATTCGCTCGACCCGGGCATCGCGCCAAAAGCGTTCAAGCGGGAAGTCATCCATGAGACCCATGCCCCCATGCACCTGTATCGCTGCATCCGTCACTCGCGCCAGCATCTCGCTTGCATAGAGTTTGGCCGATGCAATCTCGCGGTTCGCAGGCAGTCCTTTGTCCAAACGATCCGCTGCCGCCAACGTCAGCAAATCCGCCGCATCAATCTCCGTCACCATATCGGCGAGCTGGAAGGAGACGCCCTGAAACTTTCCGATCTTCTGACCAAACTGCTCCCGCTCTGCTGCATAGTTCAGCGCATAGTCAAACGCGCGCCGCGCGCGGCCCACACTCATGGTGGCAACAGTAATGCGGGTGGCATAAAGCCACGTATTCATCACATCAAAACCGCTATCAACCTCACCTAGAACCTGCGCATCGGGGAGGCGACAGTCATCAAAATCAAGGATCATGTTTTTGTATCCACGGTGGCTCACCGACTTGTAGCCATCACGGATTGTGAAGCCGGGCGTGCCGCGATCCACAAGAAATGCAGTAATGCGCTTTTTGGGCCCTTTCGGCGTCTGATCCTCTCCTGTGGCAATGAACACAATGATGAAATCCGCATGGTCCGCGCCCGAGATAAAGTGTTTGGTGCCATTCACCACCCAATCCCCGCCATCGCGCACCGCATTGCATTTCATCCCGCGCACGTCCGATCCCGCTCCCGGCTCGGTCATGGCCAGCGCGTCCATTCGCTCCCCACGCACGGCGGGCATGAGGTAGCGCTCGATCTGTTCGCCCTCACACGCCATCAGGATATTCTGGGGCCGCCCGAAAAAATGGTTGAGCGCCATAGACCCACGCCCCAACTCCCGCTCGACCAGCGCGAATTCGACATGGTTTAGACCCGCACAGCCAACGCTTTCGGGAAAGTTGCAGGCATAGAACCCAAGGTCGATGGTCTTTTGTTTGATCTCCTGCGCGATCTCGGCGGGCACTTCACCAGTGCGCTCAACCGAATCTTCATGTGGATAGATTTCTTTCTCCACAAAGGTCCGCACCGTGTCGGCGATCATCGTGTGTTCGTCTGTCAGCCCGTAGATCATGTTCTTTTCCTGCTTTTCAATCGCTCACGCATCATCGCCTTGCCGCTCTCCGTTCCATCATGGAACGATCCGAACAGCTTATCCCACGGCACGTCGAGATTTCCGTAATTCACTTCGAAATAGCGATGGTGGATTTGATGATGGAAATTGCCCAGATGCACGCGCTTTTTGTTCCTAAACCAAAGGCCCTCGAACCCCGTGTGAGAGGTAACAGCCAACAGCGCATAGAACATCAGATGGAAAATTACATGCAC
>CBDTVN010000015.1:0-37044 GCA_965364195.1 uncultured Sulfitobacter sp. | reverse complement strand
CGTGCTCTTTCGCGGCGTGGGTCGATAAAGGGAATGTCGCAAACGGTGCCCGTAAGCCGTTTCATGTGGCCATCCATCTGACCGATTTCTAAGGTTGTACCGTTTTCGGCGTGCTCTACGGAGAGGCGCACAATGGCAATCGCGCACTCCAAGCTTGGTGATCGCGTGGCCGACGTTACAACGCCGATTGGACGTTCCGCATCATAAACGTGTGAGCCATGGGCAGGTACATCATCACAATTCAACAGCATACCTTTGAGAACACGTCTCGGGGATTGGCTATTCCGCTGCAAGGCTTCTTTGCCTAAAAACGCATCCTTTTTGAGATCAACGGCGAAACCCAACCCCGCCTCAAAGGCATCAACATCTGCCATAAATTCTGCACCACCAGCTGCGAGACCAGCTTCAATGCGGATGGTCTCAAGCGCATGAACACCCATCGGCTGGATGCCAAACTCCTGACCAGCCACCATAAGTGCGTCCCACAACGCCGTAGCATCAGATTTGTCACAAAACAATTCGTATCCAAGCTCACCAGTGTAGCCGGAGCGAGATAGCATGAACGGAATCCCCTCACGATCATTGAGGCGGGCGACGGTTACGCCAAACCATTTGACTTGCTCAAGCGATGGGACATTTGGCTGGGTAAAGACGATTTTGCGCAGTACATCGCGGGAGCGCGGACCTTGAAGAGCAAGATTGGGAAGGGAGGATTGCATATCATGGATGCGTACATCCATATTTTCCGCACAGCTTTTCAAGTGCCGTGCTGATTCCTCTGATCCGCAACACCAGCGAAATGTGTCTGGCCCTAATCGGAATAGCGTACCGTCATCAATCACAACACCTTGGGCATCGCACAACAGTGCATATGTACCGCGCCATTGAGCCAGCTTTGCAATGTTACGTGTCATCGCCATTTGCAAAAGTGCTTCAGCATCAGGGCCAACGATGTCATATTTTCGCAGACTGCTCATGTCTTGCAACGAAACTGCATCACGACACGCCCAGTATTCGCCCGTGGTGCCAATACTTGGATAGACCGTCGGCATCCAAAGGTTTCGCGCAGGTGCAAATTGATCCGTTAAAAGGCTGGTTCGGTCGTGAAACGCCGAATTTTCGCTAAGAGACATCCGTGCGTTTTCCTTTTCACGATGTGCTACCGCGCGCCGAATTGGTGCGTCGGGCTTGTAGATGCGGACATGTATGTCGGTTGGATTCCAGCCATTGATTGGATCCACGTCGTCAGGGCATGCAGTTGAGACACAAACGAGGTCATCCATCGCCCGCAGCGTGACGTAATCACCAGGGCGAGACCAAGACTCTTCACCCTGAAATTGGTTGTCTGTGCGATCAATCCAAGAATTGAAAAAGAAGTTCATTGCAGGCCAAGCAGACCGGGGCGTGACGCCATAACTAGTCATCTTATCAGAGATGTTATCCGAGCAATTGACATGTCCGGGGAATCCGCGCTCTTCATAGCCGTTCGCAGTACAAGCCAATCCGAATGTATCGTGTCGACCAACTGTGTCTTGCACGACATTCAATAACGGCCGCATCTCACTGTCGTAGAACTTATCAAACAGGCCGGGCTGGGGATATGCTGATCTAACCATTGCACGCGTGACTGCACTATCAACGCGCTGCTCAATTCCGCGATCGAGACCATCGGTGCGGAACGCCATGAAGTCTGAACATTGCTGCCCATCAACATCAATGATTTGAACGTACTCGCCTTTGTTGACGCGATAGTCCTGCGCCGTCGCCCGTGAAATGGTGAACTCGTCCCGGATTTCACCTAACGGTGGCGGCAATAGAAGGTTTGATGGCGCAGCCCGCTTTAAATTTACATGAAATGCGCCGCTGGCTGCGCCAGTCACGTGAGTGTCCCGTCCCGCAGGATTGATGATCCATAGTGTGCAGGGGCGCGCCGCAGCTAGCACATAAAGAGGCTCATCCGTAATCATACTGAATGTGCTTAGATCTTCGGCGACACCACCATTACTTGCGCACCAAGCCTTAAACTCACCACTGAAGAATTCCTCAGTTGAAGCAACTCCATTGGCCGTCACGCCAAATGCACTCAATGCGCATGCCCCATCTTGATCTATCGCAGCCAACCGCAATGAACGCGCTTCTACAATGCCCAGAGTGTCGCCTGACTTCACATCGATGCGAACGGCTGCCCTCGGATCAACACGCCAGCTCAGAGCGTTATGCGGTGCGAACATCCCCGGAAAGCTACGACCTTGGGACGTCGCTTTCCCATTCTGAAATGAGCTAATTACATTCACTGCGCTCAACACCTTTTCGAATCATGTAGACGTTTACATTTGATCTCAATATACAATGTAAACGTCTACATTGGTCAAGTGCCTTTCTCCCAGTTCGGAAGCCTGACAAGGATATTGAATGAAGTCAGATACTGAATTCCGTCGCAAGGGCCGTGCAACAATCATCGATGTGGCACGTGTCGCTGGCGTTTCGGACGCAACTGTTTCTCGCGCGCTGAACAAACCTGAAACCGTCTCGGAAACGACTAGACAGCGGATTGATGACGCGGTCATGGAGACTGGCTACGTGCCTAACCCGCTGGCCAAGGCTATGGTTTCTGGGCGAACCTTCACGGTGGGCGCTTTGGTCCCTACACTTGATCACGCCATATTCTCAAAATTCCTGAACGCGCTTGAAGCGGAGTTGTCGACAAGCGGGTACAGCCTTGTCGTTGCAGTAACGGAAGGCGACCCAGTACAAGAAGTTGAGAAAGCCAAAAAACTTTTGGGAATGGGGGTGGAGGGACTTGTCGTTTCAGGCCTTTCTCACAACGGGGAGCTTGTCACACAAGCCAAACGCTTCGCCATCCCACTCGTTGCAACATCCTATTTCGAACCTGACTCGCGCATCCCTACTATCGGGTACGATAACGAAAAGGCCGCAAGAGTGGCTGCGGACTACCTTTTGTCATTAGGTCACAGGGAAATTGCCATCATCCACGGACCTGTAGAAAAAAACGATAGAACCCGCTCACGTCTGAAAGGACTGCACGCGATGACATCGTCAGATGCTTTTGATTTCATAGAAACATCTCTTGATTACGCTGGAGGTGGTGCGGCAGTGCCTAGAATCAGAGAGCATATTTCGGCAATCTTGTGCCTATCGGATATCCTTGCAATGGGCGTATTGTTCAAATTGCAGGATCTTGGTGTATGCGTTCCAGATCAGGTATCTGTTATGGGTTTTGATGACATGGCACCTTCTGAATTTACATCACCCGCCTTGACGACGCTTCGGCTTCCTATCGCCGAGATGGGTACACAAACTGCGCGCGCAATTTGTGATCACCTTAAGTCAGCTGCGCCTGTTTTATCGCAAGAATTAGTCCCCAAACTTGTGGTTAGGCACTCTACAAAAGCGTACGGCTAGTTGACTGACCTTCGCTGCCGGCTCCATCAACAGGCCACCATTCAGTTTGCACAGGCGGCGGTGCGCGCAATGTCTACACAAAGACACAGCTCCGTATCAGCGTGCGACCTATGATTGGCGAACACAACATTAATGCTTAGCTGTGCGCGTTACGTCCACCGAAAGACTTTGTTGGGAGACAGAATACTATCTAACCGGGGGAGCTGCATATTACCAATGGTTCCAAAGGTTTTCCAAGAGCCATACTTAGTGCTGCTCGATCCAAGCAATCCCGCCAGCCTATGGCAACAAAGCAGGCTGTCGGCGCGGTTGCGGCATCTTGTTTCCGTAATTCTCGAATGGAACACCTTTGCCCGACGTGATCAAAACGCACTGGCGTTGAAGGATCTTCATCGAAATAGACCACGCCCTTAGCACGAAGCGCCGTCCTTTTTAGATCATCCAATAAGGCCAGAAATTGTGCCTTCCTTATTGGTTTGAAGTCAGAACACGAAAAGCTCTCAAACCGATCTTTTGCCTCCCCAAAAGACGGCTGAAATACAGCGAAGTTACTGATATTCACGCGGGCATCCAAAAGTTCGTTTACTGCGATGTTACCGAAAGTTGCACGCATCTGTAATGTACGGGGTGCCGATCTCTGCAACAAGGTCTCAATCGCCGAGAGCCGTTCAGCGTCAACCAAATCCGACTTGTTCAAAACGATCAAATCACAGGCAGCAGCATGATCCACGATCTCTTCTGTGTCTGCGTACTCAAGACTCTCAAACTGCTCAGCGTCCAACACATACACGCGTTGCGCGCACTCAACATGGCCCACCTGTTGGAGCGATGCGATAGATTGGTCCAGCGCGCGCGGATCCGCGACCCCACTCGCTTCAACAATGAACGCATCCGGCGGATCACCCTCACAAAAGCCAATAATTGCCCCGATCAGGTCATCGTTCAAAGAGCAGCACACACAGCCATTCGACAGCGACACACGATCAGTATCTTCCGTCTCAATCAGATCATAGTCGATGTTGATCGCCCCAAAATCATTAACAAACACAACGATTCTTTGGCCTCCAGCATTTCGAAGGATGTGGTTAACGAGCGTAGTTTTTCCTGCCCCTAGGAAGCCGCCAATGGTCACAAGCGGGACAGGCGCGCGGTTAATCATTGGTCCAGATACACTCCCCCGCAAGCCAAGTTTGCTGAACGATAATGTTGCGTAATTCTGCTGGGTCAGTGGTTAACGGGTTCTCCGCCAAGATCACGAAATCAGCGTGTTTGCCTTGAGATATAGAGCCCAATACTTCCTCTTTCCCAATCTGGAATGCCGCGTCTATGGTGACAGCACGCAACGCATCGACCGCATCTAAACGCTCGGATGGACCAACACAGCGGCCGTCACCCGCAATACGGGTCATCGCCGCTTGCATCAACTCAAGACAGGATGGATCCGTCATCGGGGTATCGGCATGAAGCGATATGCGCATGCCTTTTGTCACGGCTGAACCGGCGGGCACGTAATGTGCCGCACGCTCTGGGCCGAATAAAACGTCCTCGATTGGCGCGCCCCAATGGGTGATATGGTTGATGAAAAAGCTGCCCAACACCCCAAGCGATATTGCGCGGTCGATCTGGTCAACCCGCATCAGTGCACAATGCTCCAGACGGAAGCGGTGATCGGGTTTGGGTGTTTCTTTCAGCACTTGTTCAAGTAGGTCCAGCACCATGTCGATGGTCCGGTCTCCTTGGGTGTGGATTGTCATCTGCCAGCCTTGACTAACATAGGTCCGCAGCATGTCTTCAAAATAAGCGTGCGGGTAATTCGGCCCACCTATGTGGTTCGGCGATAACCCCATGCGGCCCTGCGTCACAGCGTTCTCAAGATAGGGTTCAGTCACCCAAATGTTGCCAATAAACGGTGATCCATCCGCATGGATCTTCACGCCAGCCATCCAGAGCCGATCCGGTCCGATGTCCATCGGCTCAACCTGCATGTCTGATGTAACCGCTTGCTGATACGCAGCGATCCGTGGGAGCGGCCACCCCTGTTTCAACGCACTCAGATAATAGGCTTTGTAGAACGGCAGATATAGATGTTCGGTTGTAGTAGTGATGCCGTTCTGGATGAATTGATCAATGGTGGTTTTGAATTCAGCGTTCAACCGACCGTCGCCCCAAGCCTGATAAAAGGTTTCAAGCGCGCGCCATGTTATGGCCTCAGCGATCTTGCCAGTTGGAACCCCTTCCCCATCGCGTTCAATCACAGATCCGGTCGGGGTCGGGGTCGCCTCGTCAATACCGCAAGCAGCAAACCCCGCCGAGTTCATGAACAGCGCATGGCAGTTGGACGTTTGTATCCCCAGTGGATTTTCAGGTGCCATGACATCCAGCTCTGCCCGTGTGGGTTCACGAAACCCATCATGCAACTGGGCGTCCAGACCGAAGAACAGCAAGAACTCTCCCGGTTCCGCCGCTGCAACACGCCGCTCAATCTTGGCCAATACCGCATCATGTGTCGGCACAACTTCGGCCCGAATATCGACCACAGGCGCCCCGCGCGTCTTGGCCGCCCAAAGAGGATGGGAATGCGCGTCAATGAAACCCGGCAACAGCGTTGACCCCTTCAGGTCAACGCCGACCGTATCAGCGGATATGTGTCCCTGTGCCTCCGTAAGCGGGCCAACAAAGGCGATCCTGCCGTTCTTAACAACAACAGCTTCGGGGTTTGTCGCGGCATCGTCCATCGAGACAATCTGCCCACCATAGAAAAGCGTCGCCTTCATACAGCGCCTGCCGCAGTATAGGTATGTGTCATCTCTCCCGCCCGCTTTTGAGCCTCCAGAAAATTATCATTTGAGAAAAGCGGGATGATCTTGTGGTATTTCGACATGCCACTGGCATCTGCCAGCATCAGATTAGCCGTCACAGCGGTGTAATCGGGCATCTCATAGATGAACAACATGTCGTATTCGCCGCAAGTTCCGTAGGCGTGCAACAGCTTGCCACCCATGGCCCCAACCGCTTTTTCCGACACCGCCGCCCGGTCACTTGGTGCCTTGATCATCTCAGCTTTCCTATCGTTTTCATACTTGATGAACATCGCAACTGTTACACTCATGATGCTACCTCCGTTTACCTTGAATAATGCGGTCTAGGATCATGGCGCAGAACAGGATCGCGAGACCCGCCAATATCCCCTGCCCTTCAGACGCATATTGCAACGCTTCTAACACATCCTCGCCCAGACCTTTGGCACCAATCAGCGATGCTATTACAACCATCGCAAGGCTGAGCAAGATCGTCTGATTGATCCCTGCCATAATCGACGGCAACGCCAGAGGAATATCGACTTTCCACAGCAGGTAGCGTTTGCTTGCGCCGAATGCCCTCGCCGCTTCGCGCACACTTTCGGGCACACCTCTTAGCCCCAGCACCGTCAGGCGCACCACAGGTGAGCCGCCAAAGATCATCGTCGCGATTACAGCGGCAGGTTTGCCTGTGCCAAAAAATGCAATGATAGGGATCAAATAGACAAACGCTGGCATCGTTTGCATGAAATCCAACACCGGACGGACAAGGGAATAAAGCCGTTCTGATCGTGCGCAGATGATGCCCAGCGGGATCCCGATTGTGATGGAAATACACGCAGCAGTGCCAAGCAGCGCGAGCGTTTGCATGCTTTTGTCCCAGAACCCTAGATAGCCGAGGTAGCACAATCCGGCGGCGCTAAAGATGGACGCACGCCAACCTGCGCTTAGACCAGTCAGCAACAGAATGAACCCGCACATCACCGGCCACGGTGTTTCAACAAAAATCGTTTCTAGTGCATCAAGCACGGTACGGATACCAAATGTCAGCCCATCAAAGAACCACTCAGATGAGATCGCCGCATTGGTGATCCATGCCTTGATCGCATCCGCTACAGTGCCTTGGATCGCTGGATCAGCAGGGAACGCTAGCAAGGACGGAACTGCATTGGGGAAACCAAACTTTAGCGAACAGGTCACATAGGTGATCACAGTGAGAGCAACCGCCAACGCAGTTTTCGACCAATGTATACCATGGCCCAACTCGCGATCAGACAACCACTTTGCAAACCGTGCTTGCAGTGCCGGATTTGCCATAACCGCTTGTACGCTCTTGAGGAAAAGCAGGCTCACCAACCCGATCAGGATCAACTGCATGGCTTGCGCATTTGCAGCGACCGCGTCGGCTTTGATCCCCTCAACAGCACGCTCTAGCGAGGCAATCGTTTTCTCAAACCCTTCGACCTTATCGAGCGCATTTTCTTTGGCGTTGGCCAGTTGTGCATAGCGTTGCGCCAACGTGGTCTCGATCCCCGGCAGCCGGGCAAGGATGGGTGCGCCCAGATCACCCCAGATGCCACGTGCCAATTGAACGACAGCCATCGTCTCAAGCGCGACAAATGGCAGGAAATAGGACCACAGGCTGCGCATCCCAAACCAGATGGAGCCCAAAAGGAACGCCGCCCAGTTCCATGTAAATAGGAAACCGCGTTTGTCGCCAATCGCAGTGAATTGCTGTTCGTAATAGCCGACACCGTCCGTGACAAAGGTCCGCACGTTGGCGTCCGTTGCAGCGTTTTCGGCAGGCATATGATCAGTGAATGTGGTCATGATTCTTCTGTTCCCAAGATCACCCCATTCAGGATGTCGTTTTTTGTGATGACGCCACTGGTGCCGATGTCTTTGTCCTGCACCAGAATGGGGCCTTCGCTGTTAGCAGCTTTGAGGATGACCTGCCGCAGCGTGTCATTGCCTGAGACAATTGCCACGTCGTCCGGCAACGGACCATATTTGGCCTCATACTCTGCACGAGGGCGCGCAAGCGAATGCGCGCGGATCAGATTGATCCTTGAGATACCGCCGACAAACTCCATCACGTAATCATCAGCCGGTTTCATGATGATCTCTTCGGGCGTGCCGGTTTGAACGATCACACCGTCTTTCATCACCGCGATGCGGTCACCGATGCGCACCGCTTCTTCCAGATCATGCGTAATAAAGAGCGTCGTTTTATTCATCTTTGACGCAAGCCGCATGAACTCTTCCTGCAACTGACGTCGGATCAATGGATCCAATGCACTGAACGGCTCGTCCATCAAGAGGACTTCCGCATCTGCCGCAATGGCGCGCGCTAGCCCCACCCGTTGCTGCATGCCGCCCGAAAGCTCATGTGCAAACTTGTCTTTCCATTCGGATAGATCGACCAGCGCCAGCGCCTCTTCGGCAGCCTTCCAACGGTCATTCTGCGACAGCCCTCTAATCTCAAGTGGCATCGCCACATTGTCGCGCACAGATCGGTGCGGCAGCAGGCCAAAGTTCTGAAACACCATCGCAATGTGCTCGTTGCGGACCTTCAATAGATCAGCCTCGTTCAGGGACATGATATCCATGCCGCTGACAACCACTTTACCGGCCGTCGGTGTCAGCAACCTATTGACGTGCCGCACCAGCGTGGATTTCCCGCTGCCCGACAGGCCCATGATGCAAAAGATCTCTCCGCGCTTCACCTTAAAGGAAGCGTCGGCAACACCCACAACGCAATTGAAACGCTCGAGGACCTCAGCCTTGCCAAGACCCTCCTCTCGGATCGCTTTCATTGCCTCAACGTGGCGGGCACCGAAAACCTTCCACACACCTTCAAGGTCAATCACCGCATCATCAAATGCGTTTTGGTCAGGTTGAACAGTCACGAAGACCCCCTTGCCGCAGACGCGGCGTGGTTACTAGAGAACGAAATTAAGAGAAAAGTGGGTTGCCGCCCGCCAGGAACAACGTCCGACAACCCGCCACCAAATGGTGGTTTAGTTTAGGCCGAGCCAGCTATCAACGACATCAGAGTTGGCTGCAATCCACTCACGCGCGACGTCTTCACTGGAGCGTTTCTTAACCACAATTTCGTGGGTAAAGCTGTTCACTGTATCGGTGTCCATGTCGATCTTGGCGAGGAACTCGGCAACTGTTGGCGTGCGCCCTTCCAGTGACCTTGAATACGCAACATGAATGGTCTTGGGCTTGTCACCAGTTGTCACTTTGGAATTCGCAAACCAGTTTGGATCTTCTGCTGGCTGCTTCATATCATAGTTGGCTGGATCATATTCCGGCTCTTCCAAACGGATCATGTCAAAGACGAACCAGTTGTAGTGCGGCGCATAGCAATAGAACGCATATCCCTCACCTTTGTTCAACGCGTCAGAAATGGATGCGGTCGCAACTTCTTCTTCAGCTTGGATTGGCGTGAAGAAGTTGGTGATCCCATAATCACGTACTTTGACAGAGTTGATTTTGGTTGACGCCCAGCCGGGTGCGCCAACCCAGATGTCGCCCATGCCGTCACCATCGCGGTCCATCAGCGCGGCAACTTCTGGCGTGGCAAGGTCGAACACTGTCTTGATGTTGTTGGCTTCAGCAAATTCACGTGGCGCACAAAAGGCTGAGAACCCTTCGTAACTGCCATCGCTCAATGCGACGGTTTGGTTCGTACCAACATATTCATCGGTAAAGTTGGATTGGTTCGGCAGCCACACATCCGGGTGCACATCAATCTCGCCTTTCCCGCGATCCATCGCCTTGAACACAACCGCATTTGTACCCGGCACCAACTCGGCCGCGCCACCAAGCTTGTCTTCGATGATTACTTTGATCAGGCCCGCCATCGCACGGCCACTGGCCCAGTTTGGTTCAGCGATCCGAACCAGTTCCTGCGCAAATGCACCTGAAGCCGTAGTCATGGCCAGCGTCGCAGTTATTGCAAGTGTCTTTAGATTTTTCATATCGAACTCCCATTGCCGTTTATTATCATAACATGTCAATTAATTTAGTCTAACATGTCAATTAAAAAATATTACAGTGATCCAATGACATGTTATGGGGTTCAGTAACCGTGCACTCAAAACTCCAAGGAGCCTGCCGCTGTGACAACACACACAATAATCACTGATCAAGACGCACAGTTAGAGCCTCGGCACCTGAAAGATGAGGCGTTTACTGCTCTCGAACGCATGATTGTGACCGGAAGTCTTGCGCCGGGCCGCTGGGTTTCTGAAACGGATTTGATCAACCTTTCAGGCCACACCAGAGCGCCAATTCGGTCTGCTATTCAGCGGCTTGCGGACGATGGTCTGTTGCGCATCATACCTCGGCGCGGCGCACAGGTTTGCCCCTTGGATTACACAGAACAATTCCGAGCACTTGAGCTGCGACGCGTCGTTGAAAATCTGGTCGCCAGATCAGCAGCAAAGCGCGCAAGTGCAGCACAATGTGAGGCGTTAGCAGGCTTTGCGTTAGGCTTCCAAGAAGTCGTGCATAGCGGCGAACAAAAGTTGATGACCGATCTGGACGCTAAGTGTTTTGGCATGCTCATTGCAGCGGCAAATAATCGGTTTGCCGCAAAAGCTCTTACTTCGGTAAAGGGGTTGTCGCGCAGATTCTGGGTCCTGCATGCTGATCATTACGGAGATATCTCCCGTATGGCAGCGTGTCACTCCGCCGTTGCAAAAGCCGTATCCGAACGTGACGTAGCCTGCGCAGGCATCGCAGTGAACGCGCTAATGGATTACGTTGAAGAGTTTACACTTGAGGTTGTCGGCTTCAGCAGTTCCAAAGAGTAAGTCAAAGCATATTCATGTGGACTTTACCGGCGGCATATTTTTCTCTGTTGGGCTGATTTCTTGCCAACATGTACGTCTTCTAACTGGGTATAGCAGCCAATGGCTGCATCCCCGAAAAATAGGAATTTGGGCGCGGCGTGGCGTTGTAGCAGTGCCCCCGCTTGGCAGATATTGGTTGGGGTCTGTTCTCTTAAGGGTGCTGTAAATGCCGCACAAATTCAACGCTGACCGTCGCGACAAGATCTCAAAGCAGAAGCAACGTGTGACGACCTACGCAGAGTACGACGAAAGCTTGCGGCGGCGTGGCGATCTGACAGCTTGGATCAGCGACAAATACAACCCAGTCGAGCCGTTAAAAATATCTGGTGCATAAGAACAAAACATGAACAATACTGTTCATGCATGAAACACGATTCTTCATACGGGCAGGTTATCCGCTTGCCGAAGCGCAAGGTATCGTTCGCGCAAGCGCCCGTTTCGCCGACGTTGACAGATATATTGTGTGTAACGCCCACCGATCCGGCGGCGACGGGGTTCCTGCTCTCGTCGCTCAAAGAGACAGGCGGCCCTGTCCTCTGGGTGCAAGATCACATGTCGCGCCGCGAGAACGGGCGGCTTTATACGCCCGGCCTGCCTGCGTTTGGCATCACACATCCGGTTTTGCAGGTCCACGTCAGCAATCCGCGCGATGTGCTTTGGGCGATGGAGGAGGGGGCGGCCTGTGCGGGGCTGTCAGCCGTTATTGGCGAAATTCACGGCGCACCGGCTGCATTGGATTTCACCGCGACCAAGCGTTTGGCCATGCGGGCCGAGGCATCGGGCGTACCCGTCTTTTTGTTGCGCAGCGGCGATCCCGGTGTGCTGAGTGCTGCGCGCGCGCGGTGGCGCGTTACATCGCTGCCATCACAGACACACTCACACGACAGCAGAGCCCCCGGAACGCCGCAATGGGATCTGGACCTGTTTCGCGCCCGCACCCAAACACCGGGGCGATGGGTGGCGCAATATGACCCTGACGCGCCCAGAGCCACAGATCGTCTCCGTGTGGTTTCCCGCGCTGACGCTGGAGCGGTGGATGCGGGTGATCAGCCAATACCGGACCGCTCCGGCGGATGATGTGCCTGTCGTATTGACCCGCGCCGGCACCCACGGACCGGTAGTGCATTGCATGAACCTCGCCGCCCAAGCGCGCGGTGTCACGACGGGTGAGCGTGTTGTCGATGCTCAGGCGATCCACCCCGACCTGCATGTTGAGCCTGCTGATCTCGACGGTGATCATACCCTGCTTGCGCGGCTGGTCCACTGGGCGCGGCGGTGGTGTCCATGGACCGCGCAGGACGGCGCAGACGGGCTGTTTCTGGATATCACGGGTGCGGCACATCTGTTTGGTGGGGAGGCGCGGATGCTGCGCGATATTGTGCAGCGCTTCGCGATGCAGGGGCTGACCGCGCGGGTCGCACTTGGCCCCACACGCGGCGCGGCGCAGGCGCTTGCGCGCTACGGACCACCACATACAATCTGCACCAGCGCGAAAGTAGTGGAGCATCTGGCGGAACTGCCCGTTCAAGCCTTGCGCATTGATCCGAATACAAACCGCCTCCTCACGCGGCTTGGCCTCAAAACCATTGGCGCGCTGGGCGATGTGCCCCGTACTGCTTTGATGCGGCGCTTTGCGAATATGGCGCCGGACCGCAATCCGCTGATCCTGCTCGACCGCGCTTTGGGCCTGGCGGCTGATCCGTTGAACGCGCCCCCCGATCACACATGCTTTATGGCCCGCGCGCGCCTGCCGGAGCCTGTGATCGACCCCGTCCCGCACCTCAAAGGGCTAGCCGATGATCTCTGCGCCACGCTCGCAAAGGAGGAACAGGGCGCGCGGCAGCTGCACCTCACAATCTACCGGATCGATAGCGAATTCAGGTCCGTCCGCGTAGCCCTCGCCAAGGCCAGCCGCGATCCTGCGCATATCCTGCGCCTGTTTGACGGAAAGCTCGACAGCATCGACCCCGGTTTCGGTTTTGATCTCTTGACGCTTGAGGCCTCGCGGGTGGAGCCTGTGCTGCTGATCCAAGAACGCCTTGATGGAAAGCGTGACACGCAGGCGGATGTCGCAGGATTACTGGACCGCCTGACCGCGCGGCTGGGGCGTGATAAAATCACATGGTCCGACTGGGTTGAGACGCACAAACCGGAGCGGGTCGAGGGGCATATTCCCGCCCTGCACAACGCCCCGAGCCAAGCACCCGTGCTGATCCGCGAACGCCCCATCCGTGTCCTGAAACCTGCGGAAGAAGTGCGCGTGATCTATGCCGTTCCAGAGGGTCCGCCCTCCCAGTTCCGCTGGCGGCATGTCCTCTACAAGACGGTCCGCCACGCAGGGCCGGAACGAATCGCGCCTGAATGGTGGATGGACCGCCCCGGCACGCGCCTGCGCGATTATTACAAGGTCGAGGTACAGGATGGCCGCCGCTTCTGGCTCTACCGCGAAGGGGTCCTGCATGACGGGCGCGGCGATGATCCGCGTTGGTTCATGCACGGGTTTTTCGCCTAATGCCCCAACAAGAAGGACATAAACGCCGCACGCTGGACGATGACAGCGGGTTTCAGTGGCACCCCCCAAGCGAATATGTGGAGTTCGGGCTGGCCAGTTGTTTTTCCTTCCTGCGCGCCGCCTCTGATGCGGTTGATCTCACGGTGATGGCCAACATCCTCGGCTATGACCGCATCGGCATTGCCGATTGCAACACAATGGCCGGCGTTGTGCGGATACACACAGAGGCGAAAAAGGCCTGTGTGCATCCGCTCATCGGGGCGCGACTGGTCCTGCTGTGCGGCACCGAAATACTTGCCTATCCGCAGGACCGCGATGCCTATGCGCGCCTCTCCACCCTCCTTTCCAAGGGAAAGATGCAGACCGCAGACGGCGCATGGCAGGACAAAGGCGAAACGCACCTGACGTTGGAAATGCTGAGCGCCCATGCGCAGGGTCTGCACCTCATCGTGATGCCACCCGAGAGCCTTGATGTCTTTGCCGCTGGCCTGCCGCGTTTAGTCAAAGCCTTGCCCGACATGCGCCATATCGGAGCGACATTCCTATATCGCGGCGATGACCGCGCGCGGATCAACCGGCTGGACAGCTTGGCGCGCCAGCATGACCTGTCGATATTTGCCACAAATGATGTCCTCTACCATGCCCCTGACCGCCGCCCGTTGCAGGATGTGATGGTCGCCATCCGTAAAGGTGTTATCGTCTCTAAAGCAGGGTTTTTGCTGGAAGCAAACGCAGAGCGCCACCTCAAATCCCCTCGTGAGATGTGCCGCCTGTTCGCCGATTGGCCCCACGCCATTACCGCCACCCGCGCCCTCGCCGACCAGATCACGTTCAACCTCACCGACCTGCAATACGAATACCCGCACGAGATTGTCCCGGGCGGCAGCACGCCCATGGAGGAGCTTTCACGCCTCACGTGGGCGGGCGCACAAGGGCGTTATCCCGACGGTATCCCCGATCACGTAACCCAGATCATTCACAAGGAATTCGCCCTAATCGAGAGCAAGGAAATTGCGCGCTACTTCCTGACCATCAACGACATCGTACGCTTTGCCCGCGAAGACGCGGACCCGCCTATCCTGTGCCAAGGGCGCGGGTCCGCCGCCAACTCTGCGGTCTGTTTCTGCCTCGGCATCACCTCCGTGGACCCAAACGAGCATAACGTCCTGTTCGAACGCTTCCTGAGCGAAGAACGTGACGAGCCGCCCGATATTGACGTCGATTTCGAGCATGAGCGCCGAGAAGAAGTCATCCAGTATATGTACACCAAATATGGCCGCACCCGCGCAGGGCTGTGCGCAACGGTAATCCATTACCGCCCCCGCTCTGCCATCCGCGAAGTGGGCAAAGCGATGGGCCTGTCCGAGGATGTGACCTCGAAGCTCGCTGGCACTATTTGGGGCAGCTTCGAGGGCCAGATGGATGACGAGCGTGCCAAGGAAGCGGGGCTGGACCTGTCTAATCCCTATCTGCGCATGGTCCTCACGCTGGCCAAGCAGATGATCGGCATGCCGCGCCACCTGTCCCAACACGTCGGCGGCTTTATCCTGACCGAGCGTCCCCTGACCGAGATTGTCCCCATCGGTAACGGCGCCATGGCTGATCGCAGTTTTATCGAGTGGGACAAGGACGACATCGACGCGCTGCAAATCTTCAAAGTCGATATTCTGGCGCTTGGTATGCTGACATGCATCGCCAAATGCTTTGATTTGCTGGAGGCGCATTATGACCGTCCGCTGGAACTGGCCACTGTGCCGGTTGAGGACGACATGCCCGACGATCAACGCCCCACTTATGACATGCTGTGCCGCGGTGACAGCCTCGGCGTTTTTCAGGTCGAAAGCCGTGCGCAGATGGCGATGCTGCCCAAGCTGCGTCCCCGCAAATTCTATGATCTGGTGATCGAAGTCGCCATCGTGCGCCCCGGCCCGATCCAAGGCGATATGGTGCATCCTTATCTGCGCCGCAGGCAGGGCATAGAGAGCGTCGCCTACCCCGCCCCCGGTCCGCAATACCCCCAAGACGAGCTGTTCAATATCCTTAACCGCACCCTTGGCGTGCCGATCTTTCAGGAGCAGGCGATGAAAATATCTATCGATGCCGCGCGCTTCTCTCCCAAAGAGGCAAATGAGCTACGCAAGGCGATGGCGACCTTCCGGTCCCGCGGCACGATTGAACTGTTACAAGAAAAGATGGTCGGGCGGATGACCGAGCGCGGCTATGATCCGGTCTTCGCCCAGCGCTGCTTTGACCAGATCAAGGGCTTTGGCGAATACGGATTTCCTGAAAGCCATGCGGCCAGCTTTGCCAAGCTCGTCTATGTCTCAAGCTGGATGAAATGCCACTACCCAGCCGCTTTTGCATGCGCCCTGCTCAATTCGCAACCGATGGGGTTCTACGCGCCCGCCCAGATCGTGCGCGATGCCCGCGATCACGGGGTTGAGGTGCGCATGGTCGATGTGAACTATTCCGATTGGAACTGCACGTTAGAGCCTTGTGGCAATGGGTTTTCCCTGCGTTTGGGCCTACGTCAGGTGGACGGCATGCAGCGCATGGCCGCCCTGCGCATAATGGCCAATCGCAACACCCCTTACGAGGATGTAGAGACGCTCAAATCCCGCGCCACCCTAGACATGAAGGCAATCCGCAGCCTCGCCGCCGCCGACGCAATGCGCAGCATGGGGATCGACCGAAGACAAGCGCTGTGGCAGTCCCAAGCCCTCAAAGATGCGCCCGCCCTGCCCATTTTTGAGCATGCACAGGCCAAGGCCCACGGCGATGAGCCCGAGGTCGCCCTGCCCAAAATGCCCAAGGCCGAACATGTCGTCGCCGATTACCAAACCCTGCGCCTCTCGCTCAAGGCGCATCCGCTGTCGTTCTACCGCAGCAGCCTACGCGCACAGGGATTTTCGTCCGCCGCCGACCTGCCCCGCATGCGCCATGGCCAAGGTGTCTCCCTCGCAGGTCTCGTCCTTGTGCGTCAAAAGCCGGGCAGTGCGAAAGGCGTGTGCTTTATCACGCTAGAGGATGAGGCGGGCGTGGCGAATCTCGTGATTTGGCCCAAGATGTTCAAAGCGTACAGGCCCATCATCATGTCCGCCCGCCTGCTGGTCGTGCACGGACAGGTGCAAACCGACGGGCGCGTGATCCACATCGTCGCCAATGATCTACAGGACCGCAGCGACCGCCTTGCCGGATTGTCAGGCGCCCCCATGCCCGCAACCACCGCACGCGGCGATCACCCCACACATCCCATTCCGGGTCAGGTCGGGATCAGGGGCCACCCCCGCAATGCAAGGGTCATCCCGAAATCCCGCGACTTTCACTAATGGGTGTGCCTACCCCAAAACCTCAACCACAGCAGCGCGCGTGGCCTCGACCACCTCATCCGCCTGCTCTTTCGTGAGGCAGAAGGGCGGTGCGAAGCCGATGATATCGCCCTGCGGCATGGCGCGGGCAATCACGCCCCGCTCGAACATCGCGGCCACAATGCGCGGCCCGACCTTCTCACCCGCGTCAAACATCACATGGTTGTCGCGGTCATGTGCCAGCTCGACCGCACAGAGCATCCCCTCACCACGAATATCACCTACCTGACGGTGATCGCCCAGCGCATCGCGCATCGCAGTGTTGAGGTATTCCCCCACCGCCCCCGCATTGCGCACCAGATCAAGGCTGTCGATCAACTTGAGGTTCGCCACCCCCGCGGCGGCCCCGATGGGATGCGCGGAGTACGTCCAACCATGTCCAATAGGACCAAATTCATCTGTTCCCTGCTCCAGCACTTTCCACATCCGATCCGAGACAATCGACCCTGACAAAGGCGCATAAGCCGATGTTAGCCCCTTCGCGATGGTAATAAGATCAGGCCGCATGCCGTAATGATCCGACCCCATCATTGTGCCGAGACGGCCAAACCCCGTCACCACTTCATCGGCGATCAGCAGAATGTCATGCTTATCCAACACGGCCTGAACAGCCGCCCAATAGCCCGCAGGCGGCGGTACAATACCACCAGTTCCCAGAACAGGCTCCCCGATAAACGCGGCAATCGTATCCGCGCCCTCACGTTCGATCAGCGCCTCCAGCTTCGCCACGCAATCGGCCGTAAACGCCTCTTCGCTCATATCGCGATCGGCACGGCGGAAATAATACGGCGCCTCCGTATGCACCACATGGCTCAACGGTAGATCGAACTTTTTGTGAAACAGCTCAAGCCCCGTCAGCGAGCCGGTCACCAACCCCGAGCCGTGATACCCGCGCCAGCGCGAAATGATCTTTTTCTTCTGTGGCCGCCCCAGCACATTGTTGTAATACCAGACCAGCTTGATGTTCGTCTCGTTCGCGTCCGATCCGCTCATCCCGTAATAGACGTGGTTCATCCCCTCGGGCGCGCGCTCCGCAATCATCCGCGACAGGGTGATCGACGCCTCCGTGCCATGCCCGACATAGGAATGGTAATAGGCCAGCTCATGCGCCTGCGCTGCAATCGCCTCTGCAATCTCGGTTCGGCCATAGCCCACATTCACACAATACAAACCCGCAAACGCGTCCAGATGACTGCGCCCCTCACGGTCGGTGATGTGCACACCCTTCGCCGTCTGAATGATCCGGTTGCCCATCTCGCGCCGCGCAAATTGGCCCAGATGCGTGGACGGGTGAAAAAAGTGATCGTGATCCCATTGGGTCAGCACATCGTTGGTCAGAGGCTTATTCATCGCAAATCCTACTCAGGCAGTGTTTCACCATAATTGCTATTGGAAATACTGCCACAGGTCCACTGTCACAGATATCTTGCCAAAACGCTGAAAACAGACGACCGTTTCTGCACCATCCCTCACGTGAGAGACCTGCCATGACCACCACCGACGCAAACTTTACCACCGATGAGTACCTGACCCGTATCGCCAAAACCCGCACCGCCATGGCGGCAAAAGGGCTCGACGCAATCTTCGTCACCGACCCGTCCAACATGTCATGGCTCACCGGATACGACGGTTGGTCCTTTTATGTGCATCAAGGTGTGCTGCTAACGCTAGAGGGAGAGCCCATCTGGTGGGGCCGCGCGATGGACGCGCTCGGCGCAAAGCGGACCGTATTTATGCAGAACAGTGACAGCATTCGCGGCTACGATGATATCTTTGTTCAAAACCCTGAAAAGCACCCGATGCAGGAGCTTGCGGCCCTGCTGTCCGAAAACGGTCTGGACGGTGCCAGTATCGGCGTTGAGCTGGACAACTACTATTACACAGCTGCGGCGCATATGACCCTGACCAATGCCCTACCCCGCGCCAATTTCAGCGATGCGACGGGTCTGGTGAATTGGCAACGCGCCGTCAAATCCCCGACCGAGATTGAATACATGCGCCGCGCCGCGCGGATCGTCGAGGCCATGCACGCCCGCATCCTCGATCTGGCCGAGCCGGGTATGCGCAAGAACGACTTGATTGCTGAGATCTACGCCACAGGCATTCGTGGTGCTGATGGCCATTGGGGTGATTATCCCGCGATTGTGCCCATGGCCCCTTCCGGCCTTGATGCCACCGCCCCCCACCTCACATGGGACGATTCCCCGATGCAGCGTGGCGAGGCGACCTTCTTTGAGATCGCAGGCGCGCACCGCCGCTACCAATGTCCGCAGTCGCGCACACTTTTTCTCGGCGAGGTGCCGCAGAAATTCCGCGATGCGGAGGCCGCCGTTCTCGACGCCATCGAGGCAGGGCTGGAACAGGCCAAACCCGGAAATCAGGCGCAAGACATTGCCAACGCCTTTAATACCACTCTGAACAAGGCGGGCTTCGAGAAGGACAGCCGCTGTGGCTATGCCATCGGGATCAGCTATCCGCCCGATTGGGGTGAGCGCACGATTTCCTTTCGCCGCGGTGACACAACGATCCTGAAGGCTGGAATGACATTTCATTTCATGCCCGCCCTCTGGCTCGATGATGGGGGCTTAGAGATCACAGAGCCGATCCTGATCACCGACACAGGCTACGAATGCTTCTGCAACACCCCTCGCGCATTGTCGGTGAAAGCATGAGTATCACACCCACGATTCCGCTGAACACGGACGGCACACACCACGGCTTTCTCAAACTCCCCCACAGCCGCGATGACAGCGCGTGGGGCTCCGTCATGGTGCCAATCACTGTCATCAAGAACGGTGACGGCCCCACCGCCCTGCTCACCGGTGCCAATCACGGCGATGAATACGAAGGGCCGATAGCGCTGCAAGACCTCGCACTCACGCTCAGACCCGAAGATATCACCGGCCGCGTGATCATCCTGCCAATGATGAACATGCCCGCCTTCGCCGCTGGCACCCGCTGCTCTCCCATCGACGGTGCAAACATGAACCGCAGCTTTCCGGGCAAGGTGGACGGCACTATTACACAAAAGCTGTGCCACTTCATCGCCACCACGCTGGTCCCCCAAGCAGACATCGTCCTCGACTTCCATTCCGGCGGAAGCACCCTTGATTTCCTCCCCTTTGCCGCCGCGCATATCCTTGAGGACAAAGCGCAGGAAGCCGCCTGTATGGCTGCGATGCAGGCGTTCAACGCGCCCTATTCCGCACGCATGCTAGAGATCGACAATGTCGGCATGTTCGACACCGAGGTCGAGAACCAAGGCAAGATTTTTGTCACAACCGAGTTGGGTGGCGCAGGGACAGCCAGCGCAAAAACAGTCTCTATTGCGCGCAAAGGCATCCGCAATCTACTTGTCCACGCAGGGCTGCTGGCTGGTGAGCCAGACATTACTCCCACCATCCAGCTCGACATGCCTGACGACACCTGCTTCCTGTTTTCCCAAAATTCAGGCCTTATTGAATACCTCTTTGATCTGGGTGATGCAGTGACAAAGGGTGAACCCGTCGCCCGCATCTGGCCCGCAGATCGTACCGGCATTGCCCCCGTTGAGTGTTGCGCACTGCGCAGCGGTATCCTCACCGCGCGTCATGTCCCCGGCCTGATCAAAGTCGGCGATTTCATAAGCCTCATCGCAACCGAAGTGCCGCAATAGATGCTATCCGCAAAACTGTTTCGGATGACGAAAATTCGGACCGTGTGCGTGAGCCCTCGCATAAGATTGGCGCTTTCCCTTAATCTTCCTATATAGAGCGGAGAAAACCACGACGGACCCGCAATGCCTTCTGATCCCTTCACCCAGACTAAAACTGCGCTGCTTGCGCTGGGCGGCCACCGCGTTTGGTCGCTGATGGTGACGCTGTTTGGCGATCTCGTACAGGCGGAGGGTAGCACGATCGACGGCCCGACCCTCTCGGCGATCATGGCCGAAATGGACGTCCGACCCGAAGCGGTCCGCGTGGCCCTACACCGCCTGCGCAATGACGGCTGGATCGGATCGGAGAAACGCGGTCGCACGCGCCTGCACGCCCTCACCGCTACAAGTCGCTCAGAGACGGCACAGGCCAGCGCACGCATTTACGCCAGCCCCGACGCAACTGATGAAAACTGGCAACTCGCCTTGACCCAAGATGCCATTACCCCGACCCATATGGCGTCACACGGGTTTCTGACGCTCGCGCCCCGCGTCTATCTAGGCAGCGCACAGGCCAACGCACCGCGTGAGGCCCTTGTACTTGATGGCGGTTCTGTACCCGATTGGCTTCGCTCAGAAATCGCACCTTTGATGCTTGAACCCGAGTACGCCGCTCTTCTTTCTTTGGTACAACAGGTTGAGCACACGATGGAGGAGGGAACGCTAACCCCGCTCCAAACTGCCGTTCTACGCTGCTTGCTGGTGCACAATTGGCGGCGTATTGTGTTGCGTCACCCCGCATTGCCTTCCGCACTGCTCCCAGACAACTGGTCAGGTCACGCCTGCCATAGACTTATCGATACTCTGCTGAACCGCTTTCCCCGACCCGCCATTAACATGATCCTGCCTGTCTGACGGGGCCACACTTCCCCCTCTTTCGCCCTCCCTGTATAGAGTGAGCCATGACAAACAAAGTTTACCTCAATGACCTCCCCGACGGCCTCGATCTTGGGCCCGAGGTCGCCATCGATTGCGAGACGATGGGCCTGCATCCGCACCGCGACCGCTTGTGTCTGGTGCAGCTGTCCTCTGGCGATGGTCACGCACATCTGGTCCAGATCGAACGCGGCCAGACAGAAGCGCCCAACCTGTGCCGCCTGCTCGCTGATCCCGATGTGCTCAAACTGTTCCACTATGGGCGCTTTGACATTGCCGCGATGTTGAATGCCTTTGGTGTGTTAACCGCACCAGTCTACTGTACCAAAATCGCCAGCCGCCTGATCCGCACCTACACGGACCGTCACGGGCTGGCCAAACTGCTTCAGGAACTTCTGAGCGTTGATATCTCCAAGCAACAACAATCCAGCGATTGGGGTGCGCCAAAGCTGACCAAAGCCCAGATCGATTATGCCGCCTCCGATGTCCTCTACCTGCACAAATTGCGCGATGCACTGAACGTTATGCTCGTGCGTGAGGGCCGGATGGAAACCGCCCAGGCCTGTTATGACTTTCTGCCCATGCGCGCCAAGCTCGACCTCGATGGTTGGCCCGATACCGATATCTTTGCTCACTCATGATCGGCCCTCGCCCATGATCGCGCGCGACCGCTATTCGCGGATGGTATCGCTGCTTAAAGTAGCGCTCCCACTGGCAGCCCTTGCGCTGCTGTCCACGCTGTTTCTGCTCGCCCGCGCGATGGAAACGGACACCGCAATTCCATTTGCTGACGTCGAGATCGAGGAGCGCCTGCGCGACCAACAGATCACCGGTCCGTTCTTTTCCGGCACCACGCAGACAGGCGATCAGATGTCGTTCTCCGCACAAAAACTCATCACGCTTCAGAACTCTGTAGGCACCAACCGCGCCGAGGATGTGCTGGCCAAACTTGAAACCGCCCAAGGCGCCACATTCCAGCTTAAGGCGGATGTGGCCGAGCTAGATATCGCCGGCAACACAGCGGTGCTCATTGGCGGGGTGTCCATAGCCACCTCCACAGGTTACCTCGTAAACACCGATCAACTCACCTCACTAATATCCACGCTGGATGTCACCGCCCCCCAATTCGTCGAAGCGACAGGCCCTTTAGGCACCTTCACAGCGGGGAATATGCGAATCTTCTCGCCAAACGACGGTGAAAACACTCAAATGCTGTTCAGTGGCGGTGTGAAACTGGTATACACCCCTAACTAATTAAGAAAGTTGTGACGATTATGGGCTTACGTTTGTTGCTGACAGCGCTCTTTGCAGCGCTCATTTCGACCGGCGCCTTGGCCCAAGGGGCCAGCGTTGCCTTTGGCACAATTGCCCAGGATACAAGCCTGCCCGTTGAGGTCAGCTCAGACGAGCTCTCGGTCGACCAGCAAACCGGCACCGCAATCTTTACTGGAAATGTCGTGATTGGTCAGGGCAATATGCGCCTGTCCGCCGCGCGCGTCGCGGTCGTCTACCGCGCCACCGCTGACGGGATCGCAAAGATGGAAGCAACGGGCGGCGTGACCCTTGTCTCGGGCAAAGATGCTGCCGAAGCGCAACGTGCCGATTACAGCATTGATGAAGGGACCATCGTGATGAGCGGCAATGTCCTGCTCGCTCAAGGAGCCAGCGCACTCAGCGCGGACACAATGACCATCCGTCTGCGCGATGGCACGGCCCGCATGTCTGGCAACGTTCGCTCGCGTCTTTCAACAGGTGGCGAAAACTGATGCCGACTCCCGATCTGACCGTCTCTGAAGGAAGCGCTGGTCTGCGTATTTCCCACCTGCGCAAGTCTTACCGCAAAAAGGTCGTGATCCGCGACTTTTCGATGGATCTGATGCGCGGTGAGGTTGTTGCCCTGCTTGGCCCCAACGGCTCGGGAAAAACCACTACATTCTATTCCGTTGCGGGCCTTGTGACCCCCGAAGGCGGCACCGTGACCATCGATGGAAAGGACGTCACAACTTTGCCTATGTACCGCCGCGCCCAGCTGGGTATCGGGTATCTGCCGCAGGAAATGAGCATTTTTCGCGGGCTGTCCGTGCAGGATAATATTCTTGCCATCCTCGACATCGTCGAGCGGGATCGCCGCAAAAAACTGATACGTCTTGACGAATTGCTGAGCGAATTTTCGATTGAGCACCTGCGCCGTGCGCCTGCCCTAGCGCTTTCCGGCGGTGAGCGCCGCCGCGTCGAGATCGCCCGCTGCCTCGCCGCAAATCCCAAATATCTGCTGCTCGATGAGCCCTTTGCGGGCGTCGATCCAATCTCTGTTGGAGATATACGCCACCTTGTCGCCGACCTAAAGAAACGCGGCATCGGCGTGCTCATCACTGACCACAACGTACGCGAAACGCTCGAAATTGTGGACCGTGCCTATATCCTGCACGAAGGGCGCGTGCTCATGTCTGGCACCCCCGAAGAAGTCGTGAACAACGGTGACGTCCGCCGCGTGTATCTTGGTGACAACTTTAAGATATCCTGAGCTATTTCCCGCAATCACAGCAGCAATTTTTTTCTTAAATGATTGACTCTTAAACGGATCTCGCCGTCTAATCAGGTATGGCGAAATTGCTATGCACGAATTATACGGCCGCGCCACCTTTGGGTGGGACGGCTCTCTTCAACCTCGTGCAAGCCGCCATTCCCCTGCATCTGACCCTCTAAAACCCGAGCATAAGTAAGGGTCGGATTACATCAATGAAGGAGAAACTATGCGTTACCAAATCAGCGGAAAACAGATCGACATCGGCGAAGCATTACAAGTGCACGTCAAAACCGAGCTGGACGGAGTCGTCCAAAAATACGCTGAACGACCGACCGATGCGCTTGTTGTCTTCTCCAAGTCCGCGCATGAATTTGTTTGCGAAAGCACCGTGCACCTCTCCACCGGCCTCACGGCATCGGCGAAAGCCCACGCAACAGAGATTTACGCCGCATTTGACGGGTGCAGCGAGAAGATGGAAAAGCAACTGCGTCGCTACAAGCGTAGGTTGAAAGATCATCACCGCGACCACACAGATCCGGTTGAACTTTTGGGCGCATCCTCGTATATCTTGGCATCAGAGCAGGACACCGAAGCGGACGAGCCCGAAACACTCCAACCCATGATTATCGCCGAGATGCAGACAAAAATTGCGACATTGTCTGTAGGTGAAGCGGTCATGCAAATGGAGCTTTCAGGCGCACCAGTGCTGGTGTTCAAAAAACAAGGTAAGGATGGGGTCAACGTTGTTTACCGCAGAGATGACGGAAACATCGGCTGGATTGACCCTGCATAAATACTGGTCTACTGCGCGCCTTTAGGCGCGTGCGTACGAGGAAAAGCAGACGATGAACATTGCAAAGCTACTGACGCCTAAGGCGGTAAAAGTGCTGTCATCAACCACCAGCAAAAAGCGGCTCATCACAGAGTTGGGTGATCTGGCGCAAAGCACATATGGTCTGGATGCTGCCAAAGTTTTCGAAGCTCTGCTCGCCCGCGAAGCGCTGGGGCCCACAGGTGTGGGCCGCGGCGTGGCTTTGCCTCATGCCCGTATTGAGGGTGTTGAAAAAGTAACAGGCCTGTTCGTTCTACTGGAAAAGCCGATTGATTTCGGTTCAGTCGACCGTTTACCTGTGGATATCACGTTTGCGCTGTTCGCCCCAGTCAACGCCGGCGTTGAGCACCTTAAGGCGTTGGCCCTCGTCTCCCGCACCCTGCGCGACGCCAGCATCTGTGCCAAGTTGCGCGCCAATCTCAGTGCTGACACCCTCTATACCATTCTGACAGAAGCCGAAGCCGTCAAAGCGGCCTGAGCACACTCACTGCCAACGATCAAATCCAAACATCATATAATCGCGCTGATATACATCCGCGCCCATGGCTTCGATTTCATCATCATAGACATCTTGAAGCGTATGCGCGCCGTGGAATGCCGCAGGCTCTACCCTTGGCGCATCGCTATATCCAACACTTGCCGCCAATGCCGTTAGATCATGCGCCAAGGTATCCTCACGCAAGATAACGTCAGGTAACGTGAATTCGCCGAAACCCTGCACAACCTCTGCCTGCGTGGCCCATGCGGGATCAACGCGCACCGCCGTCTGCCCCGCAAGGTTCCCTTTGAGGAAATTCATAAACGCCATAAACGCCGCACGATGCGTGGCGACGTCAATGGTATCTTCCTCCCCCTCTTCGGGCAGTGGCAATTTATAGCGGCGCACCAGCGTCCGGCGCAGCTGCAAATAGCTGCCCTGACCAGAGTTCAAAATGCGGTGACAAAACACCTCATGCGCACGCAGAATCGGATGGCGTAGCACGGCAAAACTGCGGTGCCCTGTATTCTTCCGCTTCCACTGACGCAGGTCTTTTTGGGTCATCTTCATGCCCAACGCATTCTGCTTTTCATCATCAAGTGCTGCAAGCCAACGCCGCACTTCTTGCTGAGGCCCACCGGCAATCGGCATAAACAATAGCGGCGCTTTGATCCCCGTCACATATCCCGGAACATTTGGCCCACGACGTGGCTCAAAATTCGGCGTACGTGTCAGGTCAAAGCGGTCCATCCGCGCCAGCGCTTGCTCCATCGCATCATAGTTGCTGACCTTCTGCGACAGCGGGCTGGGGTTTTGCTTTTTTAGGTTCTTGTCCAACTCTTCCAGTAACTCTGGCACACCCAGATAAGCGGCGATGCCGTTCATTACCTCGAGACTTTGAAGATCTTCATAGGCCACATAAAACGCAGTCTGCCCGCTGGTTTGCAGTCGGTTCATCAACATCAACTGGAACGCCTGTAACGCCTCAAGATGTGCCTGAAACTCGGCCGGGTCAAACACCGCCTGCGCCGTTTTATGCGCCTTCACATCTGTCAGCTTCCACTGTCCCGTCGTCTGCGCGATCTTCCAGCTGATATAGCTCTCCACAGGATTCCGCGTCAGGATAATCTTGGCCACAGCAGGATCGTCGAGCACGAGGTCAATGATGCGCGGGTCATGATCGTGGAAGTAGCGAAACCCGCCAATCGCCTCGGGGTCATGCTTGATCTGGCGCAGCAAGGCAGTCGGGTCCGCATCCCGCGTCGCCTGATCGACACCCAAAATATGGGTGGTATTCGGATAGCCAATGAAATGAGGATTAAACGCCTCGCCATGACACTTGATGCCCGCAAACGCGTTCAGGTTCGCCTCAAGGAAATTTGACCCCGTCCGCATCTCTGCAAACACGACAAAGCTATTAAAACGTGTTGTCATCTATTTCACCAAATAAGGTTTGCGCGGAACTTCCGTACTAGAAGTAGGCCCGCGCTCAACCGGAAAATCACCCATCAAATACGGATGCATGCCCTGATTCTTGAGGTTCTGAAGGAATTGGCCAAAACCGTGCAAATCAACCATCTTGGGCGCCTCGGACAGTCGTCTTATCCGCGCCTGACCGATCTCGTCCAAAATACCCTGCAACGGTTCCATAGGGGCCTCAATAAACTCTGCCATGGTCCAGATCCGCACCCGCGCCTTGGTATAGGGAGAGCGCAGAACATCCATATGTTCGCTTTCGATTTTTTGCAGAGTCGCAGCAATACGCCGGATATCCGCAAAATCCATGTTTGACCTGAACAGCGGCACTGACCACGCACCAGTGATCACCGACACCTGCGCATTCGGGTCCTTCGCAATGCGCCAGATTACATCCTGATTATCCTGCGGTCCAAATTGGAAACACTGCCGCTCACCGCGCGTGTTCCAGATCAAATTTGTCAAAAATGCCTTGGCATTATAGTCCCTTTGCACCGCATGATCGCTCAGCGCACCATTCAGCGTGGTTTGCCCTTCGGCGAAATACGCACGCTCCGGCGCAAAGATATGACCATGCACCCGCGCGCCCGTCGCATTACTCAGCCACGCTTCGAAATTCTCGAACAGCTCGGAGAACCCTTGGAACATCGAATATTCGGCAGCCGTGACACCATTCTCCCAATCCTCGTTGGGAAACCGTGACTGCATATAAAGGCCTGAGCGGCCCCTCGTCCGTCGCTCTACAGCTTTGGCAAAAATGCGATCAATCTTGCCGGGGTTCGGCTCTGTCTTTTTCATCGCACCCTCGGCGTCCGTCAGGAACGCCTCATACAGACGGTCCGCATAGGGCCAGATCTTGCGCGCAACAAAGCAATCTGACCGCCGCAAAAGCTGTAGGTGGTCGTCATAGAAGATATGCGGCTTTCCCTGAAAATCAAACTTGGACAGGGTCAGTGAGCGGCTCTCGATATTGGTGGAATAGAGACGCGCCAAGGTTTGAAAATAGCTTTCGTCAGGAATCCACACATGGCGGAAATAGGTGTCATATTTTGGACGCTCGGGATCTTGCAGGATTGCCGATAGGGTCTGCCGCGTCAGGCACCACCACTGTGATCCCATATGCGGAACCAACCCGTATGGCATCCGCCGCTTGATGTTCAATCTGCGTTGGATCGCCACCGCTTTGTCAAACATATACCGGTTGCGTTTCCACGAGAACGGAAACCGCATGGTGAACCGTTCCTCATCCAGACCGCCCACCGTCCACGGCACATCCGCCGTCGTCGCGCTCTCGATAAAATCGGTGCGCGGGCGATCAGAGAGGTAGTCAATCAATTCATGTACAGGGCGCAAGGGCAGGCATGAGCCAGAGGCGAGATACACATGCCTTACATCGGGAAAGCTCGCCAGCAACAGCTCGGAAGTGGCCTGCGATGCCGCCACAATCCCCCAGGTCCCCCACTCACAGCGGAAGCGCTTACTGAACAATACATTCGGCACATCCCCAAGGGTGGCTACAAAATTGTCATAGGTTTTTTGCGGAACTTTACGGTCGACATGGATGACCACAGGCACATTGGCGGCAGCCCAATGGCGCGCAACCTGCTCCGCACGGCCCAACGCTGTGTGCACCAGCATGGCAACACCCAAAGTGGCGGTCACGCCCAGTTCCCCTTTGACATCAGGCCCAGAATTTCGAGCTGCCGCCAGTTGATGTATTTCTCACTCCACTTGCACCACAGCTGCGGATTATCCTCCACGCGGGAGGCATAGGCCTTGTACTCGACTGACCCCGCATAATGCTGCGCGCGCTCCAATTCCTCAGCGGCCTTCGCCCCGAAAGTGTCAATGAACTTTGCATGCAGCAGCACGCCACTGGCCTTTTCGCCGCCCCACTCGTCATAAACTTGGTTCAAGCCACGCGGGAGCAACATATGGGTCGAGCTGACGTAGACGTATTTCCGGTCCCATTTGACCAGAGGCACCTTATTTAGCGCAGGCGCCTTCTCAGGCTCTTCAGCGAAAAATACACGCGCGCGCGGGCCGCCCTGTATCCACAGGTTCGCAAACGCCTTGTTCCGCGCCATCGTATAATTGCCACTGTCGAACCATGACGCAATCGCCATCGGGTCCTCGCCTGAGTGATACGGCTGAGCCTCCAGCCTCCCCTTGGGATACATGTCCAAGAGCATCGCAGAGAAAGATTTGATCGACGACGCATCCAGCCAATCGGTCAGTGCCCGCAAGGGCCGCGTGTCACAAAACGGATAGACCAAGAATTCGTCGGGATCGACGGTGAGTGTCCAATGCCCATGCGCATACTTCCGTTGGAGCCAGTTCAGCCAATCCACCCCAAAGCGCGAGCGACGATAGCTGGCCCGCGTGAACCACAACGACACATCAGGCTGATTGCGCAAATACTCCGTCGCGCCATCGTCACTATCATTGTCTACGAAAAAGAAATGGTTAACGCCTTGCTTACGGTAGTACTCGAGAAAGTAGGAGAGGCGGATCCTCTCGTTCCTCTGGGTGCAGAACAACAGAATATCACCAGACCGAATCTGCTCGGTCCGGTCCACAACGCACTTCAACTCGCGCCGCTTCCTGAATGCCCTTATGCGCCAACGCTTCCGCTGGAGCCTTAGACGATATGATCGGATCGCGCCCAAACAATGCCCTCGTTACTGATAGCCCGTCAGCCTTCATGCACGCTTATCAGGTTAACCTTAACGCAACCTTGAAATGTGCCTCCCATGAAGGCGCTTCAAAATCATCGGTACCAAGCGCATCCTGAGCCTGTTGAGACCAGTTCACGATTACATCATGCCACAGCTTCCAAGAGGAATCATCAACATAAACAGCGTTTTTTCCCAGTATTTCACGGAATGTAGCAATATCTGCGCACACCACCGGCGTTCCCAGCAAAAGCGCCTCGACCGCAGGCAGACCAAACCCCTCAGCATGGCTCGGAAACAGCAGCGCCTCTGCACCCTCAACCAGCGCCGCAAGCGCACCGTCACTCAGGCCAGACACCTCGCGCACACGCGCCTTTGGCCCCAACCCATCAAGCCGCGCAAACACCTCCGAATTGTTCCAGCCACGCCCACCACAGATCAGCAACACAGGCGCATTAGGCCCCAACCGTTCCCACACATCCAACAGCAGTGCATGGTTCTTGCGGGGTTCAATCGTACCGACCGTGATGAAATAGGGTCCCTGAGGTGGCAGCCCTAGCGGCAGCCCCGCATCGTCAGGATAGGGACGAATTGCACCCAAAAGCGCAACAATCCCACGCGGTACAGGCCCCCATTCGGCCATCGCCCGCTCCGTCCGCATCTGAGTATCAGCCGAATTATAGATAATCAGATCAGCATATGCGCAGACGCGGCGCATCTTTTGCTCAAATACCTCTACTGTGCCTGCGCGCTGATATTGCGGATATTCCATTGGGATCACATCATGGACAAACACCGAAATCCGCGACTGCGGCACCGCCCGCACCGCCTCCAACACACGCACCGACAGGTTGCTATGTCCCGTATTGAGGTAAGCCGTTCCATCAGGCAGCATCTTGCGCAACATCCCAGCCAACCAGCTCGGCATACAGCGCGCTATAGATAGTTTTCGCGCGTCCGTTAAGGCGGCACGCGCAACGGGATGCATCCCACGCACCATGCGCGACAACAGGTCAGGCGAAGAAAACGGGATCGCCCCCGTCAACCGCTGGTGAAAGGCAGCAAGGCCCGCACGGTCCAGTAACACATACCCGATAGGCGTGCGCGCCAGCCCCCAAACAGGGACACTATCCGCGATCAGCGCCTCCAGATAGGCCAACTCGACGCGGTCAACACCTGTCCAGACACGCCCCGCACGGCGCAGCAAACGGGTGAAATCCAGCAAACGCGCCGAAGGGGGGCTATGGGGCTGCGTATCCAGTTGGGTGCAATCTCCAGACGTGAAGTACCAAGCAATCAGAGGGTGGGCGCAATATCTCTCAGATAGGAGGCCAGATCCTCACGCAGTTCTGGACGCGCCAAGCCATAGGCAACAGTAGCCTGCAAAAACCCCGATTTAGAGCCGCAATCAAACCGCTGCCCCGCAAATCGGTAGCCATAGACACTCCGGTTGTTCGCAATCTCGGCAGCGATCGCATCCGTCAACTGGATCTCACCACCCGCGCCCTCCTTCATCTCATCAAGGTTTTTCAAAACCGATGGCGACAGAATGTACCGTCCGATAACAGCAAGGTTCGAGGGAGACTCTTCGGCCTTTGGCTTCTCAACCATGCCTTTGACCTTGAGTAGGTTACCTACGTCAGATTCCACATCCAAAATCCCGTAGGAAGAGGTCTTTTCCGGTGCCACTTCCATCGCGGCAACCATGTTGCCCCCGGTCTCGGCGTAAGCTTCAACCATTTGCTGCAGACATGGCTTCTCTGCGGAAATCACATCATCAGGCAGGATCACCGCAAACGGCTGATCCCCGATCAGACGCCGCGCGCACCATACCGCATGGCCAAGGCCCAAGGCCTTGTGCTGGCGCACATAAGCAATCGCGCCACTGTCCATATTGGTCTCTTCGAGCACCTTGAGCATGTCATACTTGCCCTTGCGCTTTAGCTCTTCCTCAAGGTTTGGTGCGAGGTCAAAATAATCCTCAAGCGCCCCTTTTCCGCGAGACGTGACAAAGATAAATTCGGTAATTCCCGCCGCGCGCGCTTCATCAATTGCGTATTGGATCAGTGGACGGTCAACGAGCGTCATAATTTCTTTTGGGACCGACTTTGTCGCTGGTAGAAAGCGCGTGCCCATACCCGCCACGGGAAAAACTGCTGTGGTTACTTTGTTAACCATACTCATACGGATGCCTCATCTAACTATTTAGGAATCTTAATTGCAAATCATGCTGCGCTTATACAGTAGTTAGACTGAGGTCACATCGTAGTTTTCTTATTCTGTTGCTCATTGACGTCAAAGAGGGTTCGAATTTAGTAAACCACATCAATTCATTGCAGGGATTGGAGTTATCAGTCTGATCCTACGCCTCCTCCAGACCTCGGACCCTTGAAATGCGTAGCTGTTCCCTTGCGCTCCGGCGGGAAAATGTCGTCAAACGAAATAGCGGGGCATTGCGATCGGAGCGGCCAAAGATACCGCCGCGCTGAACCCAGACACCCGTCACGTCAAAATAAACGCGGTGGAATAGCGACGTAAAAGACAGCACCAAAACAGTCTCTATACTGCCCCGTTTTACCCGTTTTCCGGCTTCATCTATCGCAGCTTTTCCATGTAACCCGCGCACAGCCGTGAAGTGTGAGGCGCGGCGCGGCGCATGAACTGGGCGAAACGGCAACACCGCGTGCCGCGCCAAACGCGCATCGCCAAAACTACGGCTAAGCCCTTCCGCATAACCAGCCTTCAATCCCCGCATCAAACGCCGCACATCACGCGGTTCTAAGCGGCCCGCAACCATGTGCTTCAATAGGCGCTTTCGCTCGGATTCGACTTGCGCAGCGAAATGGGGTTCACGCGCGTCCTTGGGAAAATGTTTGCGCTGGAACACCGCCCAACTTGCCCCGATCTCGAACAGATCGCGTGGCACACGGTCGCCGCGCCGTGTCGCACTTGCGGCGTATCCGTGATGCACCTGTGCGAGCGGCACCAGCGCCGTCGCGTGGCCCGCTTGCGCCAGCCGCATGTTCACATCTGTCTCATCCAGATAGAACCGAAAGGCAGGGTCGAATCCACCAATTTCCACCAACACTTCACGCCGAAACGCCATGTTAGTGCCTTCTGTCTTTATCGCACGCCCCTTAGGTGGCACCAGAACTGTGGCCTGCAAAGGATCAATCTCGACATCATGCGCCATGCCCAGCGCGTCCAGCGTACGTGCCGTGTATTGAAAGCTGATCCCGTTACGTCCCCGCACAAAACCACCCATCGCGGCCACATCGCTCCGCACCGCTGGAGCCACTAGATGGCGAAGCCATTGCGGCTCTGGCACAGCATCATCGTCAATAAACGCGACAATCTCACCCGCTGCATGAACCAGCCCTATATTGCGCGCCGCCGAAATATTTGCTTCGTCAAAAGCGATGCATTTGATGTCCGACAAAACTTCCTGCGTCTCTGTCACCGCAATGCCAGCAGGACAGGCAACCACCACTACTTCGAACGGACGATATTGGAGCTGTGCAACGCCCGTCAAACAACGCAGCAGGGCATCTGGTCGCCCACGGCTCACAATAATGACACTAACAGTCTGCTCGCTCATGGGGGGCCTGCTCTCACTGCGGTGCCGTCCTTAGGCGTCTTTCAGTTCCACGCCGGGCGCATATGCGATAAAGAACGGGTTAGCATAATCCGCCTTGCCGTAGGTCAGCGGGCTGTGATCATCAAAGCGCACGACATCTCCGCCAGCACCCTTAAGCACAGCGTGGCCTGCTGCCGTGTCCCACTCCATCGTGCGGCCTACGCGCGGATAGATATCCGCCTCACCCGTCGCAATCAGACAGAACTTGAGCGAGCTGCCCGCGCTCTTCATATCTTTGACGTTGTACTTGCCAATATAATCATCCGTGGCTTGATCACGGTGCGACTTACTTGCCACGACCATAAGGGCAGAATTGTCAGGGCTAGAGACTGAGATCACCTTCATCGGCCCCACAACATCCTTATCAAAATCACCGGTTTCCTCAACCGACTGACCCGCCTCGCCGGTAAAGAACATTCGCCCTTTTGCAGGCGCATAGACAACGCCCCGCGTCGGCACACCATGCTCGACCAAGGCAATGTTGACCGTGAAATCACCGCGCCGGTGAATGAACTCTTTGGTGCCATCCAATGGGTCCACAATCAGGAACGTATCGCCCGTGGCACTATGCGTATCCGCCTGCTCTTCGGTGATCAGCAACACGTCGGGGAATTCAGCACGCAACCCGTCCGAGATGATCTTGTCCGCCGCCTCATCCGCCGCCGTAACAGGGCTGTCATCCGACTTTGACTTCACGTCAAAATCATCGCGACCATAGATTTCCATGATCTTATCACCTGCCTCAAGGGACAAACGCCGCATCACTCGGGTCAATTTTTCGTAGTCCATGCCCAACTCTCGCCATCCTTCGTTGATATACATTTTTTATACCTTATGATGTGCTTGTAACGGATCAGCAAGAATTCCGTGCAAGAGTGGTCATATCCGCGAGGCAGTACATCAAATGTTCCAACCCGAACAAACACGCAGATCTACATTCTTCGTCGTTCTGACGATGCTTGAGCTGATTTATCACTCCATCGTCCGCTCGGTCAGGAAAGGCCACAACAACGCGTTCCTCGCCATCGCGACGAACATCCTACAGTCTGTGATCTTTGTCGGTGCCTTCTATGTGATGTTCTCCGTCCTCGGTCTGCGCGGCGCTGCTCTGCGCGGTGACTTCCTGATCTACATCATGTCTGGCATCTTCCTCTACATGACCCACTCAAAGGCGCTCAGCGCTGTAGTCGCGTCCGAGGGGCCTGCCAGCCCAATGATGCAACACGCGCCGATGAATACAATTATCTCGATCTGCTCCGCCGCGCTCGGTTCGCTGTATATTCAGGTGTTGTCGCTTGGCGTGATCCTATTCGTTTATCACGTGGCCTTCACCCCGCTGGAGATTGAGCAGCCTGTTGCAGCCTTTGCCATGCTCATTCTCGCATGGTTCACTGGTGCGGCCCTTGGCCTTGTTCTGTTGGCGATCAAACCATGGTTCCCTACGGCGGTTAGCATCTTCACCACCATCTATCAACGCGCGAACATGATTGCTTCTGGCAAGATGTTTGTCGCCAACGCCCTGCCGGGTTTTATGCTCGCTATGTTCGACTGGAACCCCTTATTCCACACAATCGACCAAGCACGGGGGTATGCTTTCCTCAACTACAACCCCCGCTACAGCGATCCAATGTACGCCTTTTGGGTCGGGCTGGTGTTGGTGATGATCGGCCTCATGGGCGAATTCTATACCCGCAAACACGCATCCATCAGCTGGGGTGCACGGCGCTAATCCGGTTCCCGCTACCGCTGTTATCAACACTCTTCTGACCGCTATTTCTTCAGGGAGATTCAGAGAGTTAGGTTTGAGAATTCGAGAGCGACTGCCTAGACTGGAAAGTTCTCAAAGTCGTCCTCATCATCGTCGGCATCTGCACTACTTTCCAGCCACGCTTCGGCAGCGGCCACATCGCTTAGGGCAAAGCTCTTGATCGCAAGCGACGGAATGATAGCGCCTTCAATCTGGGCCGCAGTTCTGATCCATGCCGTATCACAGAGCACAGCACATTTATCGAATCTCTCAAGCAAGCTGAAGAGCTTTGGCATCCGGTAAAACTCAACTGCCATCGCACCCAGTGTAGGCATCCCAAAGTCCGAAATCGTATAAAGCATCGTGCCGTTGGTGAAGCTTTTAGATTCACGAACAACATCATCAAGCGCAGCCTGCATATCATCAGCATCGAGCACACCAGAAAGTTCGATATTTAGGCGGTTAGCCTTTGGATTTGAGACGTTCAGCATTCTAAAGTCCTCCTGATTTCGAAGAGCAGTATGCACTATACGAACGGGCTCTCATTGATGCAAGTCAACTATCATACAGCTTGATGACAAGCGCTTCGCCCAGCTTATGACGAAAGAACTGCGCGTAGAGTACTGTCACCGGTCTCTCCAGAAACTCAATGACCGTTATCTAAAACAGGCTTGTCTCCATTTTATCCAAGCTGTCGCTCAGCCTAAAAACACCCAGCCAACGATCTATGTACCAACCTTAATCCACCACCCTCAAGGTCAAATTCAACCGCCCCCCTTTGGGTAAGAGCGTCGATGATCCTGCCCTGATCCGATCGACTCCGTGGTGGGCCAGCCGCGCATCGCCCCCCATCACCACCACATCACCGGAGCTGAGCCAATGGCTCTCCGTCTTGCCACCCCGCGTCACATTCCCCATGCGAAACAGCCCCTCGTCGCCTAGTGACACCGATACAACGGGCCACTCCATCGATGCCTCATCACGGTCCTGATGTAAGCCCATCTTCGCCTCCACCCCGTAGTAGTTGATCAGGCAACACTCGGGATCACGCTCCAACCCCGTCACATCCCGCCAGATCGCCAACACCTCGGCGGGGATCGCGGGCCATGGTCGCCCTGCCGGATGATTGGGCACATAGCGATACCCCTTCTTATCAGAATACCATCCGTACCTACCCGCCGCCGTCATCCGCACCGACATTTCCTTGCCGTTCGGCATGACCGGCCGGAAAAACGGCGCATTCGCCACCACCTCACGTACAGCCGCTAAAATCACCCTTTGGGCCGCGATATCCAGAAAACCCTTGTGAATATCAAAGCCCTTAACCGTCAGTTTCACGCCACACCCTCAAATTTACGATCAATTTTCATGATTTATGTCTAAATCATCACATCTTAGTGCGCGCCGTGCTTGCAGCACCCGCACCCCCTCACTATATACCCACCGAGCCGCTGGAAACGACCTGTTAACAGCGACATTTGGATCGGAGCATTGGTGCCACAACGGGCTACTGCTTCGTGTAATCGCCTTGAGCTTAAGTAAGGGATCGAAAAATATGGCCAAAGTAATTGGTATTGACCTTGGAACAACAAACTCCTGTATCGCCATCATGGACGGCAGCCAGCCCCGCGTGATCGAAAACGCGGAAGGTGCACGCACAACGCCCTCCATTGTGGCCTTCACAGATGACGAGCGCCTCGTCGGCCAGCCTGCCAAACGTCAGGCCGTCACAAACCCAGAAAACACAATCTTTGGCGTGAAACGCCTGATCGGTCGCCGCAATGACGATGCCGATCTTGCCAAAGACAAACAGAATATCCCCTTCAACGTGATTGATGGTGGCAACGGCGACGCATGGGTCGAAGCCAAGGGTGAGAAATACTCCCCATCCCAAATCTCCGCATTCATCCTCGGCAAGATGAAAGAGACTGCTGAGTCCTACCTCGGTGAAGAAGTGACACAGGCGGTTATTACCGTTCCTGCGTACTTCAACGACGCACAGCGTCAGGCCACAAAAGACGCAGGTAAAATTGCCGGCCTCGAAGTGCTGCGCATTATCAACGAACCAACCGCAGCTGCGCTGGCTTACGGTCTCGACAAAGAGCAGACACAGACCATCGCGGTTTATGACCTTGG
>CBDTVN010000014.1:0-37672 GCA_965364195.1 uncultured Sulfitobacter sp. | reverse complement strand
CCGCCCAAACCAGCACATCAGCTACCAGTCCGCCGTGGCCCATAGCGCTGCCCCGAAAAAGCACTCCGCACGGAGCCAGTGCGAAATCGGCACTAAGGGGTGCACGTTCGACTAAGCCGCTAAGGACAAAAGAACCCCGACAGGCCAATGCAGTTGTCGGGGTAATGGTTAGAGCAATGTAATATCAGAGGCCATCTGCCGACCGTCGCGCCCTTCGGCCATCTCAAAGCTCACTTTTTGGTCATCGGCGAGGCCTGTTAGCCCCGAGCGTTCAACCGCCGAGATGTGGACAAACACGTCCGACCCGCCGCCTTCGGGCGCGATAAAGCCGAAGCCTTTTGTCGTGTTGAACCATTTCACTGTTCCTGTTGGCATCTTTCACAAGCCTCCCTATTCAGTATGGTGCCGCGCAAATGCGGGTGGGTTGTTCGCGTTTCACGGCGCCCACAGTTAAAATATTCGGTCGCTTCCGATGAATTTCAAGGATGCACGCGTGAATTATTGATAATTTCGCGTTTTTGGGGCCGTGTTGAGGAGAGTTTAGGCGATGGTTGAAGTATTCGGTTTGAAGAACTGTGACACCTGCCGGAAGGCAATGAAGGCGCTACCAGAGGCGCAGCTGCGCGATGTGCGGGTCGATGGAGTGCCTGATGGGGTGATGGTGCAGGCTTTTGAGCAATTCGGGGACAAGTTGCTCAACACGCGCTCGACGACGTGGCGCGGGCTTGATGACGCCGCGCGTCAAGAGCAGCCATTGGCGCTGATTGCGCAGCATCCTGCGCTCATGAAACGCCCGCTGATCAAAGCGGGCGATACGTTGTTTCTGGGCTGGTCCGCAGAGACTGAAGCAGCAGTTAAAGCCGCAGGTTAATCGCGGGGGCGCAGCGCACGGTCAAAAGAGATCGGCCCTGCGCCTTTTATAACGATCACAAGCAATAAAAAGATCCAGAGTGCGCGTTGGTCCATGATCATTCCGTCTGCAAACCGATCGAACCACGCGCCGAGCACTTTGCTGTCGCCCCATGCGCCGTGACCGTAGAGGTCCGTCAGTGTTTGAAGTGCGATAAACCCGATCATACCCAGTGCTGCGAGGCGGGTGAGAAAGCCTATGACGATCAGCAGGGGTAAGATGAATTCAGCCCAAGTGCCGATAAGGACAAAGAACTTCTGCCACAGAGCAAGCTGATCCGTATCATAACCAACCGTTTCCATCACGCGCGGAAAGATTTGAGCATAGGCACCTGTGGAGGGCGAAAAGATGCCCGCAAACCCACCGCCAAGTTTCGTCAATCCAGACACCCAGAAGTACATCAACAGGATCGCCGCGAAGAGGAACCGCGCGAGGGTCGGCAAAAGCCAGTCTGCCTGCTCCAACCGGTCTGTGATGGTGCGATATAGGGTGGTGAGGGTATTCATTTCGTGTCCTTTTCGGGGGTGCAGAAGGCGTGTGATTGAAGAGCAAGAGTTAGGGTCGTCGCGAAATCAAATTCGGGTGCAGCGGCGGTCGCTGTCTCGACCGCTTGGCCAAGGGGTTGGGTTTCCAGCGCGGTCAGCCATGTTGCGGCACCCATTGGCAAAAGGTCGACAGCGGGATCAAACTCTGGACGCGTGATTAGAACCGCCTGACCTGTCGCACGGGGGGCTGGTGCGTCATGCTGGGTCGCGCCCAGCCATAGATCAAACAGGGGCCAGCGGGAGCGTATGATGATCGTTGCGGGTGCAAGATGGAGGCTAAGGGTTGCAAGAACCTCGGGCGATTGTTGCAGAACAGCGGGGTCAAATGGCGCGGCGTCTGCGGCATGGTAAGACCTGCGTAAGGCCAGTTCCAACCGCGCAACATCTCCGAGATAGCCAAGATGGTTGAGGGGCTCAAACGCCTCAAGAAATGCGGGAAAATCCGCGCCGTAATGCATGAGCACGGGCGTGCGGGGAGGATGCGCGCGTACAAACATCGGCATCAGCGTATCGAAATTTTGCGGCCCCAACAGCGTGCGCACTAAAGGAAAGGCGACTTTCATTGCTTCAATAAGCGAATGGGTCACATTATTGCGGTAGACGCCATATCGGCTGCCCGCTGGCGCTCCTGTGCCGTCCAGAAGGCCATAGGGTACCGGCGCTGCTACATCGAGGAGGGCGGCGCGAAACTGATCCTGACTGACCCCCATCAACTCGCCAATACGGGCGCGAGGGCAGCGGCGGCGCGATCAGCCTCGCTGCGCAAAATGGGCCAATCTGGCACGTCAGTGTCCCATTCGACCAACACAGGCTTGGGGCCAGAGCGGGCGAGGGTATACTCCAACAGGGCCCACACTGGATCGACAACGGCGGCACCATGACTGTCGATCAGCAAAGGCGCACCGTGATCATCATGATCCTCCGCATGGCCACCCACATGAATTTCGCCCACCGCGTCAAGCGGGTAGGCGTCGATGTAGGCGTGCGGACTGAGATTCAGATTGGTCGCGGAGATGAAAACGTTGTTCACATCCAGCAGCAGGCCGCAGCCGGTACGCGTAACAAGGGCGGCAAGGAAATCAGCCTCGGAAAGCGTGCTTTCCGAAAAGGCGAGGTAGCTGGAGGGGTTTTCTAGAAGCATTTGGCGGCCAAGGGTGTCTTGGACTTGGGCAATGTGATCCGCGACGCGGGTCAGCGTGGCGTCGGTATAGGGCAGGGGGAGCAGATCGTTGAGATATTCCGCCCCATGCGTGGACCACGCGAGGTGCTCGGAAAAACTGGCGGGATTTGTGCGGTCAATGAGGATGCGCAGACGTTTTAGATGCGCTGGGTCAAGGGGCTGATCCCCCCCGATGGACAGGCCCACACCATGGACGGATAGGGCGAAACGCTCCGACAAGGCACGCAATTGCGCGTGCGGGCGGCCACCATCACCCATATAATTCTCGGCGTGGACTTCGATCCATTCAACGGCACCGGGTGCTTCTAACAGATCGGCAAAATGTTGGGGTTTGTAACCGATACCAACGCCGTGGGGTAGTGCGGTGGCGGGGGAGGATTGGTCATACATATCAATGCTCTCCGAGTATTGAGTGGTGTCCACAGGGCGCAAAACGGCGTGCGCCCTGTGGTGCTGAATTATGCTGGCAAGTCGCGGTCTTGTGGCTCAAGTGAGCCTGCGCGCTCGGAGCCATCAGTCGTGGCTGGCAGTTCAATTGTGGTGCAGGATCCTGCATCAACAAGCGTCCATGCATTGCCCTGATAATCAGTTACAGAGGAGCCTGCGCATGTTGTGCCGGGGCCTGCTTTGCAATCGTTGGCGCCTGCGAGGGACACGCCATAGCATTTCTCTTTGGAGGCTGCTTCGGCTGTGGTTGCTACGCCGGACATGGATGCTGCGACGACGCCTGCAATGGCGAGTGTTTTCATGGTTGTGGACATCAGGTCTCTCCCTTTTGAAGTCTCGTTTTGTATCAGTATGGCTAGTAAAACAGGCATCTGCGACAAAATCCACTCACGAGACAGTGTGTCACATGTCTGTCAGGAAAGCCGCCGGAATTCTTGTGTGAATCCGGCGATTTTTAGTGATCTTCGGCGTTATTGTAACAATTCAGGGGGCCATATGAAGGGCAGACCGTGAGAATTGTTACAAAAGATCCGGTGCAGTCGCCTCAAGTTTCAGCGCGGCTGTAACATCGCTGAGCGCTTGGACTGACGTTTGCTTTTCTCCCAAACGGCGCACAGAAACAGTACGCTCATCCACTTCGCGGTTGCCCACAGCGAGGATCACAGGAACCTTGCCGACAGAATGCTCGCGCACCTTATAGTTGATCTTCTCATTGCGGATGTCCGGTTCTGCACGCACGCCTGCAGCACGCAGGTCTGCCACGACTTCCGCGACGTACTCGTCCGCGTCCGACGTGATGGAGGCGACAACAACCTGACGTGGCGCGAGCCAGAAGGGCAGCTTGCCCGCGTGCTCTTCGATGAGAATGCCGATGAACCGCTCGAACGACCCGAGGGTCGCGCGGTGCAGCATAACGGGGCGGTGCTTACCGCCGTCCGTGCCAACATAAGTGGCTTCAAGGCGCTCTGGCAGGTTGGGATCGACCTGTAACGTGCCACACTGCCACTCGCGGCCAATCGCGTCTGTCAATGTGAACTCCAGCTTGGGGCCATAGAACGCCCCTTCGCCTTCGAGCAGTTCAAACTGATGACCCGCTGCGTTACACGCATCCCCGAGCGCCTTTTCAACGCGGTCCCAGCTCTCGTCACTGCCGATCCGCTTTTCAGGGCGGGTGGACAATTTGATGGTCCAATCGTTGAACCCCAAGTCCGAATAGACGGAGGCGAGGAAGGTGATGAACTTGGCTGTTTCGTCGACGATCTGGTCTTCGGTGCAAAAGATGTGGCCGTCATCTTGGGTAAAGCCGCGCACCCGCATAATGCCGTGCAATGCGCCCGATGGCTCGTAGCGGCTGCATGAACCGAACTCAGCCATGCGCAGAGGCAGGTCGCGGTAGCTCTTCATACCGGTGTTGAAAATCTGAACGTGGCAGGGGCAGTTCATGGGCTTCAGCGCGTTCACGGTTTTCTCGCGCGCGTGCTCCTCGTCCACTTCGACGATGAACATATGGTCCTGATAGTTTTCCCAATGCCCGGAATCTTCCCACAGCTTGCGGTTAACGACCTGGGGTGTGTTCACTTCGACATAGCCGTCGGCGCGCTGTTTGCGGCGCATGTAGTCTTGCAACTGGGTATAGATCAGCCAGCCATTGGGATGCCAGAACACCTGACCGGGGGCCTCTTCCTGCATGTGGTAAAGGTCCATCTCGCGACCCAGCTTGCGGTGATCGCGCTTGGCCGCTTCCTCAAGCATGTTGAGGTGCGCCTTGAGCTTTTCCTTGCCAGTGAACGCCACGCCATAGATGCGTTGAAGCATCGCGCGGTCACTGTCACCGCGCCAATAGGCGCCAGCGATGGACATAAGTTTAAAGCTATCGCCAGGCACTTGGCCGGTGTGTTGCAAGTGTGGACCACGGCACAGGTCCTGCCACTCGCCATGCCAATACATGCGCAAAGGCTCGTCACCCGGAATGGCATTGATCAACTCGACTTTGTACGGCTCGCCCAAGTCCTCGTAATGCTTGATCGCACGGGGACGGTCCCAAACCTCGGTGCGCACGGGATCACGCTTGTTGATGATCTCTTTCATCTTCTTCTCGATGAGGCCAAGATCTTCAGGGGTGAAGCTCTCCTTGCGGTCAAAGTCATAGTACCAGCCGTCTTTGATCACGGGGCCGATGGTGACTTTTGTGTCGGGCCAGATTTCTTGCACCGCGCGCGCCATGATGTGGGCGAGGTCGTGACGCACCAGCTCGTTGGCTTGGTCCTCGTCCGCCATGGTGTGAATGGCGATGTTGGCGTCCGCCCCGATCGGCCACGCGAGGTCAAAGTGTGCCCCGTTCACGGTGGCGCTGATGGCTTTCTTGCCCAGCGATTTGGAAATGTCGTTTGCGACCTCGCCCGCAGTAATACCTGCGTCGTAGTGTCGTGCATTGCCGTCGGGAAGGGTGAGTGCGATCTGGACCATGTCGGTCTCCTCGTCAGTTTGGCGCCTACGAGACGCCCGGTTGCGGGTTTATGTGTGTGCGGTTTTGACGGTGCGCACCCAGCGCGTCAAGGGCGTCCTTCTCTCAGCGGGCTCAGGCGTGCGGATAGTGTCAAATGTGCCAAGGCAAAGGCCGCGCCGAAGCCTGCGGTGATGCCAAGTGACAAGAGCCCGAAGCCTGTGATCATCATGCCGCCCACAGCAGAGCCGATCGCCGCCCCCACATAAATCGCCGCTGCGTTGAGCGCGAGAACCACGGGCGCGCGGTGGCCCGCAAGATTGATAAGCCGTACCTGTTGGGCGGCCATGAACGACCAGCTGGCCATGGCCCAGATAAAGACCAGGACGAACAGCTGCGGCATGTTGAGCGGCAGCAGCGAGTACATCGGCATCACGCACATCTGCGTCAGGCAAAGCCCCGTCAGCGTGATGCGCCAGCCAAAGCGGTCAGAGAGGAAACCGCCCAAGATATTCCCGGCAACAGCACCAAACCCCGACACCATTAACACCATCGTGATTCCGTTGCGGCCAAAATCCATGGTCTCCGCCAGCAAGGGCGCGATATAGGTGAACAGCACATATTGTGAGCCGATGAACGACCCAGTGAACCCGATGGCCAGCATGACGCGGCCCTCGCCCATCACATCGCGCAGATCGCGCATTGAGACAGGTTGGAATTTGATCCCAACAGGCACCCGCGTCCAGATGAGCCAGATGCAAGGCAGCGCCAGCGCAAACACCATCCACAGCGCCCAACGCCAGCCAAAAGTATAAGCGATCCAACTGCCCGCTGGGACTCCAACAACCTGACTGATGGTGAGGCCAAAGAAGACGGCGGCCAGAACCTTGGCACGCTGCTCTTCCGGATAGAGGCCCGCAGCGACGGCAGCGGCCAGCGGTGTGAAAATCCCAGCACCTGCAGCGGCAATGATGCGCGCAAACCCGAGGACTGCAAAATTAGGTGCAAGCGCCGAGACAAGGGCGGCCAGCGCATAGAGCACAAACCCCGCCGCCATGATCCGTCTGCGCCCGACTTTGCCAGATACTGCCACGAGCAGCGGCGACAGGATCGCGTAAGCCACCGCATAAATTGTCATCAGCTGCCCCGCTTGCGCGGGAGTGCGGTTCAGGTCATCGCCCAAAGGCTCAAGAAATCCGATGAGGGCAAACGCGCCAATACCGATCACAAAGTTACATGCCGACAGGGCAGGGATCATCAAGCGGTCTGGGGTGGTTGTGTTCATGCTCAAAAGTTTAGCACTTATGCCCGCTTCGGCAACAGACGTAGGCTGTGCCGTTGCGGCACGGCATTGCCTGCGCTCGACAGTTGAACAGAGGCCACGGATGCGGCACAAGGAAGTAACCAGTGAAAGGTCTTCCCATGTCCAAGTATAACCGGAACTTCGAGCTTACCCTGTCGGATATTGATCTGATTGAGGCGGCACTCAATGTGGTAACACGTGATTTGTCTTTGGGGCGTGATGGCTCCCTCGCGTTGCTGCCCAAAGTGGGCGACGATGATCACGTTACTATGATCAATGATCTGCTGGGCCGCTTGCATAATCAAAAGATTTTCTACCGTCCCACCGATGAGCCTTATGTCAGTGGGTAAACAGCGCCTTCCATAGGAAAGCTGATAATCCGTCAACCCGAATGCGGAGACAGTATATGACCGACCCCTCCTTTCTGGACACGCCGCAAGGGCGTAGGATTGCCTATCATCTCACACCGGGCGAGGGGCCTTGTGTGGTGTTTCTGGGCGGGCTAAAATCTGACATGGAAGGCACTAAAGCGGTGCACCTTGAAGATTGGGCGCAGGCCACGGGCCGTGCTTTCCTCCGGTTGGACTATTCTGGCCATGGGCAGTCTTCTGGCACGTTCGAAGAAGGCTGCATCGGGGATTGGCATCTCGACACGCTGGCCGCCGTTGATGCGCTGACCGAGGGGCCGGTGGTGCCCGTAGGGTCGAGCATGGGGGGCTGGCAATCGCTGCTGTTGGCGCGCGCCCGGCCTGAACGATTGGCGGGTCTGGTGACCATCGCCGCTGCACCCGATTTTACCGAAGACGGCTGGTGGGACAGTTTTGATACTGCTCAACGCACTACGTTAGAGGCGCAGGGCCGTGTAGAACTGCCATCTGATTATATGGAACCCTATGTCGTGACAAAACGCATGATTGAAGATGGTCGCGCGCATTTGGTGCTGCGAGAACCGCTTGAATTGCCGTGCTCGGTGCGGATGTTGCAAGGGACCGCAGACACTGCCGTGAGTGTGGCCACGGCCACGCGGCTATTGGAGCACGCCTCCAGCCCTGACATGCAGCTCTTGCTGGTTAGAGACGCCGATCACCGCTTCTCCGACGGTCCGTGCCTTGGCCTGATAGAGCGTGCAGTCGAAGACGTGCTGGCATCGTGAGGCGTTTGGGCGGTTTTCTGGCCCGCAGCTTAGGCCTGGTCCAATCGAAGTATGGCAACCAAAGATGACCGCTGCCGATGATCCCTTTGCCCATGTTATCGCTGGTGACATGATGTCGCCTGGGCAAACGGATGCTGTTGTATCAAGAATCTCTAACTGGATTGGAACGCTCTAATGATGGACCAACGAATTAGCCTGATCACCCTTGGCGTGCGCGATATGGCCGGGACTGCTACATTTTACGAGGCGCTGGGCTGGACCCGCGTGGAGAGCCAGGACGGCGTGATTGCCTTTGATTTGATTGGCCAGACGCTTGGCCTTTATCCGTTGGAAAAGCTCGCTGAGGATATTGGCCTGCCCGTTGAGGAGATGGGTCGCGGTGCGACGACTTTCTCCTACAACGTGCGCGACAAGGCGGATGTCGCACCGCTGCTGGCAAAGGCCGAGGCAGCAGGTGGTCGTATTCTGCGCCCAGCGTCAGATGTATTCTGGGGCGGGCATATCGGGTATTTTGCTGATCCCGAAGGCAACATTTGGGAAGTGTCGCACAATCCGTATTCATCCCTGTCGGAGGATGGCGCATTCCGCTGGAACGGGTACTGATGCGCACGCCGCGCAGCATGTGGAGCCTTGAGAATTTTGGCCGTGTGCGCCTGTCCAAGCATTTCTACATGCGCGATTTTCTGATGAGCGAGATCAGCGCGTTCCACGGCATCCCCAACGTCCCCGATGATCCTGATCTCGCGATCAAACACGGTGAGCGGCTGTGCCAAGACCTGCTGGATCCGCTTGAAGAAACCTTTGGCCGTATCGCCATCCGTTCAGGCTATCGTTCCGCTGCGCTCAATACCTACGGGAACGAGAACAAGCTGAACTGCGCGCGCAGTGACAATCCCATCGAGTGTCATATATGGGATATGCCGGAGCGCCCGATTGCAGGCACGTCACTGGTGATCCCGTGGTTCGCGGACCAATACGCGCAGGGGCGTGATTGGCGTGATCTGGCATGGTGGGTGCATGATCATCTTCCTTATTCAGAGATGTGGTTTTTCCCCAAACTGGCGGCGTTCAATCTGGTCTGGCGGCCTGAGCCGCAGCGCACCATCAGCAGCTATATCGCACCGCGTGGCATGTTGCTGCGCGCCGGCGACACACCGGAGGAAGATCGTGCAAACCGCGCAGCCCGATACGCGGATTTCCCCCTACCGAGCGGCATTGCGTACCCCTGAGGGCTTGCACCTGCGCGTTTGGCACTGCATGCACAAAGTGCAGGCAAACCGGAGTAAGTAATCACCATGAATGAGCCGCTGGTTCTATTGCCGGGAATGATGTGTGATGCGCGCCTGTTCGGTCCGCAAATCGCAGAGCTGTCATGTGATACCGCTGTCATGGTCGCCCCGGTCACCAAAGGTGAGCGGATCGAAGAGATCGCCTCGTCCCTGTTGGACATCCTGCCCAAACGTTTTGCTCTTGCTGGCCTGTCGATGGGCGCTGTGGTCGCGATGGAAATCCTGCGCCGCGCGCCGGACCGTGTGAGCCGGATCGCGCTGTTGAATACGCATCCGTTGGCAGAAACGCCCGTGATCGCCGCAAACCGTGAGCCACAGATTGTCAAAGTACGCTCCGGTCGCTTTGCCGACGTGATTCGTAGCGAGATTGGGTCCGAAACACTCGCACCTGGTCCCTACCGGAATGAGGTGCTGGGCCTTGTCTCGGAGATGGCGCAAACTCTGGGGCCTGAAGTCTACATTCGCCAATCGCGCGCCATGCAACGTCGCAAAGACCAACAAGGTACTTTGCGCCGCTGTAAAGTGCCTGCGCTGGTGCTGTGTGGGGCGCATGACACCCTTTTTCCGGTCAAGCGGCATGAGTTTATGGCGGAGTTGATTCCCTACGCGCAGTTGTGTGTGCTGGAGAATTCGGGGCATCTGCCAACGCTTGAGCAACCCGATGAGACCACAGCGGCCCTGCGCGAATGGATGGCGCAACCCTACGTGCTGAGATAGCTAGAGCGACAGATTTGCGCGTTCCTGCGGGGTGGGGACATAGACGTTGGCGATTGGTTTGCCGGTCTTGATATCAAAGAATGAGGTTTGCTTCCAACGCCCTGTGATTCGCGCGGCAAGGGCGCGCCACATTGTGCCGCCATAAAGACGCATCACGGAGCTGTGCTTTGTTGTGCCGTCTGTTTGCGGGATAAACGCCTCCATCGCGACGGGGCCGATCGCGGATTTGTCCTCCAAAAGATTGGTCATGACACCAGCCAGAGCGAATTTCGGGGTCGGCAGCATCGTGAACATCTGAACGCCGCAGCATGTCGCGCGGAACCGGAGTAGTTTTTTCGGCGTGAAGGAAAACACCCCGAGATTGCCACGTCCTTGCTGAAAGCTGATCTTATCCGGTGTGGTTTGATACAGCTCTACACCGCGATCCCCGACATCCTCACCCGTGGTATAAAGAACCGCAGCGCGGCACGCAGCACAGTAGCAGCGGACATGATTGCCGTTTCGGGGGGTAACGTGGTGCAGCGTGCCCTTTATCTCACCGCAGGGGCAAGAAAAGGGCACGTCTGTCATGGCTTACGCCTTCTTTGCTTTATTGGCTGACTTCTTATGAGACCCAGATTTTGGCTGAGCAGTCACTTTTGGCTGCGCAGTTGTTTTAGGCTCTGCTGCAACTGTCGGCGCAGCAGTCACTTTGGGCTCTGGCGTCGATTTTACTTCTTCAACCAATTTCGGACCTGTGGAAGCTTCGGCCTCCGTTGCCAATTTAGGCTCGGTCACAGAGTTTGTTTGCTTGGCGGCATCCTTAGCTTCTGCTGCCTGTTTCAGGCGGTAGCCCGGAGGGGTGGCTTTCTCATGGTCGTCGATGAAGTCCATGACCAACGGCCGGATATTATTGCGCCAGCTTTTGCCCGCAAAGATACCGTAGTGACCGGCACCTTCTTCCACGTGGCTTGCCTTTTTGTCGTCGGACAGGCCGGTGCAAAGACCAAGGGCGGCAATACACTGGCCGGGGGCCGTGATGTCATCCTTTGTGCCTTCCACAGTGATTATTGCGGTTTTTGTAATCTTGCCCATGTCGACTTTGACGCCGTTGACGACAAATTCATTATTGGCAATCTCGTGGCGTTGGAAAATACGATCCACAGTGGAAAGGTAGAACTCCGCTGGCATGTCCATCACAGCAAGGTATTCATCGTAGAATTTGTTGTGCTTGTCATGCTCGTGCGCTTCGCCCTTGGCGACCCGTTGGATCTGATTGGCAAAGGCATCCTTGTGCGTGTCCACGTTCATTGAGATGAACGAGCTGAGCTGCAACAGACCGGGATAGACGCTGCGGCCAACACCTGCGTATTTAAAGCCGACTTGCTGGATCATCGATTGCTCCAACTGCCCCATCGTGACGGAGTGGCCAAAGTCGGTCACTTCGGTCGGCGCGGCACCCGGGTCGATCGGACCACCGATAAGCGTGAGCGAACTCGGCTGTGAATTAGGGTCTTCCTCAGCCAGATAGGCCGTCGCTGCGAGGGCAAGCGGAGCTGGCTGGCACACGGCGATGACATGCGTGTCAGGACCGAGGTGACGCATATAGTCCACCAGATGCATGGTATAATCTTCGATATCGAACTTGCCAGCGCTGACAGGAATGTCGCGGGCATTGTGCCAATCGGTGATGTAGAGTTCGCAATCGGGCAGTAGACTGATCACGGTTGAGCGCAGCAGCGTTGCATAATGGCCCGACATTGGCGCGACCAGCAGAACCTTACGGCGTTTCTGGGTGCGGCCCTGTACGCGGAAATGCACCAGATCGCCAAACGCACCTTTGATCTGGATTTGTTCAAACACCAGACGGTCCGTGCCATCGGCACCAACGAAGTGAGGGATGTTCCAGTCAGGCTTGACCGTCATCCGGCTGAATGAGCGTTCTGTGACCTGACCCCATGCGCCCATCAATTCCAACCCGGGGTTGGGGAACATCGAGAAAGCAGGGTATGCCGCCATCGCTTTTGCGGAGGCACCGAGCCACTCATTTGTGTTTCGGATTGTCTCCATCATGTCGTATGATGCCATATAGCGCATTGCGGAACTCCTTTACCAAAGCCCAGATTCGGGCGCATCGGGTGTCGTATGTGCCTCGGTATAGGCTACTCAGACGAAAATGCTGCAAGTGCAAACATAGGGCGGAAATATTAACATGGCAACTGATACTACAAAAAATGGTGAACCTACTGCGGCTTCCATGGCACGGATGACTGAAAACCTGACCAAAGTTGAAGGTCTAAGAGAACGGTTAACGAAGGTGCTTGCCAACAGAAATACTCATCAGGCCGCCTTGGATGCTCCCAATCAGGAATTGTTTCAGAAAGCCGCGAAAGCCTACATGCAAGAAGCGCTGACCAATCCGGCGAAGTTGTTTGAGCATCAGTTGGGATATTGGACCAAGTCGGTGACACATTTTATGGAAGCGCAACAAGCGCTTGCCAAGGGGGCGCTCTCTGCACCAGCGGACCGCACCGCAACAGACCGCCGTTTTGCCAATCCGCTCTGGGAGCAGCACCCGTATTTCAATTTCGTCAAGCAGCAGTACATGATGAACGCCGAAGCCTTGGAGCAGGCGGTGGAAGATGTAGAGGACATGGACCCGCGCGAAAAGCAGCGGCTGGCCTATTTCTCCCGCCAGATCATCGACATGATGAGCCCCACCAACTTTCTCGCCACCAATCCCGATGCGCTGCAACGCGCGGTCGATACTGAAGGGGAGAGCCTGATCAAGGGTTTGGAGAACCTGATTGGTGATCTGGAGGCGAACAAAGGCGAGATGATTGTGCGTCTTGCGGATGAAAATGCGTTTGAGCTGGGCGTGAATATCGCCACCACGCCGGGCAAGGTTGTGTTCCGCAACCGCATGTTCGAGCTGATCCAGTACACGCCCACCACGGAAAAAGTGCACACCACGCCGCTAGTCGTCTTCCCGCCCTGGATTAACAAGTACTACATTCTCGATCTCAAAGCGCAGAACTCCTATGTGAAATGGGTGGTGGATCAGGGATATACGCTGTTCATGGTGTCCTGGATCAACCCCGACCCGGCCTACCGTGATGTCGGCATGGAGGATTATATCGAAGAGGGCTATATCACCGCGTTCAACGAGGTGAAGGCGATCACCGGTGAGAAGAGCATTAATGCGGTTGGCTATTGCATCGCAGGCACCACGCTGAGCTTGACGCTAAGCCTGCTGAAACAGCGCGGCGATACTTCGGTGAAGTCCGCTACCTTCTTTACTGCGCTCACCGATTTCTCTGATCAAGGCGAGTTCCGGCCCTTCCTCACCGATGATTTTATCGAAGGGATCGAAGCGGAGACAGAGAATAAGGGTATTTTGCCCTCTATCGTGATGGCACGGACCTTCTCGTTCTTGCGCTCGAATGATCTGGTCTACGGCCCCGCGGTCAAAAGCTATATGATGGGCGAGACGCCGCCCGCGTTTGATCTGCTGTATTGGAACGGGGACGGGGCGAACCTGCCCGCTAAAATGGCGATGCAATATCTGCGTGGCCTGTGCCAGAACAACGAGCTGGCGGACGGTGGCTATGATTTGTGTGATGCGCATCTGGTGCTGGACGAGGTTGATATCCCGCTTTGCGCCATCGCTTGCGAGACGGATCACATTGCCCCTTGGAAAGATAGCTATCGCGGCGTGCAGAAGATGGGCAGCAAAGATAAAACCTTTATCATGACGCAGTCGGGCCATATCGCCGGTATCGTCAATCCACCGAGCAAGGGCAAATATGGACACTATATCAACGATGATATGACGCTGGATCATGAGGACTGGCTTGCTGGAGCGGAGTTCACCGAAGGGTCATGGTGGCCGCGCTGGGAAAAATGGCTGGGCAAACGCGCGGGCAAGATGATTCCCGCCCGTATTCCGGGTGAGGGCGATCGAAATATTTTGTGCGATGCGCCTGGGCCCTATGTCGCCGTTAAGGCAAGGGGCTGATTTTTCAGCAGGATTTGGCACAACCATGAAGCGATGCTGCGGTGCAGAAAATACTTGCAATGCCGCACTGCAGCATCTATGTTGTTTGCAGACGCAGAACACTGGATGAGCCAGCGGGTTGCGACCTAAAATTCAAAAGGGGCATGCCGCCCCCATGATGCAAACAAGGATTATGAAAATGACAAAGACAGCAACACCAGACATGACCGCAATGCTTAAAGACATGATGGGTGCATTCCCAGTGGACACAACTTCCATGGAAGCTTCCTTCAAGAACTCCGCCGCGCTGAACGAAAAACTGTCCGGCGTAGCGCTGACAGCTGTTGAGAAATCCACCGAGATTTCTTCCAAGTGGACAAAAGACACCGTTGCAAAGCTGTCCGACATGGCAAAAGCCAAGTCCGAGCCAGCAGACTATGCAAAAGCAATGACCGACTTCGCATCTGTTTACTCAGAAGCAGCAGCCGAGCACATGGCAGCATTCGCCGAAGTTGCGAAAAAAGTTCAGATGGAAACAGTTGAATTGGTGATGGCAGCAGGCAAAGACATGTCCGAAGAAGCCACTGCAACAATGACAAAAGCAGCTGGCGACGTTCAAGCCGCAGCGAAAAAAGCGACAGCAAAATAAGTCTGGCTTTCAGACAAGGCGTTTGTTGAAAAACAGACACTGTTTTGGGAAGGGTGAGCTGGTGACAGCTCGCCCTTTCTTTTTGTGCGCACGGAGGATAAGCTGCAATGCAGCAAACCTCGGGGAGGAACTTACGTGGCAGAGACGGGCAAACCCCTTCTGATCAAGAGATACGCCAGCAGGCGGCTCTATAATACAGAGACAAGCGACTATGTGACGCTCGAAGACGTCGCAGGATTCATCCGCGATGGCCGCGAAGTGCAGATTATCGACCTCAAGTCTGGTGATGATCTAACGCGGCAATACCTGCTGCAAATCATCGCAGAACATGAAAGCCGTGGCGAAAGTGTGCTACCGGTCGAAGTGCTGAACGATCTGGTACGCAGCTACATGACGGGTAAGGTCAGTGTTGTGCCTGAATTCTTGCAACAGTCGTTTAGCATGCTGCGCGACGGTCAGGCCAAGGTGGTCGAGAATATAACGTCGATGAACCCTCTTGCGAAAATGCCCGGTTTTGATGCCATGCAGGCGCAGCAAGAAGCGTTTATGAAAACGATGACGGGCGGGTGGCGCCGTAGCACAGAGGCCGAAGCACCTGAAAAACCCGTAGCGGAAAACACCGAAGATCTGGATGCGATCAAGCGCCAGTTGGCGGAACTGCAAGAAAAGCTGTCAAAGCTGAAGTAACTGCAGCTGACGATGAAAACACAGGGCGGGCAATGGCCCGCCCTTTTTACGTCAGGTGCTCAAATTCCCAACCGGTCGCGCATGGCATACCAACTCATCGCGAGCACCAGCAACGGCGAGCGCATGGCAGCACCGCCGGGGAAGGGCGTGCTTGGCATCGCGGCCATTGTATCGAACCCGTCACTTTGGCCTTGGATTGCCCGCGCCATAAGCTGCCCCGCATGGGTCGCTGTCCCGACCCCGTGACCGGAATAGCCTGAGGCCGATAACATATTCGGCCCAATGCGCGTCAGATAGGGCAAACGCTTCATCGTGATTCCGAGGGTGCCACCCCAAGCATAGTCGATCTTTACGTCCTTAAGCTGCGGGAAGACAACCGACATCGGCTTGCGCACTTTCGCGGCGATATCAGTAGGGAAGCGGTAGCCATAACTCTCACCCCCGCCAAATAGAAGTCGGCCATCATGGCTGAGGCGAAAGTAATTCACGACAAAGCGGCTGTCCGCAACGGCTACATCACGGGGCAGGACATCGGCAATCCGGTCGCCCAAAGGCTCGGTCGCGGCAATGAAATTGTTGATGGGCATCACACGCGAAGCGACACGCCGGTTGAGCCCGCCAAGATAACCGTTGCAGGCAAGGATCACATGGTCGGCAACCACATGCCCACCATCTGTGCGCACTGTCGCGGGGGTGCCCTCATCAATGTGATGCACGGCACTTCCCTCATATACCCGCACACCGGCAGCAGCAGCAGCACGGGCAAGGCCAAGCGCGTAATTTAGCGGATGCAGATGGGCGGCGCCCATATCAAGCATACCACCGCGATAATCTGGCGAGGGGCAGACAGATTGCAACGCCGAGTGGTCAAGCGTTTCGATTCGGTCGTAGCTGTACTTTGTCGCCAGCAGATCAGCGTATTCATGCAGGTGGCGCACCTCGCTATCCGTTGATCCGGTCCACGCGACACCGGGCTTAAGATGACAGTCGATCTGGTGATCTGCTATCAGGGACTTCACCAAAGCCTTCGCATCCTCGCCGAGCTCCCAAAGCTTTGCCGCCTCTGGCTCTCCCATAAGCGCCTCAAGCGCGTCCTGCTCCATCCGCTGACCTGATCCAAGTTGCCCGCCATTGCGCCCCGAGGCACCAAACCCCACGCGCTGCGCATCCAGCAGCACCACGTCACGTCCCGCTTGGGCCAGATGCAGGGCGGCAGACAGACCAGTATAACCCGCGCCAATGACACAAACATCCGCCTTCTGCGCACCTTTCAGTGTGGCAAAAGGGGCCAGCGACGTGGCGGTGTCGGCATACCAGCTGGGTGGATACTCCCCCCGCCGGTCATTTGCATACAGCAGATTCATCAGACGTTGAGCAGCAAATGTTCGCGCTCCCAAGGGGAGATCACTTGGAGGAATTCGTCATATTCTGCTTCTTTCACGATGCCGTAGACGCGGACAAAATCCGGCCCCAACACTTCGTGCAAAGCCGTCGCCTCGTTGAAGACGCGAAGTGCCTCGCCCATGGTGCGGGGGATGTCGCCGTCGCCGTCATAGGCATCGCCCTTGAATTCGGGCTTTGGCATTATGCCTTCTTTCAAGCCCAGATACCCGCAGGCGAGCGAAGCCGCGATGCCCAGATAGGGGTTACAGTCCATCCCCGCCAAGCGGTTCTCTACCCGGCGTGCAGAGGTGCTCGACAGCGGCACGCGGATGCCAGTTGTGCGGTTGTCGCGGCCCCATTCAAGGTTGATGGGCGCGGCGTGGTCCTTCACATACCGGCGATAGCTGTTCACATAGGGCGCAATCACGGCGAGTGCGGCTGGCATGTGGTTCTGTAGGCCCGCAATGAAGTGCATGAACGGCTCAGTTTCGCTGCCGTCTTCGGCTGAAAAGATGTTCTTGCCCGTCTTTGTGTCCAGCACGGAGTGGTGAATGTGCATCGCTGATCCCGGCTCATCTGCGATGGGTTTCGCCATGAAGGTGGCATAGCAATCGTGACGCAACGCTGCTTCGCGGATCAGGCGTTTGAAGTAAAACACTTCATCCGCGAGCTTGACCGGATCACCGTGAATGAGGTTGATCTCCAACTGGCCTGCGCCGCCTTCTTGCGTGATGCCGTCAATCTCGAACCCCTGCGCCTCGGCAAAGTCATAGATATCATCAATTACGGGACCGAACTCGTCGACCGCCGTCATCGAATATGCTTGCCGCGCAGCAGCAGGGCGGCCAGAGCGGCCCATCATTGGCTTAATTTCTTGAGCGGGGTCAAGATTGCGCGCGGTCAGGAAGAACTCCATTTCAGGGGCGACAACGGGCTCCCACCCTTCGGCGCGGTAGAGGTCTACTACACGTTTGAGAACATTGCGCGGGCTGAACTCCACTACATTGCCATCGCGGTCAAAGGCGTCATGGATGACCTGAAGCGTCCAGTCCCCCGTCCACGGAGCGGCCGTGGCGGTGGACATATCGGGGCGCAGGATCATGTCCTTTTCGATAAAGCCTTCGTCGCCTGCGGCCTCTCCCCAATTGCCGGTAATAGTTTGGTAAAAGATGCTGTCGGGCAGATGAAAACTGTCTTGCCGCGCGAATTTGGAGGCTGGTACTGCCTTGCCGCGCGCAATGCCGGGTATATCGGGGATGATACACTCGACCTCGTCCAAACGCCTGTCTTTAAGGTATTCAGTGGCCGCGGCTGGTAGTTGGTCTTTCCAGTCCTGCATCAGGTCCTCGCTTTGCTCTTGAAAAATTGCGCCATAAGGGTGGCGATATCGGCACTGTCGGTGGGCTGGGCCAAGACTGAAGCGGCTGCTTCGAGCTGGGCGCTGGGCACGACCCCTTTGCCGCGCGTCTTGATCAGGCCGTCGATGAATTCCGCAGGGAATTCGGGGTGGGCTTGAACGGTCCAGATGCTATCGCCATAGGCGAGCATCGCATTGGCGCAAAAATCCGACGATCCCACAACACGGGCGCTCTTCGGCAATTCAACCACCTGATCCTGGTGCCATGCGTTAAGGGTCACAGGTTTCCCGTCGAGCGTATATTCAGTGCGGCCAACGGACCAGCCGCCATCGTATTTCTCGACCTTGCCGCCCAAAGCTTGCGCAATGATCTGGTGGCCAAAACATACGCCAACCAATGGTTTGCCTGTGCTGTGGACTTCTCGGATGAGGTTTTCCAGCGGGGGAATCCACTCGTGATCTTCATAGGCGCCATGTTTGGAGCCTGTGATCAGCCAGCCATCAGCATCGCCCGCACCACCGGGAAACTGACCATCCACAACCGAGAACGTCTCGAACTCAAACCCATTGCCGCCCAGCAACTTCACGAACATCTCGTCATAATCGCCAAGGCTCTCGGTTAGCTCATCTGGGGAACGACCTGCGCGCAGAATGCCAATTTTCATACCTTACACCGTGTCCAAATATATCTCGACCTGCTCGGCGCGGCTGAGCTCTTTCATCTCGACCAACTCCTGACGCTTTGTCAGGACGAGGTTCTGGATCAACTCGGGCGCAAAGATGCGCGCCACGGCGGCGTCTTTTTCAAACGCATCAATTGCGGCGCCCCAAGTGTTGGGAATTTGCGGCAGTTCGGCGGCGTAGGCGTTGCCGGTAATGGGGGGGACAGGGTCCTTGCCATCCTCGATTCCGTTGATCGCAGCACCAAGGACAGCAGCCAGCATGAGGTAGGGATTCACGTCGCCGCCCGACACGCGATGCTCGATCCGCCGCGCTGCCGTGGCACCCGAGGGGATGCGAATGGATGATGTGCGGTTCTCATAGGCCCAACTGATCCCAGTAGGAGCATGAGAGCCCGGCACCATCCGGTCAAAACTGTTGGCGTGGGGTGCGAAGATCAACGCGGAGCCCGCCATCGCCTCCATACAGCCCGCAACCGCGTGGCGCATCATATCGGTGCCGTCCTGCGCGCCGTTGTCAAAGACGTTTTTGCCGTCCTCATCAATCACCGAGAAATGTGTATGCAAACCGGAGCCCGCGTAATCCTCGTAGGGTTTCGCCATAAAGCTCGCGGCAAAGCCGTGGCGCCGCGCAAGGCCGCGCACCAACATTTTGAACAGCCATGCATCATCGGCAGCACGCAGCGCATCATCGCAATGCATCATGTTGATTTCGAACTGGCCCAGACCGGCTTCGGAGATGGCGGTATCGGCGGGAATGTCCATTTCCTCGCAGGCGTCATACAGATCGGTAAAGAACTGGTCGAACTGGTCCAACGCGCGAATGCTGAGCGTTTCGGCCCCTTTGCGCCGCTTGCCGGACCGCTCGGATGCCGGAATTTGCAGCTTGCGACCGCTATCGTCGATCAGAAAGAACTCAAGCTCGACCGCGCATACAGGCGTCAGGCCGCGCGCTTTGAACCGATCCAGCACGGCACGCAGGGCATGACGTGGATCGCCCTCATAGGGGCGACCATCCTCATGGAACATCCAGATTGGCAGCAGGGCAGTAGGGGCCTCTAGCCACGGCATCGGCATAAATCCCCGCTCAGTTGGCTTGAGCACGCCGTCACGGTCACCGCTGTCAAACACCAGCGGGCTGTTCTCAATGTCCTCCCCCCAGATGTCGAGGTTCAGAACGGAAAAGGGAAAGCGGGTGCCGTCAACGGTGACCTTATCGGCAAAGCGTGTCGGGATGCGTTTGCCGCGCGGGACGCCATTAAGATCAGCAGCGGCCACACGGATTGTGCGGACGGTAGGGTTTTTACGAAGCCAGTTGTGCATAGGTCACCATTAAGGTGGGCTGGCACATGCCGGAGACCTTTGAGCAGCTCTCCTGACCGCCTGCAGCCAGCGCCACGGGATTTGATCAAATTATTTCTACTACCGTATCAGATTAGGGCGCAAGCGGAATTTTTTGCGCTGCTCACCGGGCAAGTGCCGGTTGAGGCGGCGGTTCATCAAGCCGAAGAAGGAGATCACGATCAACGTCAGCAGCACGAAATAGCCTGCAAGGATCGGATAAGGGATGAACGGGTTGAACGTCTTGTCCGCGAAGTAGCTGGCATAATACAGGGCGTCGCCGCGTTGTTGCCACGCGGGAAAGCTGGAGATGTAGACAAGCGTTGTTGCGTGAAACAGAAAGATCGCCTCATTCGTATAGGCGGGCCATGCAAGGCGCATCATCGTAGGCCAGATCACCCGTTTGAATCGCTTCCAGCCGGACAGGCCATAGGCATCTGCCGCCTCAACATCGCCCTTAGGGATGGATTGCAGCGCGCCATAAAAAATTTCGGCGGAGTAGGCGGAAGTATTGCAAAACAGGACGATTACGGCACCCGCCCACGCGGACGTGAGCGCGTCGAATATCGGGAACTGAGACTTCATGCTGAGGAAGACAAAATAGGCAAAGAAGAACTGGATAAAAAGTGGTGAGCCGCGGAAGATGAAGATGAACCATTCCGACGGTATGCGCAGCCATTTGCGCGGGCTTGCCTTGCCTAACGCTAAGGCGGTGGCAAAGAAGAACCCCATGACCAGTGCCGTGAGGCCGAAGTACACGTTCCAGATCATGCCCGACCCGATAAGCGTGAATTGCTCACAGAGCGTGAAATCCTCACGCGGGAGCAGGCGTTCTCCGATACCGATTGCGCGCAGGCCGTAATCTTGGATTGTTTGGATGCAGCTCATGTGAGCTGCTCCTTTAGGAGCAACGCGGCCGATGCGGGGTATCTGAAGGATGCCCGTTCGGTCTCCGGTGCAGAAGAAGTGCTTAGCACCATCATCCCATCTTCCTCTGCGCTTCGCCACCTGTTGTCGCTTGACCGCGTGTCAAACGCTGCATCGCGCGCGCGAGGAGCCGCTCGGATATGGCGGTGAGGGCGAGGTAGAACACCAGCAACGCCAGAAAGTACCACATGCGCCAGTCGCCGTGCGGATAGTCAGTGAAACGTGGCGTTTTCGAGCCGCCAAGCTCGCGTGCCCAATAGACGATATCCTCGACGCCGAGCAGGAAAAGAAGCGGGGTGGCTTTAACCAAGACCATCCACAGATTGCCGAGGCCGGGCAGGGCATAGACCCACATCTGGGGGACCAGGACGCGGCGAAAGGTCTGGCGCGGCGACATACCGTATGCTTCTGCCGTCTCAAGCTGGGCACGCGGCACAGCGCGCATGGCGCCGAACAGGACATTGGCGGCGAACGCGCCAAAGACGATGGCGAATGTCAGCACGGCAATGGCGAAGCCGTATGTCTCATGCACCCATTGCGGTGAATTGCCGAGGGGCATTTTCGCCGCCTGGCAAACAATAAAATCATTGCCCTGACGGATCGGTTGACCCCAGTCGGGGCACAGCGCCTTGTGGCGCAGATATTCGATGCCCTGGTCCAGCGCGATCACAAAGAAAAGGAAGAAAGCGATGTCGGGAATGCCGCGCACGACGGCGATGTACGTCTTGCCGATCCAGCGCAGCGGAGCAATGCGCGAGCGTGCTGCAGAGGCGCCGCCAAAGCCGAACAGCAAGGCAGCGGGCGCGGTTACGGCAAGCAGCGTCAGAACAGTCAGCACGGACCAATAGAGGTTCATATGCTTGCCTGTTGTCAGGTAGCAGCTGAGCCATGTCAGGCCCTCTAATTGTGAGGGATCGGTGCAGTAACTAAAGATGGTGCTGCTCTTTTGACTGTCAGACCGCATAGAGGTTGCGGGATTGAGTTTATTAGAAAAAGTGAAAAAGGGACGCGGTGGTTTGCGTCCCTTTCCTTAGTGAGGTTTAGAACTGGGCAGAGCCGGGCAGATGCTTCTTGATCAGCTCGTTAAGCGTGCCGTCCGCCTTCATGGACTGGATTGCTACGTTAAACTTCTCGCGCAACTCGCCGTCGCTCTCGCGGATGCCAAGGCCGATGCCTCCGCCGAGCATGATATCTTCACCCACCAGCGCCAGATCCGCTTCAGCTTCTGCGATTGGCTCAAGGAACGCTTTGTCCGCAAGCACCGCGTCTGCTTCGCCATTTTTCACGGCTGCAACGGTTTCTTCAGGTGTGGCGAATTCTACAAGCGTCGCACCTTCCATGGAGGCGATTTGGCTTGCCTGAATGGTGCCGGCTTGTGCTGCAACGACTGCTTTGCTCAAGTCGATATCGGCTGACATCGCCAGGAAGGAGGACGGATCGGGCTGTGTGTAGGGGTCGGAGAAGTCGATAACTTCGTCACGCTCGTCCGTGATGGACATGCCCGCGATGATCACGTCGTAGTTGCCGGATACGAGGTTCGGGATGATGCTGTCCCACTCGTTCGTGACCCATTCACACGTCAGCTCTGCGCGTGCGCATAATTCATCGCCCACTTCACGCTCGAACCCGGCAACTTCGCCGTTGTCGTCGAGGAAGTTGTAGGGGGGGTAGGCGCCTTCGGTGCCGAGGCGGATTGTCTTGCCGTGGCCGTCGGCCATCGCCATGCCAGCCGTCAGGGCCAGCGCAGAAGTCGCGAGAATAAGGTTTTTCATATGGTGTCTCCCAGGATTTACTATTTACTGTTTATGCGGCGTGGGTTGCAGAGATGAACCCGCGCAGTCGCTCTGATTTGGGCGCACCAAAGAGTGCCTTCGGCGGCCCTTGTTCTTCGACCAGGCCGTTGTGCAGGAACACGACAGTGTCCGAGACATCAGCGGCCAGTTTCATATCATGTGTTACAATCATCATGGTGCGGCCCTCGGCCGCGAGATCCTTGATCACCTTGATGACTTCTTGCTCCAGCTCTGGGTCAAGCGCGCTGGTCGGCTCGTCAAAGAGCAGGGCTTCGGGCTCCATACAAAGTGCACGCGCGATAGCGGCGCGCTGTTGCTGGCCGCCTGACAGCTGGGCGGGATAGACGTCGCACTTGTCACCGATGCCTACTTTTTCGAGGTACGCACGGGCGGATTTTTCCACCTCTGCACGGTCGCGTGCCAACACGGTCACGGGGGCCTCCATCACGTTCTCGAGGATCGTCATGTGCGCCCAGAGATTAAACTGCTGGAAAACCATGCTGAGATTTGTACGGATGCGCAGAACCTGCTTTGCGTCGGCGGGGCGGCGGGTATGGGTTTTGCCGCGCCAGCTGACCGGCTCGCCTTTGAACAGGACTTCGCCTTGCTGGCTGTCCTCCAGCAGGTTGCAACAGCGCAATAGCGTTGATTTACCAGACCCCGATGACCCAATGAGCGAGATCACGTGACCGCGCGGTGCGGCGATGCTAACGCCTTTGAGGACTTCCAAAGCACCGTAGGCTTTGTGCAGGTCTCGAATCTCGATAACGGGTGTGTCTGTTGTCACGTTGGGGCCATCTGTTGCAAGTGCAGCGACGATAAGACGCGAGAATCGATCTATATGCAACGTACAAAGGCGTTGGCGGACCGCTTCACCTAAGGTAAGCTTGGCGCTACCCTTCGGAGCGTTGGCGTGCCTGTGCGCTGTCCATGTCGGTGATGCCCAGCAGATTGCTGACCAACCGCAGCAATGCGTCTTCTTCCTTGGCGCGGCTGCCATCGGCGAGCACAACCTGCCAAAGCGCTTCTATCACAGCAAGGCGTTCCTCATAGGGCACAGCATCCTTGATGGAGCGGGTGAAGCGCACGGTGTCAGGGGCCTCGGATTCGAGTATTTCCGCATCGGCCAGCAGCGTGTCGCGGTCCGCATTATCAAGGCCGTAACGGGCACTTACGATGCTTTGGATGCGCGCACGCTCTGACGGGCTATAATCATTATCCGAACGGGCGACACGCACCAGCAATGCCGTGAGGGCAAGACGGGCATCGCCATCGGGAAGTTGGGCGTGGGCTGGATCTGTCAGCCTTTTTAAGAAATCTGCAAACATGAAATATTACCTAAGGCTTTTTGGGTGTTTTACAAATCACCAAGTGCATTTTTTCGCACTTCGGCAATATCGGCATCGCTCAGCCCGAGGGCAGTCTCAATGGCGAGCAATTGCACTTCCTCATCATTGTCACGTCGCCCGTCAGCCATGGCGACGGTCCACATGGCATGACCCAGTGCCTTACGATCTGCGTAGTCAACCTCGTCGCGCAGGATTTGCGCGAACTCCGGCGTGCCGGGGGCATCACGTTCCAGCGCCTCACATTCGGCGCGCAGCTTGGCCGCGTCGAGTGGTTTGAGCCCAAAAGTTGCACTTAGGGTCTTGTCGATCTGCGCCACTTCTGTAGCCAGATATTGACGGTTGGCCAAGGCAACGCGCACTAACAGCGCGCCAAGGGCGAGCTGTGCATTGGGTTGCGGGAGTGGCTTGGGCGACGGCGCGCGGCGCGGGAAAAGGCGTTCTAACATTGGGATTTGTTAACTTAGATTAGGTGGCTTGCCAAATCTAATCGTATCAATAGCGATCCCTTGTGGATCGGTATTGTTGACGACCACCCCTGCAATGTCTGCACCGCCCTGCATCCGTATGAAACCAAGGGAGAATTCACCTATGGGAGTGACCGGGACCTGTGCGATCAGTCTGCCATCGCGGGCCAGAAACAACACATCCGCGCTGCCCTGCTCACCGCCGCGCAGGTCAATAGAAAGGGCCGATTGGTCGCGGTCAAAGAGGATTGCGATGGCACCTTCGCCCTGAGCATCGCGTTTTGGAAATCCCGCGCTGCCATAGCCGTTCAACACTGTTACACCCATAAAATTAACGACAGAAAGGTTCTGTCCCAGTGCGCCGGGCAGCAGGGTCAGTGGAGCGAATGCAGGCCCTTGTACGTTGTCATGTGCGCCTGAAGTGGCAAGGGTTTGCCCCGCGAATCGCTCACCGAAACGGGCTCCCCCAAGCGCCAGCACATCATTGACCTCATGACCGGGGCCATAGCCAGAAGGGGTGCCGTCAAAGGTGATGATTTCGGGGAGCAAAAGGCTGTCGGGATCGATGAGGCAGACGGCGCCGCCGCAGGCCAGCGCTGGCAACGGCAGCAGGGCAAGGATCAGGGCGCTGAGATGTCTCATCGCTACACCTTAGCACGTTTTAGCCGTCGTAGCCCTCAATAATAATCAGGCTGCCCTCTGCGACACTCATGCGGATTTCTTTTGCGGCTTGGTATGCTGCACTCTCATAGCATGCAACGGCATCGGCGTAGCTTGCGAATTCTACGATGACTGTACGCGCGTTTGCACTGCCTTCGCGGATCTGTTGGGTGCCGCCGCGCGCAAGAAATTTGGCGCCAAACTCTGCAAAGGGTTTCGCATTTGCTGCGCGGTATTTCTCGTAGACGGATGCATCGCGGACATCTATATTCCCGATCCAATATCCCTTTTTCGACATGATGTTTCTCCTTCAGGTGGTGGTGATGCCTTAGCGCAATTTGGCGTAATCCGCTGCCAGCCGCTTGGCCTCGACAGATAATCCATAGGGCGGGTTTAGCACAAACATACCGGATCCGACCATCCCGTGACCGGGCCGTGCGGGCGGAAAGCGGACCTCGTGGCGCAGCGCATCGGGGTGCTGGGTCGTGAGCGCATCGAGCATCGGTCCGTGCGCGCCGCTGGTCAGGATGGGGTACCACAGGGCGATAATGCCAACGTTCCATGCGCGGTGCAGCTTGGCGATGTGGCGGAAGATATCGTTGTAATCTTCTTTTATTTCATAGCTAGGATCGATCAGGAGCATACCACGCCGCGGCGTGGGCGGGCACAGGGCAAAGGCTGTCTCGAACCCGTCGCGCAAATGAATTTTTGCTCCTGTCGGCGACATGGCAAGCTCAAGGGCGGCATGTTCGCGCGGGTGCAACTCGGCCAGATGAATTCTGTCGGTCGGGCGCAGCAGATGGGCGGCGATCAGCGGAGAGCCGGGATAGGCGTGGGGGCCATCCTCTGACGTTACGCGGTCAAGGACGCGGGCGTAGGGATGCTCGGAGCTGAACCATTTGCGCGCTTGGGTAATGCCGACCTTTGCCTCGCCTGTCTTGAGCGCTTCCTCAGCCTGTAGATCATAGAGCGCACGGCCTGCGTGGGTCTCCAGATAGGTGAGGGGTTTATCTTTGCGTGTGAGGTAATCGAGCATCCACGCGAGCAGGGCGTGTTTGTGGACGTCAGCCAGATTCCCAGCGTGATAGATATGTTGATAACTGAGCATGGGAGCGGTGTAGCGGATGGGCGCGCACACGCAATCTATAAACGGCGACACCCCTAGAATTAACGCCGGAGAAAATGTGAGAGACACGAGGCCCCTCACTTTCATTTTTTGCAGGTTGGTCTAGTTGACGGTGATCGTGATCACTTCGCTCATGATGGGTGGATCATGTGGCACGTGAGTCCAGTCGCCCAAAAGCAGTTGCAGCGTGTGGGTGCCTTTGGGCAGGTCCTTGGTCACTTGGGTCTGACCTCCACCGAAATGCACAACCTGATCGCTGGCCGGCAAACCCGAATCCATATCAAGAGTCTCCGGATCAGTGTTGATCAATAGATGGTGATGACCTGTGTTGTCGAACTCGGCGCCTGCGGGTGCAACTCCCATCCCTTCCAGCCCAAACATCAGCGTCACCGGATTAGATAGCGTAGCCCCGTCAGCGGGTGAAATAATATATGCCTTTGCGCCGTCTGGCGCAGGGTTACGGTGCCCGTCAGCAAATGCTGGTGCCGCCATTGTGGCAACAATAGACGCTGCGATAATTAGATTTTTCATTGCGTTTGTCCTCCCATCTGGCGACAGACACTGCCGCGATAACAACAAACCTAGACCAGCTTAACGTGAGGGCAAGAAATATCTGCGTGAGGGTATGCTTGAAGCGCTCGTGAGATATCGTTGTGTGGAAGGTCCTTGTTGCAGTGCAAAAGCGCACTTGCGGCAGTGTATTGGTCGCCCGCCATTTCATCTACGCAGGGCTGGAGAATAGGGTTCGTTTACACCAACCGAGACATGTCCTTGGCAGCTTTCACAAAGCCCTTGAACAACGGATGGGGTTTGAACGGTTTTGACTTCAGCTCGGGGTGGAACTGGACGCCAATGAACCACGGGTGGTCGGACCATTCGATGATCTCGGGGAGCTTGCCGTCAGGGGACATACCGGAGAATGTCATGCCTGCGGCCTCCAGCTGTTCGCGGTAGGCGATGTCGACCTCGTAGCGATGGCGGTGGCGTTCGTCGATGTGGGTGGTTCCGTAGACTTCGGCGACTTTTGAGCCTTCTTTGAGGGTCGCGTCATAGGCACCCAGACGCATTGTGCCGCCTTTGTCGTCGCCTACTTTGCGCTCGACCTTATGGTTGCCCTGCACCCATTCCTTGAGGTGGTAGACTACGGGCTCGAAACGTTTTTTGCCGCTGGATTCGTGGTCAAATTCTTCGGAGCCTGCGGTGCTGAGGCCTGCCACGTTACGTGCCGCCTCAATCACGGCCATTTGCATGCCAAGGCAGATGCCGAGGTAGGGGACCTTGTGCTCACGGGCGTATTGGGCCGCGCGAATCTTGCCTTCGGTGCCGCGCTCGCCAAAACCGCCGGGAACGAGGATTGCATGATAGCCCTCAAGCTGCGTGGCGACATCGTCGGATTTCTCGAAGACTTCGGCGTCGACCCATTCGATTTTCACGCGTACACGGTTGGCCATGCCGCCGTGGGTTAGCGCCTCTGCGATGGATTTATACGCATCGCCCAGCTGGGTGTATTTGCCGACGATGGCAACCTTAACCTCTCCCTCGGGATTGTGGATGCGGTCATACACATCGTTCCAAACGCGCAGATCGGGCTTGGGCGCGGGGGAGATGTCAAAAGCGTCGAGGACGGCTTGGTCCAGGCCCTGCGCGTGATACGCCAGCGGGGCCTCGTAGATGGATTTTAAGTCATAGGCGGCGACAACCGATTCTTTACGTACGTTGCAAAAAAGGGCGATTTTCTCGCGCTCTTTCTCGGGGATCGGATGCTCGGACCGGCACACAAGGATATCGGGTGCAATACCGATGGATTGCAGCTCTTTGACAGAGTGCTGGGTGGGTTTTGTTTTCAGTTCACCGGAAGCTGCGAGGTAGGGCAGCAGCGTGAGGTGCATAAAGATACACTGGCCGCGCGGTTTGTCGTGAGAGAACTGGCGGATCGCCTCGAAGAAGGGCAGGCCTTCGATATCGCCCACGGTGCCGCCGATCTCGCAGAGCATAAAGTCGACCTCATCTTCGCCCACGGCAAGGAAATCTTTGATCTCGTTTGTCACATGCGGGATGACCTGAATGGTTTTGCCAAGGTAGTCGCCGCGGCGCTCCTTCTCCAGCACGGTTGAATAGACGCGGCCCGAGGAGATGGAATCAGTCTTGCGTGCGGAGACGCCCGTGAACCGCTCATAGTGGCCCAGATCGAGGTCGGTTTCGGCGCCGTCATCGGTCACAAAAACCTCACCATGCTCAAACGGGCTCATCGTGCCGGGATCGACGTTGAGATAGGGATCGAGCTTGCGCAGGCGGACAGAGAATCCGCGTGCTTGGAGCAATGCGCCAAGGGCTGCGGATGCGAGACCTTTGCCAAGTGAGGATACAACACCGCCGGTGATGAAAATATAGCGTGCCATGTGAAGTCTCTCCCGTGCGCAATTTTGCGTCTTATCTGCGTCAATTGAGCCTGCCTGAGACACGCCCAAGTGGGTGCAATATGCACACCCCACGGGAGTTCATTATAGCAGGATTCGGAAAGGCAAGGCAAGGCGACGCACGCAACATGTTGTTGCTAAAGTCACAGGTGCCTCATCTTGTTGGGTATTTCGTTAGTCGAGTGTCGGGACCAGCGGTGTGTTGTCGCCATCAACAGGCGGCAGCAGGTTGTCGAGGTCTGGCGCGGGTACATCGTTTTGGTTCAGCGCCGGGGGGGATGCGGTCAGACGGTCGAGCACTGAAGAACCTGCTGATTGCTGCGCAGTCACAATGGTGAGCGTGATGGAGGTCACAACAAAAGCCATGCCCAAAATCCACGTGACTTTGCTCATCGGAGTAGCAGGGGGTCTGCCGGAGTTGCCACCGCCGCCGCCGCCCATACCGAGGCCACCGCCCTCCGAGCGTTGAAGCAGCACAACTGCGATCAAGGCGAGCGCAAGAATGAGGTGGACGATCAGGACGACATTTTCCATGGGGTGCTGGCTGCTCTTTTCTGGGTCGGTTTGGGGGTATCTAGGCAAGTTTAGGATTGGGGGCAAGGGAGGATGCGTGCCCAAATGCTGCAGGTGAGGCATAGACAAGCAGATTATTGCAGGGCAAGCTGCATCCTATGCCCCATGACAGCCATGACCATGATCACCCGCACACCCTCTTGCCCCCTGCGCCAGCGCTGCGGGTCAAGGCACTTGAAACGATCCTGATGCAAAAGGGGCTGGTGGATGCCGCCGCTTTGGATGTGATCATCGACACCTATGAGAATAAGATCGGCCCGCGCAACGGGGCGCAGGTGGTGGCACGCGCTTGGACCGATCCGGCGTTTATGCAGGCTTTGCGCGACGACGCGACCAAGGCGCTGGACGAAATGGGATTTTTTGGCCGCCAGGGCGAGCATATGGTCGTGGTCGAGAACACGCCCGAGACGCATAATATGGTCGTGTGCACGCTGTGCAGTTGTTATCCGTGGCCGCTGCTCGGGATACCGCCGGGATGGTATAAATCCGACGCCTACCGCGCACGTGCTGTGCGGGAGCCGCGTGCTGTGTTGTCGGATTTCGGGGTGAGTTTGCCTGACGAGACCGCTGTGCGCGTTTGGGATTCGACGGCAGAGGTGCGCTATCTTGTGTTGCCGATGCGGCCTGCGGGGACGGAAGGCATGTCGGAGGACGCGTTGATGGATCTGGTAACGCGAGACAGTATGATCGGAACGGGTCTCGCAAAGGCTCCCGCGTGAGCCGCGTGCATGACATGGGCGGGCGGTTTGGCGATGGGCCTGTGGTGCCGGAAGCTGAGGACGTAAAATTCCATGCCGATTGGCATCCGCGTGCGCTGGCGATTGTTTTGGCGTCGGGCAGCCTTGGCAAATGGAACATCGACGTATCGCGCCATTCGCGGGAATGTTTGGCGCCAAAAGACTACACGGCCTTTAGCTATTACGAAAAATGGATGGGTGGACTGGCAGCGCTCTTGGTGGAAACGGGTGTGTTGACCCGTGATGAACTGGCAGGCCAATCCGATGCGCAGATCAGTGAACTGGCCACCAAGAAGCTGACAGCAGATCAGGTGGCGGGCGTGTTGGCCCGGGGTGGTCCGGCGGACCGCGAGAGTAATGTGGCCCCTGTATTCGAGGTAGGTGATACAGTTATTACGCGGCGGATTGCGGAGAATGTGCTGGTATCTGGTGGGCATACTCGGTTGCCGTCTTATGCGGCGGGGGCGAAGGGGCGGATACTTAAATACCACGGCACCCATGTATTGCCTGACAGCAATGCGCATGGTTTGGGCGAGGCGCCCGAGCCGCTGTATGCTGTCATATTTCCCGCGTCCGAGTTGTGGCAGCACCCCGAGCACCCGCGTGACGAAGTCGTGTTGGACCTGTGGCAAAGCTATCTGGAGGCTGTATGACCGCGCCCGATCCTGTATTTGAAGCGCCATGGCACGCGCAGCTTTTTGCGCTGACGGTGCATCTCAACGAGGCAGGGCATTTTGCGTGGCCCGATTGGGCAGAGCGCTTTTCCGCAACGTTGAAGCACAATGGCATGTCCAAGGAGCTGAACGGAGGGGATGATTATTTTACGGCGTGGTTAGAAACCTTGGAGGGGTTTTTGGCTGAGGTTCAAATGGCAGACCCTGCAGCGGTAGAGGAAATGCGCGCGGCGTGGGAACAGGCCTATTTGTCGACTGAGCACGGAAAGCCTGTGACGTTGGATAGGTCTGTTGGGCCCTAGGGGCTCAAAGCGCCCAACCACCGACCCCGTTTACGCGTCCACATCATCCACATCGGCCTGGCCGGAGAGCGCACGGCGCACGATGCTCCAGCTGAGACCAATGGCGAGGACGAAACTGATAGCTGCGAGGCCGAGCCAGACGTTAAAGCTGGGATCATCGAGGCGCAGCACGCCCAGATCATAGAGAACCCAGAGGCCCGCACCGACAACCGCCAGCACCAGCAACATACCAAACGCGCCGATACTGCGCAGCGTTGCGCGCAAATAGATAATGTAGCCAATGAGCAGGACCAACCCGGTCAGTACCGCGATAGATATGTTCATGCCGCCATAGCTGCGCACCCATTGGACATAGTTGTACTCAGTTGGGTTGAAGGTCAGCGCGAGCAGTGCAAATGCGCAAATCCAGCGGATGAGAAAGCCCATGGCGGCGGTCCTTTGATCAGTTTTGCCGCAATATCGGAGGGCTATGGGCAAAAGTCTATGGCGCGATGTCAGTTTGCGGTTTCGCGTGTGCGCATGGGCCGCTATTAGGGTCGCGGGTTTGAAGTGTGCATGCGGCACATCCCCCACTGCTTTGAGAGGAATATCATGGCCAACGTTGTTGTCGTAGGCGCCCAATGGGGTGACGAAGGTAAAGGCAAGATTGTCGACTGGCTGTCCGAGCGGGCCGATGTGATCGCGCGGTTCCAGGGTGGGCACAACGCTGGTCACACGCTGGTCATTGACGGCGAGGTGTTCAAGCTGAGCCTGCTGCCTTCGGGCATTGTGCGGGGCGGCAAGCTGTCGGTGATAGGCAATGGTGTGGTGCTGGACCCGTGGCACTTGGAAAAAGAGATTGCGGGCTTGCGCAAGCAGGGCGTTACGATCACGCCCGAGACATTGATGATTGCGGAAAATACGCCGCTCATCCTGCCGATTCACGGTGAATTGGACCGCGCGCGCGAAGAGCAGACGGCGGTGGCGAAAATTGGCACGACAGGGCGCGGCATTGGCCCGGCCTATGAAGATAAAGTAGGTCGCCGTTCTGTACGTGTGGCCGATCTGGCGGATGATGCGACGCTCGAGCTTAGGGTGGACCGTGCGCTGGTGCACCATGATGCGCTGCGCCGTGGTTTGGGGCTTGAGCCTGTGGACCGTGCGCGCCTGTTGGCTGACCTGCGCGCGATTGCGCCGAGTGTGCTTGAATACGCAGCCCCCGTTTGGAAAATACTGAACGAAAAGCGCAAGGCGGGTAAGCGTATCTTGTTTGAAGGGGCGCAGGGTGCGCTGTTGGATATTGATTTCGGGACCTATCCGTTTGTAACCTCAAGCAATGTGATTGCAGGTCAGGCGGCGACGGGGACGGGCATTGGGCCGGGATCTATTGATTTTGTGCTGGGAATTGTGAAGGCCTATACCACCCGTGTGGGTGAGGGGCCGTTTCCGGCAGAACTTAACGATGCGGACGGACAGCGCTTGGGCGAGCGGGGCCATGAATTTGGCACCGTGACGGGCCGCAAACGCCGCTGTGGCTGGTTTGATGCAGTTCTGGTGCGCCAGACCTGTGCGACGTCGGGGGTGAACGGGATTTCATTCACCAAGCTGGACGTGCTGGACGGCTTCGAGACGCTGAAAATTTGTGTGGCTTATGAGTTGGACGGCAAGCGGTTGGATTATCTGCCCACGGCGGCGGATCAGCAGGCGCGGTGTACCCCGATTTATGAAGAAATGCCGGGATGGTCGGAATCCACCGAAGGTGCGCGTTCTTGGGCGGATCTGCCTGCGGAAGCGATCAAATACGTGCGCCGTGTCGAAGAGCTGATCGAGTGTCCTGTGGCGCTGCTGTCGACCTCGCCTGAGCGAGAAGACACGATTTTGGTCACGGACCCTTTCGCGGACTAAATGTCGCGATTGAAAATGGCGCGGGGTGGGTCATCTATGAACTACCCCGCCGACAATCAGAGGAAACATGATGGCCCTTACGTACAAAGCCCGCCGCCGCTGGTCCCTGTTTTTACTGCTCGTGGCGTTACCCGTTTATATTGTGCTGATGATCTGGGTGATCGCGCAGTTCGACCGTCCGCCGTTCTGGGTGGAGCTGTTGATCTACATCGGCTCGGGCGTGATCTGGGCGTTTCCGCTCAAGGCGGTGTTTAAAGGGGTCGGCCAAGCAGATCCTGACGCGCCAAGCGATCCGCTGGCGTGAAGGCACCAGTCCCGATCCTGCGCAGTTTTGACGAGGCTGCGGCCAGAGCATTCTACATTGATTTTCTAGGCTTCGAGATTGTATTCGAGCATCGGTTTGGCGAGGATGCTCCATTGTATTTTGGGGTGAAGCAAGGCGCTTGTGAGCTGCACCTTTCCGAGCATTTTGGCGACGGAACTCCAGGGACGTTTGTGCGGATCGAGGTTGAGGATGTGGCGGCGATGTCTGCGGCGCTTAACGCAAAGAATTATAGAAATGCAAAACCGGGCTGGCAGCGGCAGGAGTGGGGCTGGGACGAGATGAGTATTTCTGATCCGGCGGGCAACAAGTTGATCTTTGCTTCGCCAATCCCCGAGGACAGCAAAAAGGCGGACCTGTAAGGCCCGCCTTTTCTAATTCTGAGATCAGATATCTTCAGCCAGCAGCGCGTTTGGCCGGTTTGAACCCGATCTGGTCGGAGGCCTGAAAGCGGCCACCTTTCATTTTCTCGATTTTACCTTCGCGCAACAGTTTGCCAAAGGACCGCAGGCTGTCTTCGCGGGTAAAGTTCTCTTTTTCGACCTGACGCACTTTTGTCATCAGTTGGGGGCGGGAGAAATTTTGATGTCCTTCGACGAACGACAAATACGCGGCGGCAGCTTCGAGAAGATCTGGGAGCTTGGTTGCGCCCATCTCGTCTGCGAAGTCTGCGAAATCCTCTGCCTGTGATGCTGATGGTTGTGCAACGGCGGCGACACGGCGCGGTCGCACAGGCGTGACGCGCGTTAGCTCGCCCGTGTCGATCCGTTGCTCGGCCACCAGCTTGAGGGGAGCAGGGCGTTGCTCAACGGGGCGCTCGGTGCGGGCGCGTTCACTACTGGCGGGTCGGCGGGGGCGTACAACACTTGCCAGATCGTCGCGGTAGGCCTCATCTGTGTCTATATCCTCGTCGGTATCACCAACAGCTTCGTCCGCTTTCTTGGCGGCAACCGCGGCACGTAGATGTGCAAAGGCATCGCGGCGTGTTGCGGCCTCCGGCTCCTCCATTTGCTGGTCGCTTTCCTCCATCAGGCGGGAGAAGTCCTCATCTGCGGAGCCATCAATGCGGGCGCGTGGTGCAGGATCAGCTTCAACTTCAAGGGCATCACCGCTCTTCTCTTGATGTCCGGCATCCATGTCTGCTTCAAGCTCTGCAAGCTCACGGGCCAGTGCTTCTTCGGCCTCGTCGCTCAACGTTGAGCGTGCGGCAAGCGGTGCTTTGCGCGGGGGAGTTACGGGTGCCGCGTCTTCTTCGTCTTCGTCATATTCTTCGAGCTGGCCTGACTGAATCGCCGCTTCCAACGTAGCACGCTTTACCTTGAGCACGCGCGCCCGGGGGGCAATGGGTGCAGGGTGTTCCGCGACTGGTGCTGCGGCTTCCATTTCGATTTCGGGTTCTGACGCCTCTGCGGTGTCTGCTGTGTGTTCGTCCTCGAACAGATTTTCATCCGCGAGGTCCGTATCATCCAGTGCGGCTTCGACAGTGTCCATTGCGGCAAGGATGTTGCCACCCATGTCGTCATCTTCATCCTGCGTTAGGTAGTCACCCTCCGCCTCATCGTCTTCGGACGTATCTTCTGCTGTATCGGCCTCATTATCCAGACGGTTCAGAATTGCCGCGATATCGTCGTCTTCGCTTTCTGCGTCACTGTAGGAACCGTCAATATCATCATGTGCTGCCTCGGCTTCGTCGTCAGCGTCCAGCGCATCTTCGAGATCGCGCAATGTGTCGGCGAGCACGCTCTCTGATGTATCTTCCTCATCTTCAAAAACTTCCTCTTCCGAGATGATGTCTGTGATTTTGATCGCAGGAGAGACAGTGGCATCTGCATGTTGGTCTTCGGAATAATCCGGTGCTGCGACTGCGTCGCCTTGCTGGGAAACAACGGCGCGGATGCGCTTGAGCTTGTCGGCGATGCTGTCTGCTTTTGCGCGGTCTTGCGCAGGCATTACCTCCTCTTCAACATCATCCTGAAGAGCGTCATCTTCGATTTCGCCAGATGTACTGTCGGCAAAGAAGGCCTCAACATCTTCATCAGGTAGGCTTGGCACGATGTCGCGCTCGGCTTGCTCAATCCCGGTTGGTGCCCAGGCTGCGGGCTGCGCTGCCTCTGGTTCAGCCGCGACAACAGGTTCTGATTCGGTTTGGACACTTTCGTCGTCAGCGTCCATCGTGGCATCATCGGCCACAGGCTCTGGGTCTGTCACCGTAAGTGTGGGTTTATGAACCTTCGATTCGGGAACCGGTGCTTCCTCTGGCGAAACATCTACCGCTTCGACCTCTTGCGCGCCCGCTTTTGCCACGGTTGCGTCTGCGATTGCTTCGGCGACATCATCAACGGCGTCGGCTGCGACCACAGCAGCGGCCATCTGTGGCGGAGCTTGTGCGGAAAGGACAATGCGCCCCCTATCCTCGCGGGCCTCTACATTGCGCGAAATCTCACGTTCCGCGATGCGCGCCAACATTTGCGCGTCTGGCTGAGCGGGTTCAGCACCGAAGTACCTGTCATCCGCGGACAGATCGCGGAAATATTCTGCGATGGCCTTCATCGTGCCAAAGGAATCATCGAATCCCTCAAGGGTGCATGAAAAAGTACCATAAGAAACGGTAAGAATTTTGTTATTGTTAATCATCGGATTCTCGTCCTCTGCGTAATAGTTGGGACTCGTTTACCATGATAGCCAAGGCCAAAGCGGCCCGAAACTGTGCCAGACGCGGTATCATTGTGTGGCGATATTGTGGTCCTGCGCCAATTTAGGCATGTAAGTGCCATGTCTAATACCCCATCAAAAACCATTCTTAGCAGTTCCAATCCAGTCACGTTCCTCGGTGGGGGGCATGCTAGCGCGCGAGACCTTGCGGATGCGTTAACCATCTGCGCGAAACTCGTCGCGGTGGACGGTGGCCTGCTTACGGCGCAAAAGGCAGGGCGGATGCCCGATGCCGTGATTGGTGATATGGACAGCGCCCCCCCAGAGGCATTGTCCCACGTACCGATTGCGCGTCAGCACCGTTTGATTGAACAACAATCCACTGATTTCGACAAGGCTCTTCGCAATGTGGATGCGCCTGTGGTGATCGGGGTCGGGTTTTGCGGGGGTCGTGTGGATCATCAACTGGCGGCGTTTCACACGCTGGTGGTACATGCGGATCGCCCTTGTATTTTGATTGCAGAGCATGAGGTGATTGTGCTGGCCCCGCCGCACGTCGCCTTGGATATGGTGGCGGGTGAGGTTGTTTCGCTCTTTCCGATGCTTCCGGTTCAGGGGTGCAGTGAAGGGCTGGAGTGGCCGATTGAAGGGTTAGCGTTTGATCCCGCGCGGTTTGTCGGGACTTCAAACCGCGCGCTCGGCGCGGTGAGCTTGTCCATGGACGCGCCGGGAATGCTGCTCATCCTGCCCAAGCTTTATCTCAGGCCGCTGGTGGCGCATTTTGTGCAAGACGGCGCGCGGTGGCCTGCTCGCGCAGTACAACATATATCCCCGCCGCAATCGTGAGCAGGATGCCGTAGGCCGCGAGGGTGTCGGGCAGTTCTGAAAAGAGCCAGAAGCCGACGGCGGTGGCCACAGGGATTTCCAGATACTGCATGGGCGCAAGCGTAGCACTTGGCGCGAAGCGCAGCGACCATGTCATCATCAGATGTGCCAATGTGCCCAGCACGCCGATCGCGGCGAGCATTTTCCACTCCCAGGCGTCAGGCTGCACCAGCGTGAGGGGCGCAAAGTCGAGAGCCATGCCGATGGTGATAAACGGTGCAAGTATCGCGACGGCGATGATGCCGCTGACGGCTTGTAGGGCGATGGGGTCAACCTCGCGCGCGATCTGGCGGGTGGTGAGCATGAAGAACGCAAAGATCAGCGCCACTGCCACGGGCAGCATTGCGATCCATCCAACCGCGAGAAAATTGGGCTGGATCACAAGTAAGGTTCCGATGAACCCGATGGCACAGGCGGCGATGCGGTGAGGGCCGACTTCCTCTCCCAGAACGAAGTGCCCCAGCAGGAGCATAAAGAACGGCATGACAAAAGCGATGGCCACAGCATCGGCAAGGGGTAAAAACTGGAGCGAAGTGAACATGCAGCCGATGCCGAGGATGTGCAGCACGGTGCGCACCACCGCCAACCGCCATGCGCGCACGGACATGCGCCAAGGCATGGCGTAGATCAGAACCAGTGGGATCAGGAGCATGGCTTGGATGGCGAACCTGACCAGAATGAGTTGGCCCAACGGGATTGTCGCACCAATCAACTTTGCAAGTGCATCGCCAAGCGGGGCAAGGATGCAAAAGCCGAGCATGAGGGCGATGCCGAGGATGGGTCTGTCAGGTGTCATGCCTAAATGGGTATGGCGGCAGGTTGATGCTGGCAAGAGTATAGAGACGCG
>CBDTVN010000013.1:0-38852 GCA_965364195.1 uncultured Sulfitobacter sp. | reverse complement strand
CGAGTAACATCGAAGTGAACCAGAGAGATTTGCTGGGCATCGTAGACGACGTGCAGGCCCCTGCTGCCGCGAAAGAAAGAGAATGTTCCATCCGGACGCGCCGCGGTGCCGAAGTGATGAACATTCCGATCCCCTGCACAAACTAAGCAACTAAAGTATCGTAAATTCTGCGTCTTATCAGCACAAACACAACGCCGCCCTCTGCTTGGGGCGGCGTTGCGCATTTAACGCTGTTGCCATTTATCCACAGCAATTGAGTCAGTGAACGCATTGATTCTTGCATAAAAAACATAATTGCAGCAGTGTTACTCAAACGACGGGCAAAAAGACCCTATTTTGAGGCGTGATCAAAAAGGCAGGTCACATGAAAATTGATAGATTTCTTAAGGCAGCCCTACTGGGGTTGTCACTGAGCGTATCCGCATATGCAGTGACCGTCCCTACGGCAGTCAGTGCTGAGAATTTGCGTATCGTGAAAAGTGGCACCAGTATAAAGCTGAATGTACCACTTAACCGAGCGATAGTAGTCGAGAGTGACACACCCTTTGCGGAGTTGAGCATCGCCAACCCCGGCATCGCGGACCTCTCGTCCTTATCTGATCGCACGATTTATGTTTTGGGCAAATCGCCCGGCACAACAACGCTGACACTCTTTGATGCCGCGGGCCGCTTGATCACAAACGTTGATGTGGTCGTGACCCCTGATTTGTCAGAGTTTAAGCAGCGATTGCGCCAAATCCTTCCAGGTGAAAAGATCGAAGTTCGCTCTGCCAATGACGGCATCGTTCTCTCGGGAGTGGTCACTTCTGCGCAGAAACTTGCGCGGGCGTTGGAACTGGCGGAGCGTTATGCGCCCCAGCGTGTGTCCAACCTTATGAGCGTGGGCGGCATCCAGCAGGTCATGCTGAAAGTGCGCTTTGCCGAAATGCAGCGTTCTGTCTCCAAATCACTGAGCTCCTCGCTCTCCATAACGGGTGCCGGCAGTGATCTGGGTCTGCGCGCAGGTACTGGCGGATTGGTCACCAGTGGCGCAAGCGCAGTTGCAAACGCCGGCATCTTGCCTGCAACAAATACCAACACTGGCGCAATTCTGTTCGGCTTCAACGCAGGATCGACCCAAGTCAGCCTTCTGCTCGAAGCACTTGAGCAGAAAGGCGTTGTACGTTTCCTCGCAGAGCCGAACCTTGTTGCCCTCTCCGGTCAAGAAGCAAAATTTCTTGCCGGTGGTGAGTATCCCATTCCGATTTCGCAAGATAGTGGCGCTACAGCCATCGAATTCAAGCCTTTCGGTGTTGAGCTATCCTTTATCCCACGCGTTGTGGACAAGGATCTGATCAATCTAGAACTCAAGGCTGCTGTATCCGCGATTGATCCGTCGAACGGCATCACACTCGATGGTGGTTTCACCATCGCGGCCTTCTCGCGCCGCGAGACATCAACCACCGTTGAAATGCGTGACGGCGAAAGCTTTGCAATTGCGGGTCTGTTGCAGGATGATTTCAGCGACAGCTCATCCCAACTGCCGTGGATTGGCGATGTGCCGGTTTTAGGCGCGCTTTTCCGCTCTGCCAGCTACCAGCGCAGCCAGACCGAGCTCGTCATCATCATCACCACGCATCTTGTCACCCCGACACGTGGCGAAGCCCTCGCCCTCCCCACTGACCGCATCAAACCGCCGACAGAAAAAGACCTTTTCCTGTTTGGCCGGACGTCTGCGGGCACTCGGACCCCAAGCCAGGGTGCCGCAGGAGAGGTTGCAAAGCAGGACTTTACCGGGTCATATGGTTACATATTGGATTAAGATAATGAACCGCATGACCCATCGCAAAGTAATTACCGGCAGCCTACTGTCAGCCGCGATTGTGCTGTCCGGCTGCTCCGCCACGAGTTCTGATCCGGTTTACACCCAGTTCTACTCTGAATCTGGTGCCCTCCTCGACGCGGGTGATTTTGGTAACGCCACGCTTAACAACCGTCTCGTGATGACAGGTGAGCGTCAGTATACTTTTGACCTTGCTAAACGATTCTCGACCGAGGTGGACAGCACAGTAAACTTCGAGTTTAACTCGGCACAACTGGATGCAGCCTCCCAAGCGATCCTGCGCCAACAGGCCGTATGGATCCGCCAGTTCCCCGAAATCCGCTTCCGTGTCTACGGTCATACGGACGCTGTCGGCTCCAGCCGTGCAAACAAGAACCTCGGCCTGCGCCGTGCGAATGCTGTGGTTCACTATCTGTCCACACAGGGAATTAGCCGTAGCAGGCTCGAAGCTGTTGTCTCCTTTGGCGAGACCCAGCCTTTGGTCGTGTCTCAAGGACGCGAGCGCCGAAACCGCCGCACCGTAACCGAGGTAAGTGGTTTCTTGAAAAATCATCCAACCGTGATGGACGGCAAATACGCGCTGATAATCTACCGCGATTATGTCAACAGCGCCGACCCCAGCCCCACACTCTCAAGTGGATCAGTCTCGGGTCTGGACGAATAACTATCCTATTCTTAAGAAAAAGGCGCCTCAATCGGGCGCCTTTTTCTATTCTGGTTGACCCGACTGCTTAGAGGTCAATCCTTCCGAAACACTGTGATCGTTTCAAGATACCAAACAATCGCAGCTTTTCGGCCCCAATCTCGCCCAACTTCATTGCGATACCTTCTTCAACGAGAAAACTCTGTCCGGGAAAACGCCGGCAGGGGGCAGGTCCAGTCCAATTGTTTCGCATATGCGGCACTGCGATGGGACCGACATGCCCTTTGATAGAAGGAATGAAGGCAATGAGCAGCGTAATGCCACAACCCGATCAGGACGCGATCCTCGCATGCACGGTGAGCCGTGATGTGCAGAACTTTGACCTGTTGATCGAGGACATGGAAGCAGCGATGGGTGAGGCCTGGGGAGATCTGGGATTTGCCGAGGCGCTGTCATTCTTTGGCCAACCCGAAGCAGAGGGAATGGAATTCATCGCCTTAGCCTTGGATGATGCGGATGAGGACAATTTACCTCTAATGTCCGAGATCATCACCCAAGCCAAAGCACGCGATATCAAGGTTATTCTGATCGCCGAAGACGTCACCCCCGGTGCGCTGCACTCGCTTTTGCGCCAAGGTGCGGACGAGTTTGTCCCCTACCCGCTTCCTGAAGGCGAGTTGGCCCAAGCAATCGAGCGTATTCGCACGCCCGCCCCTGCTCCTATTCCTACTCCTGAGGTTCAGGCCAGCACATTGCAGGCAGGTGCCCAAAAAGATGGGGCTGTGATCGTGGTACACGGTCTGGCCGGTGGTACAGGGTCTACAACGCTCGCGGTTAACCTAGCGTGGGAATTGGCGAATGTGGACAAAGAAGGCGGCCCCTCTGTTTGCCTGATGGACCTCGATTTGCAATATGGCTCCGTTTCGACCTTCCTCGATTTGCCGCGCCGGGAAATTATCTACGAAATGCTTTCCGATACCGAAAGCTTGGACGAGGAAATCTTGGGTCAGGCGCTACTCGATTATGAAGGCAAAATGCGGGTCCTGACGGCCCCCGCCGACATGCTCCCTCTTGATCTGATCACCGCCGAAGACATTGGCCGCGTCCTCAATATCGCCCGCAACCAGTTTGATTATGTTGTGATCGATATGCCCTCAACGCTGGTGCAATGGTCCGAAACCGTACTGACCTCCGCGCATATATACTTTGCGATGCTTGAGCTCGACATGCGCTCCGCGCAGAATACGCTGCGCTTCAAGCGGGCACTGCAATCCGAAGATCTGCCGATCGAGAAGGTACGCTATGTGCTGAACCGCGCGCCAAAGTTCACGGATATTAACGCCAAGAGCCGCGTCAAACGCATGGCTGAAAGCCTCGACATTAGCATTGATCTGCAACTGCCCGATGGTGGCAAGCCGATCACACAGGCCAATGATCACGGTATGCCTCTTGCTGAATCTGCACCAAAAAGCCCGCTGCGCAAGGAAATCGCCAAACTGGCAACTTCGATCCACAGTCTGCGCGACAGCGAGTCCGCGGCGGCCTAAGTCCTGATCACAGAAAGCAAAACGCAATGTTCTCCAAATACAAAAAGACCGGTGCGACCCCTGCTGTACAGGCAGTTGTAACCCCCATCGAGACGGCAAAGCCCGCTGCGACAGCCGCTTCCATGCGTCGCGCTTCACAGCCCACGGCTCCAGTCGCCGTCGACAAGGAGGTCAAGCGCAAGCAGCGGATGGGCGAGATCAAGCTCGACCTGCACCGCGTATTGCTCGACAGCCTCAACCTCGCAGCTCTTGAGCATGCGTCAGAGACTGACCTGCGCCAGGAGATCAACGCAATCGCTGCCGAGCATCTGAATGATAACTCCATCGTTCTGGGCCGCGAAGACCGCATGATCCTCAACTCCGAGCTTTATGACGAAGTCACTGGCCTTGGACCGCTTGAGACGCTGCTAAAAGACGATACCGTGAACGATATTCTCGTGAACGGTCCGCAACAGATTTTCGTGGAACGCGCAGGTAAGCTGGAATTGACAGACGTGACGTTCAAGGACGAGCGTCACCTGCTTCGCATCATCGACAAGATCGTATCCGCCGTGGGTCGTCGCGTCGATGAATCGAACCCTTACGTCGATGCGCGTCTCAAAGACGGCTCGCGCTTTAACGCTATGGTGCCGCCTGTTGCCGTGGACGGCAGCCTCGTTTCCATTCGTAAGTTCAAAAAAGACAAGTTGGGCATTGATGATTTGGTGCAATTCGGGGCCTTTACCGAAGAGATGGCCGCATATTTGCAAGCCGCCGTTGCGACACGCCTGAACATCATCGTCTCTGGTGGTACGGGTTCAGGTAAAACGACAACCCTCAACGCGCTGAGCTCCTTCATCGATAACGCAGAACGCATCCTGACCATTGAGGATACGGCGGAACTCCAGCTTCAACAAACGCACGTAGGCCGGATGGAATCCCGTCCACCAAACGTGGAAGGCAAGGGCGAAGTTTCGCCCCGTGACTGTCTGAAAAACGCCCTGCGTATGCGGCCCGACCGCATCATCGTGGGTGAGACTCGTGGCGAGGAAGTTATCGACATGCTTCAGGCCATGAACACCGGCCATGACGGTTCGATGACGACGATCCACGCGAACTCTGCTCGGGACGGTGTATCGCGTCTTGAGAACATGATCGCCATGGCCGGTATCGAAATGCCGCTCAAGGCGGTTCGCTCCCAGGTTTCATCCGCTGTGAACCTCATCGTGCAGGCTTCGCGCCTTCAGGATGGTAGCCGCCGAATGACATCCATCACCGAGATTACCGGGATGGAGGGAGACGTGATCTCAATGCAGGAGATTTTCCGCTACCAGCGCGTGGGCCTGACGCCAGACAACAAGATTATCGGGCACTTCACCGCCACCGGCGTGCGCAGCCACTACGCAGAGCGCTTCCGCATGTGGGGCTATGATTTGCCATCCTCCATCTATGAGCCCATCGCGGCTGAATAAAATCACCACCCTTTTCAGGGAATAAGGACCAAGACTATGAGTGCAGAACCATTTATCTACGGACTGATCTTTGTCGGCGTGCTGGTGCTCGTCGAGGGCCTGTACCTTGTGGCCTTTGGCAAATCCATCTCACTTAACTCCCGCGTCAACCGCCGCCTTGAGATGATCGAGAAGGGTGACCGCCGTGAGGAGGTTCTTGAGAAGCTGCGCAAGGAAATGCAGCAGCACATGAAAGCTAAAAGCATCCCGCTCTACTCCCTGCTGTCCGAGAAGGCGCAAAAGGCCGCAATCGCCTTTACGCCGCAACAGCTTTTGATGGTGATGGGCGGCTTGACGGTAATGATCTTTTTGGCGCTGACCATCGGCACCAACACGGAGACTCCTGTGCGTCTGGTTGTCTCTGTAGCGATGGGTGTGGGTGCGGTGTTCATGTGGATTTCCATGAAAGCCAACAAACGCATGAGCATGATCGAAGAGCAGCTGCCGGATGCGGTTGAGCTTATGGTGCGTTCCTTGCGCGTGGGACACCCGTTTACAAATGCCATCGCGATTGTAGCCAAGGAAATTCAGGACCCTCTTGCGTCCGAATTCGGGATTATCTCGGATGAAGCCGCCTATGGTCGTGATATTGGCGAAGCGCTCAAGGAAATGGCCGAACGGTTGGACATGCAGGATTTGCGCTTCCTCGCGGTGGCTGTGACCATCCAGCAGCAATCGGGCGGTAACCTCGCTGAAATCCTTGCCGGTCTGGCCAAGGTGATCCGCGCCCGCTTCCGCCTGTTTCGCCGTGTAAAAGCGATTACTGCCGAGGCGAAATGGTCAGGGAAATTCCTTTCCGCCTTTCCGCTGGGCGCACTTATCGTGATCAACGTCGGTGATCCCAACTACTATGACGAAGTAATGGAGACACCTTACTTCATTCCCGCCTGCTTCTTCGTCGGCATCTTCCTTGGCATAAATCTCCTTGTGATGCGCGTACTCACAGATATCAAAGTTTAGGGGGCAGTCATGCTCGATAGTACAACCGCAGCAATCAGCGATGTGATGGGCCCGTTCGGGATGATCATCATCCTCGGCGCACTTGGCCTGATCATGGTCATGATCACCGTAGTCATGATGATCAACCAACCCGAAGACCCGCTCGACAAGCTCAAGCGCAACCAAAACGACATCCGCAGAGGCATGGGTGACGGTCCTGCGACGCTGCGCCAGAAGGACGGTAACGCCCAACTTCAGAAATTCGCTAAATTTCTGGAGCCTGAAGATCGGGGCGAGTTGACCCAGAAGCAGCTTGAATTGCGTCAGGCAGGCTACCAGTCCCGCGATGCCGTACGCATGTTCTACTTTGCACAGATGGCCTTGGGCCTTGTCGGTCTTCTGATCGGCGTGATCTATACCAACGTGATCGTCGAGGTCGAAATGACCACGCAAAAGACCATCATGTGGACCCTCGGCCCCGGTGCCATCGGCTATTGGCTGCCCAAATACTGGATCACCCGCCGGGTGGCAGAGCGTAAAGAGCAGATCGAACAAGGCTTTCCCGATTCTCTTGATATGATGCTCGTGTGTGTAGAGGCCGGTCAGTCGCTGGATCAATGTATCGTCCGTGTGGCCCGCGAACTCAAAGCGTCCTATGCCGCGTTGGCCGATGAATTCGAAGTCGTCGCGCAAGAGATGAAAGCCGGTAAAGACAAGGTGAGCGTGCTCAACGATATGGGGACCCGTTGCGGGGTGCAGGATATCTCGTCCTTCGTAACCGTGCTGGTGCAATCTGCCGCCTTTGGTACCTCGATTGCGGACGCCCTGCGCGTTTACGCAGAAGAGATGCGTGACAAACGTGTAATGAAGGCCGAAGAGGCTGCAAACAAGTTGCCAACCAAGATGACACTTGCCACAATGATGTTCACCGTGCCGCCCCTACTGGTTATTCTTGTCGGACCGTCGGTTATGGGCATCACGAAAATGAGTGAAATGAGCGGACCCGGACAATAATGACATCACGGTTGAGGCAAGCGGCCTTCCTACCTGCACTGCTAATCGCTTTAGCCGCCTGCTCGCCAGGCGGCTTTGGTGCGTCTGAGTTTGGATCACAATCTCCCAACGCCATTGACGCCCCTGGCGTTGATTTGCGCGCCGAGGGTGCTGACAATCTGGAGACAGGACACCGCCTTGTATCCGCGGGCCAATACGAACTTGCCATCCGCTCTTTTAACCGCGCAGCCATTGAACGTGGCACCGTGGACGCCGAAATCCTGTCGGGCCTTGGCACGGCCAATCTCGGATTGGGCCGCTTGGGTCAAGCCGAAGAACTCTTGCGCCGCGCTATCGAGCGTGACGCGACACAGCCCGAAACCTGGAACAATCTGGGCGTCGTTCTAATGGAGCGTGGCAAAAATGTCGATGCAACACAGATATTCCGCAAGGCTTTTGCCCTCGACAATGGCGAAAGTGTCTCAATCCGCGACAATCTGCGATTAGCGCTCGAAAAATCAGAGAACTCTGGTACGACTGATGGTAACTATGAAGAATATAAATTGGTGCGCCGTGGATCGGCAGATTATGCGATCCGTTCGGGGCTGTGACCTAAACATAGGCATAGCATGCAACCCCCCCCTTGGGGCACCTCATGAGGCAGAAGCAGTAAAGGACGCAAAAATGCGCCAAAATTCCGTTTTGATCGCCCTTTTTGCGGGCGCCACATTGCTATCCGCATGTACAGAGAAGACTGGTGAAGAAACCGTCGAGCGTGCATTTCAGGACGTGAATGTCATCGATGATGCCAATCTCAACGATGTGATGCTCACCGTGGGCGACCCAAACGAGGCTGTGACCTACTTCCAGCGCGTCGTAAATGAGCAGCCCGAAAATATAGAATTCCACCGTGGCCTTGCGCTGTCTTTGGTCCGTGCAAAACGCTATGACGAAGGTGTCGTCGCATGGCAGCGTACCGTGGCCCTGCCCGAGGCCACCGACAGCGACCGCGTAGAGCTTGCCGACGTACTGATCCGCTCCGGCGATTGGGCCACAGCCGAGAAAACCCTAACGGCCATTCCGCCCACACACGAGACGTTCAAACGCTACCGCCTTGAAGCGATCATCGCTGACAGCAAGAAGCAGTGGAAAAAAGCAGACAGCTTTTACCAGACGGCAGTGGGCCTCACGACCTCCCCCGCGCCTGTGCTGAACAACTGGGGCTATTCCAAACTGACGCGTGGCGATTACAAAGACGCAGAGCGTTTGTTCAAGAGCGCCGTCACACAGGACCCCACGCTGTTTACCGCCAAGAACAACCTCGTTTTGGCACGTGGCGCACAGCGTAATTATGACATGCCGGTTTTCCCCATGGACCAGACAGAACGCGCACAACTCTTGCACACCCTGGCTCTCTCCGCGATCAAGCAAGGCGATGTCGAAACAGGCAAAGGCCTTCTGCGCGAAGCGATCGACACCCATCCACAGCACTTCGAGGCGGCATCGCGCTCTCTCGCAGCGCTCGAAGCCTGACCCATGGCGCTTACTGTCTACGCCGCAGCGTGGTTTTTGCCCTTCGTTGTGCCGATCTGCCTCTATGTGATGTACACGGACCTGTCGCGCATGAAGATTACCAATGTCGCCAACATGGCGCTTGCGGCAGTCTTTGTTGTGATAGGTCTGATTGTACTCCCCTTTGAGGATTATTTGTGGCGCCTGCTGGGCATGGCAATAGTGCTAGTGGTCGGCATTATCCTCAACGCCGTCGGCGTGATGGGTGCGGGCGATAGTAAGTTCATCGCCGCGGCCGCCCCCTTTGTCGCCTTGGGCGATCTTGTCTTGCTCTGCTTCATCTTCTTATTCTGCCTGATTGCGGCCCTCGCAACCCACCGCACGGCCAAAATGACCCGCCTGCGCCAGCTTGCGCCCCATTGGGCAAGCTGGGAGCAGGGCAAAAAATTCCCCATGGGCCTCGCGCTGGGTCCCACATTGATAATCTATCTGGCCTTTGGTTTCCTTTATGGTGCCTGATTACGGCCATTTTCATCCTCTAGGGCTAACTTAACACCCAATACGAGCACAGGGACAAATCCATGAACGCCCCAACAAACGCCGTGATGGCACCACCACCGCCAAAAACACTGAATGACATGCGTCTGCCTATCGTAATGATGCGCGACATCCTGATCAAAACTATTTTCCGCAAAAACCTCGATCTCGTCAGCGATCTGTCCAAGGCGGTCTGCCTGCCCATTCAAGTGGTGCAGGAATTGGTCGACATGTGCCGCACCCAGCGGCTCATTGAGGCGACAGGTACGCTCAACGCACAAAACGGTAATGAAATGGGCTACCAGCTCACCGATTCCGGAAAGGCCCGCGCGCTCGACGCCCTTGCCCAGTCCGAATACTTCGGCCCTATGCCCGTCCCCCTTGATGTCTACCGCGAGCAGGTAAAACGCCAATCCGTGCGCAATATGCAAATCACCCGCTCCCAGCTCTCAGGTGCCATGGGCCATTTGATCCTTCCTGATGAATTGCTCGGAAACCTCGGCCCCGCCGTCTCCGCAGGCCGCTCCATCCTCATGTACGGCCCTCCGGGCAACGGCAAGTCCTCCATTTCGAACGGTATCCGCGACGCCCTTGGCGATAATGTCTATGTGCCGCGCGCGATTGAATATGCCTCACAGGTCATCACGGTGTTTGACCCGATTGTGCACGTTGAGGTCGCAGAAGCGGGCCAGGACCCCACTTCCCTGCGCCGCATTACCCGCTATGATGCCCGCTATGTTTGTTGTGAGCGCCCTGCCGTTATTACAGGCGGCGAATTGACCATTGATATGCTCGATCTGGTTTATAACCCCACTGCAAAGACATATCAGGCCCCGCTCCAGCTGAAATCAACTGGCGGCATCTTCATCGTGGACGACCTTGGTCGCCAGAAAGAGCCACCACAGGCTATCGTCAACCGCTGGATCGTGCCGCTGGAGGAAAGCAAAGACATCCTTGCCCTGCAATCGGGCGAGAAGTTCGAAGTGCCCTTCGACACGCTGGTCATCTTCTCGACCAACTTCCACCCGAACGAGATTTTCGACACCGCTGCCCTGCGCCGTATTTTCTTCAAAATCAAAATCGACGGACCGGATCAGGCGAACTTCCTGAAAATCTTTGCTATGATGGCCAAGAAACGTAAGATGCCGCTGGATGAGGCCACCCTTATCCACCTGCTCAAAAACAAATACCCCACAATCAACAACGTCTATGCAAACTATCAACCGATCTTCCTGATCGACCAAATCATCGCGATCTGCGATTTTGAGGGCATCCCCTATCAGATGTCCCCTGAGTTGATGGACCGCGCATGGGCCAATATGTTCGTTAAAGACGAACACATTGTGAAATAATGCGCTCACGCACAGGCATCGCGGGCTGTGGCCGCATGGGCGCGCCTATGCTCAAAGCGTTGCGCGCCGCAGACCTGCCCGCGCGCGGTTATGACATCGTGCCGATGGACAGCCCGCACATCACCGACGACATCGCCGTCTTCTCCGAAGAATTAGACACGCTCATCACCGTCGTCCGCGACATAGACCAGACCGAAGCAGTGCTGTTCGGAGAGCAGAACTTCGCCGCAATCCCAAGCTTGATCCGCATCATCATCTGCTCCACCCTGTCGCCCAAATACGTAAAATCCTTGCGCGCCCGCATCCCTGCGCACATCGCCTTGATCGACGCGCCCATGTCGGGCGCACAAATCGCCGCAAAAGAAGCGCGCCTCAGCTTTATGCTCGGCGGCGACACGGCTGATCTCGACGCAGCACAGCCTTTGTTCTCGGCCATGGGTAAACATTTCCACCGTATGGGCGACTACGGCGCTGGTATGCAGGCAAAAGTGCTTAACAACTTGCTCGCCGCCTCCAACACCGCCATGACACGGTTGGTGCTTGATTGGGCCGATGAAGCAGAGCTCGACATCAGCGCCCTACTCGATCTCATTCACACATCCTCAGGCCAAAACTGGTTCGCATCCGGCTTTAACGCCATCGAGTTTTCCCGCGACGGCCATGCCCCTGACAACACAATCGCCATTCTGGTCAAGGACATCGCCAGCGCTCTTGATGCAGCGCCCGAAAACGCGGACACCTCCTTGCCGGAAACTGTCCAAAGCGTGATCACAAATCTCAAACCCCGCACAAAATAACCCACTATCTTTCTTGGCCCTAAATTCTCCGGGGGAAGCGGCCAAAGGCCGATGGGGGCTGGCCCCCCTGCCCGCCAGTGCTATCTAGCACAGCATGAATATACTGCCCGAGACCTTCCAAAACTGGTTCGCTGAAAAAGGCTGGTCCATCCACCCGCATCAGCAGTTAATGCTGGACCGCGCAAATGCGCCTGCATTGTTGCTCATCGCCCCGACCGGTGGCGGCAAAACCCTCTCTGGCTTCCTGCCCACGCTCGTTGATCTGGCCGAGCACGATCATGACGGTATGCACACACTCTACATCTCCCCGCTCAAAGCGCTCGCCGCTGACATCAAACGCAACCTGACCACCCCCGTTGAGGAAATGGGCCTCAACATCCGCATTGAGGAGCGCACAGGCGATACCACTGCCACCCTGCGCAAACGCCAGCGTGCAGACCCACCGCATATCTTCCTCACCACACCGGAAAGCCTTGCGCTGCTGGTAAGTTATGAGGACGCACCGCGTATGTTTCGCGGTCTCAAACGTGTGGTCATCGACGAGATCCACGCCCTGGCCGAAAGCAAACGGGGCGACCAGATGATGCTCGCCCTCGCCCGCCTCAATGCAATCTGTCCTGATCTCAAACGTGTCGGCCTCTCCGCAACAGTGGAAGACCCTGCCGCCATCGCCCACCTTATGGCCCGCCACCCCGATCCCTGCGAAATTCTCCAAGCAGACCCCGGCCCTGCGCCAGACATACAAATGCTCCAAACAGAGGAGTCCCCGCCCTGGTCGGGTGGTGGTGCGGCCTACGCCATTCCCGCAGTGCTGGAGCAGGTGAAGGCTCATAACACCACCCTCATCTTCCACAACACCCGCGCACAGGCAGAGATATTCTTTCACAAGCTTTGGCTCGCCAACGACGAAAGCCTGCCCATCGGTATCCACCACGGCTCCCTTGACCGGATCCAACGCGCCCGCGTCGAAGGGGCGATGGTGCGCGGAGAGCTGCGGGCGATTGTCTGCACAGGTTCGCTCGATCTTGGGATCGATTGGGGTGACGTTGATTTGGTGATCCAGATCGGCGCACCCAAAAACGTCAAACGGCTGGTCCAACGCATAGGCCGGGCCAACCATCGCTATAATGCCCCTTCCAAAGCTTTATTGGTCCCCGCCAACCGCTTTGAAGTTGTCGAATGTGTCGCCGCACTGGAGGCCGTGCTTGACGGCGAACTTGACGGCGATCCCCGTGGTGCAGGTCCGCGCGACGTGCTCTGCCAGCATATCCTCATCACCGCCTGCGCAGGCCCGTTCGACGAAATGGCGCTGTATCACGAGGTCAAATCCGCAGGCGCCTACAGCAGCCTCACCCGCGCGCAGTTCGACGCCTGCCTCGACTTCTGCGCCACAGGTGGCTACGCCCTGCGCGCCTATGACCGTTGGCAGCGCTTGATCCAGCGTCCAGACGGCAAATGGCAACTCCGCGATCCGCGCGCGACCCGTGCAATCCGCATGAACATCGGCACCATTCAGGACACTGACACGCTCAAGGTCCGGATGAAGCGTAACCGTGGCGGCAAACCATTGGGCGAGATCGAGGAAGGTTTTGCCGCGACCCTCACGCCGGGGGATACATTCCTGATTGGGGGCCAGATCGTGAAATACGAAGGACTGCGCGAGATGACCGTCGAAGTTTCCCGCGATGCCACCAAGAGACCAAAGGTCGCGACCTTTGGCGGTACCAAATTCGCCACCTCGACCCAACTCTGCGCCCGCGTGCAGCGCATGTTCACCCAAGACAGCTGGCCCGAGCTTCCGTCGCACACGGCCCAATGGCTGGAGCTTCAGCGCACCCACAGCCAGCTTCCGCAGCCCGGTCGCCTCCTCATCGAGAGCTTTCCCCACGATGGCCGCGCCCAGACGGTGATCTATGGCTTTGCAGGGCGCAACGGCCAGCAAACACTGGGCCTGCTGCTTACCAAACGGATGGAAGAGATAGGCCTGGGCCCGCTAGGGTTTGTCGCAACAGATTACGCCACACTGATCTGGTCCCTTGATCCCGTCACCGATGCGGCCGCCCTGCTCGACGCCGACGCGCTCCAAAACGGGATGGAAGCATGGCTGGCGGGGAATGCCGTGATGAAACGCACCTTCCGCGCCTCCGCCACCATTGCAGGTCTGATCGAGCGTAACTCACCCCAAGCACGCAAATCGGGGCGGCAAGCCACGTTCAGCTCCGACATCCTCTACGACACGCTTTCCAAATACGACCCCGATCACCTCATGCTGGAGATCACCCGTGAAGAGGCGCTGCGCGGGTTGGTGGATTTTGGCCGTATCGAAGAAATGCTCACCCGTACCCATGGCCGCATCGATCACCTCACGCTGCCGCGCGTTACCCCCCTCTCTGCGCCCTTGTTCATGGAAATGGGCCGTGTTCCGGTTAAGGGCGACGCCGAAGAGCGGCTGCTCGCTGAAGAAGCAAAGCGCCTGATGGAAAACTCCGGCCTTGCCCAAATCACGCCTGCACCCTCCAATAAACCACGCTGGCGCGTGGGCTTCTAAGCCCCCTTGCAGCGGGATGGATAATCTTCCACCTTGCCCCGATGAACGGCTATGAATTCACAATTGCAGGGGCCTCGCTTATGGCACTCGGCTCCGGCGCGCTCTGGTGGCCGGACGAGAATTTGCTTGTCGTCTCCGACTTGCACCTTGGTAAATCCGAGCGGATCGCACGGCGCGGCGGCACATCTTTGCCCCCCTATGACACCCGTGACACGCTCAATCGCCTTGCCGCCGATCTTGCCCTCTTCCATGCGCGCACGGTGATCTGTCTGGGCGACAGTTTCGATGACCTCGCGGCGTCCGAAGCGCTGCCGGACGCCGAGCGGCAATGGATATTTCGCCTTCAGGCAGGCAGGCGATGGGTATGGATTGAAGGCAACCACGATCCCGGCCCTGTCGAGTTCGGCGGATCTCATCTGGCCGACCTGCCCATCTCCCCGCTCACCTTTCGCCACATCGCCCAAGCAGCAGCGGCGGGAGAGATATCGGGCCACTATCATCCCAAAGCGTCGCTGAACCTGCGAGGTCGCACCATCACACGGCCTGCGTTTCTCATCGACAGTGACCGTGTCATCATGCCCGCCTATGGCACTTACACCGGCGGGTTACGCACCCAGACGCCCGTTTTGGATACGTTGATGCGCACTGAGGCCATCGCAGTCCTGACAGGTCCCACCCCAACCGCCGTCCCAATGCCGAGGTAGCACATGGATTCCAACATAACAGACCGCATCCAACAGAGTTTCAACGCGCAAAGCATGATGGAAACTCTCGGCGCAGAGCTGTCAGAAATCAGCGCAGGCCTTGTCCGCATCACGGCGCCCATCCTGCCACACACCCGCCAGCAACAAGGGTTCGGACACGCGGGCCTCACCTTCTCCATCGGTGACAGCGCCGCGGGCTACGCCGCCCTCACCCTCATTCCGCTGGATATGGAAGTCGTCACCGCCGAGATCAAAATCAACCTGATTGCCCCGGCACGCGGCGACCGCCTGATCGCCACAGGGCGGGTGATCAAACCGGGCAAACGCCTGAGCATTGTCACCGCCGAAGTCCATGCTGAAGAGAACGGCACCCAAACCCTCATCGCAATTTTGCAGGGGACAATGGTCCCCGTCCCTCGCTAGAGCAGCCCCGCCTCTTGCGCGGCACCGCGAAAACTGCGGCTCACCGGAACATCTGTTCCATCAGACATGACCAACAGGTCACGCCCGCCCTCACGGCGATGCTTTTCCACTGCCTCCGGAGCAATCCAATGCGAGCGGTGCACCTGTAGTCCTTGCCCCACCAGTTCTCCCATCGCATCCCCGAGCCGCATCAAAATCAGCGTATGGCCCCGCGCCGTGACCACGTTGAGATAGTGATCCTGCGCCTCGATCCGCACCAACGATCCGCGAAACTCAATCGGCAAACGCCGCAGGAACGTCGCTTCTTCTGATACCCTTTCAACATCCTCATGCGGCGAAATACCCCAGATCACCAGATGGACAGCCGCAGTAACCAGCCCGACAATGCCAGTCAGGTACAGCCAATCTGACACACCGCCCCACGCGCTAAAGACGTAACTGTTCACCAGATGCGCCCCGCCAGAAATCAAAAGAACAAGCCCAACCCAAACGCCAATCGCCCCGACACGCCCCAAGCGCTTGGTCAGGACGTTGGCCCCAATGCTCAACCCAATTGAGATACCCGCAACCCCGCCCCAATAAAGCGTGCGTCCCCCGACGCCCATCGCTTCCAACGTGCCAAACGGCCCTGAAACCGCAGCCACCGCAGTTACGGCAAACCAGATCATCAATGGCACGCGCAGACGCATCATTTCACGAAGCGTGAATTGCATTAGAGTGAGTATCCTTGTCATTCACGAAAACTTGGAGCCGTCCACGTAACGCATCTGGCCCGATTTTTGCGACATTGCCATGACAGGGCAACCCAACACAATGGAGCCCTGACATGACCCTCGCGCCCCTCGCCAATGCACCCCTGATGATCCAGCTCCACACCACCCTCGCTCTTGTGGCGGTGGTCCTTACAATCGCGATATTCAGTTTGAAAAAGGGGAGCCGCTACCACCGCATCATGGGATGGTCTTGGGTGATCGTGATGGCCGTGGTGGCAATCAGCAGCTTTTGGGTCAACACGATCAAACTGGTCGGCCCGTTCAGCCCGATACACTTGCTCGCCCTCTTTGTGCTGTGGTCGCTCATCGGTGCCGTGACAGCCGCCCGCAATCACCGCGTGGCCGACCACAAACGCGCCATGCAAGGCCTCGCCTTTGGCGCATTGCTGATCGCGGGTGCGTTCACCTTCCTGCCCGGCAGGTTGATGAACGCAGTTCTTTTAGGCGGTTAAGCCTTCAGGCTCGACCAACCCGTTTGCACGACAACAGGCGGTGACAGTGTTTGCCAACAGACACGCAATGGTCATCGGACCCACACCACCGGGCACTGGCGTGATTGCGCCTGCGACGGCGGCACAGCTCTCATAATGCACATCACCCACCAACCTAGTCTTGCCCTCACCCTTCTCGGGCGCGTCCAAACGGTTGATACCCACATCAATCACAGTCGCACCGGGCTTGATCCAGTCACCAGGGATCATTTCAGGCCGCCCAACGGCCGCAACAACAATATCCGCACCGCGCACAACATCCGCCAAATCCTTGGTCCGGCTGTGGGCAATCGTCACCGTGGCACTGTCATTTAACAACAGCTGTGCCATCGGTTTGCCCACAATGTTGGAGCGTCCCACGACGACCGCATTCATCCCCGAAATTGACCCATGATGATCGCGCAGCATCATCAAACAGCCCAGCGGCGTACACGGCACCATGCTTTTCTGCCCAGTTCCCAACAGCCCTACGTTGGAGATATGAAACCCGTCCACATCCTTGGCTGGCGAAATCGAATTGATAATCAGGTCTTCGTCCAGATGCTTGGGCAGCGGCAGCTGACACAGAATACCGTGGATTTCCGGATCATTGTTGAGTTGCTCGATCACCGCCAGCAAATCCGCCTCAGACGTATTCACATCCAACTTGTGCTCGACCGATTTCATGCCGACCTCAAGGGTCATCTTCCCCTTGGAACGCACATAAACCTGTGATGCAGGGTCTTCCCCCACAAGCACAACCGCCAGCCCCGGTGTGATGCCGTGATCAGCCACCAGCCGCGCCACATGCACCCCAACCTGCCCGCGCACCCGTGCTGCAAATTCCTTGCCGTCAATAATTGTCGCTGTCATATCCCCACGCCCTTTTTCATTTGGCCTATAAACTCATGACCCTAAGGTCAAAAAAGGGCGCAGGGTCCATCCCTGCGCCCTCTATTTCACGTCACTGCGAAAAAATTAGAACAACCCTTCGACTTCGCCCGCATCGTTCAAACCGATGCTCTCGGCCGATGGCACACGCGGCAAACCGGGCATGGTCATGATCTCACCACAGATGGCGACAACAAATCCGGCACCCGCAGACAGACGTACTTCACGCACCGGAATATCGAACCCCGTTGGCGCACCGCGCATCGTCGGATCAGTGGTAAAGCTGTATTGCGTCTTGGCCATACAGACCGGCAGATTGCCGTATCCCTGATCTTCCCATTCTTTCAGCTGGTTGAGGATCTTTTGATCCATCTGGGCGCTGTCCGCACGGTAGATTTTGGTCGCAATCGTGTTGATCTTATCAGCCAATGACATCTCGTCAGGATAGATTGGCGCGAAATTGCCCTCACCCTTTTCAATCGTCTCGACAACTTTGGTCGCCAGATCGGCAGACCCTTCTGAGCCAAGCTCCCAGTGACGCGACAGAACTGCCTCGGACCCTTGTGTCGCCACATAGTCCTTGACCGTCTGCACTTCGGCATCGGTGTCAGTCACAAAATGGTTGATCGCCACAACAACAGGCACCCCAAAGGATTTCATGTTCTCGATGTGACGGCCAAGGTTGGCACAGCCGTTCTTGACCGCGTCCACGTTCTCACCACCAAGGTCGGCCTTGGCAACGCCGCCGTTCATCTTCATCGCACGCACAGTGGCTACAACCACCACACACGACGGGGTCAGGCCCGCTTTGCGGCATTTGATGTTGAGGAACTTCTCGGCACCAAGGTCCGCACCAAAGCCCGCCTCGGTTACAACGTAATCCGCCAGCTTAAGCGCGGTTGTCGTCGCGATCACAGAGTTACAGCCATGCGCGATGTTGGCAAACGGGCCGCCATGCACAAACGCAGGGTTATTCTCGAGCGTCTGAACAATGTTCGGCTGCATCGCATCTTTGAGCAGAACGGTCATCGCCCCATGCGCTTTGATATCGCGGGCAAACACGGGTGTTTTATCACGGCGATAGGCGACGATCATGCTGCCAAGGCGGTCCTGCAAGTCCGCAAGGTTCCTTGCCAGACACAGGATTGCCATAACCTCGGACGCCACAGTAATGTCAAAGCCCGTTTCGCGCGGAAAGCCGTTGGCCACACCGCCCAAAGACGCCGTAATCTGGCGCAGCGCGCGGTCGTTCATGTCCACAACGCGGCGCCACACAACGCGGCGCGTATCGATCTCAAGGGAGTTGCCCCAATAGATGTGGTTGTCGATCATCGCTGACAGCAATGAGTGCGCAGAAGTGATCGCATGGAAGTCACCGGTGAAGTGCAGGTTCATCTCTTCCATCGGCACGATCTGTGCGTAGCCACCACCAGCAGCCCCGCCCTTCATACCAAAGTTTGGCCCAAGCGATGCTTCGCGGATACAAACGGCCGCGTTCTTACCGATGCGGTTCAGACCGTCACCCAGACCAACAGTCGTGGTCGTCTTGCCTTCGCCCGCAGGTGTGGGGTTGATCGCCGTCACAAGGATCAGCTTGCCGTCGGTGCGGTCCTGAACCGAATTAATAAAATTCTGCGACACTTTCGCTTTGTCATGGCCATAGGGCAGCAAATCATCGCTGGAGATGCCCAGCTTTGCGCCAATCTCCTGAATAGGTTTCTTGGTCGCTTCGCGCGCGATTTGAATGTCAGTCTTAAAAGCCATGGTATCCCCCAAATGAGTTGCCGCTGCGGCATGTTCTACAGGCTGCATACTAGGGCACACCACAAACAAAGGTCGGTTTTACGACATTTCTGAAGCGCCTTGCGGCGTGAAGTCGAAGGCGCGTTTCGTTTAAGAAACGTAGGCCCTGCCGCAGGAAACCTTCAACGCACCACATCACAGCGGTCCTGCCTTTGCTAAACTACATTCCCGTCACAATTGTACTGCTTTCATCCACCAGTATCAGATCACGAAGCTGGACAGGATCATGACATGCACATTCGAATTCTCTTTCTCGCCATTACGCTTTGCTTCGCTGCGACCAATAGTGCCATCGCACAGACAAAAGACAGGCTAGATCGGCGCGACAAACTACTTGGCTTCGAATCGGTGGGACTATTGGAAGGTGCGTCAGGCCATTGCACCGCAGCGCTCATTGAACGTGATGTTGTCCTCACCGCCGCCCATTGCGTCTATGAAATGGGACAGGATTTTACTTTTCGTGCCGGATACCGCGATGGCAGTGAAATCGGTGTACGCAAAGCGGTCGATGTCGTGATTGCACCGGGCTACATCACCGCACGCCAAAACAATGATCGCCCCTCCGCGATTGAAAACGATGTCGCACTGGTTCGGCTCGACAGTCCGATGTTCGAAACAGGCATCAATCCGTACGAAGTAACCGAAGAGCCGCATCGCGGTGCAGCCCTGACAGTCGCCTCATACGGGCGCGGGCGCATGGGGGCGCTTACGTTGGAACGCGGGTGCAAGGTCCAAAAACTCTATCGGGGAGGTGTCGTAGGTCTTGATTGTGACGCAACATTCGGCTCATCGGGATCGCCGGTATTTGTGCATGCCCAAGGCCGCAACCGCATTGCAGCAGTGGTCGTTGTGCGCACTAAATCAGACGCCCCTCATGCAGAAACAGGGGCGGTTGCGCTCACCAAACTGCTCCCGCCGTTGCTGGAAACAATGCGCAACAACCGCTCCGCCGCGCCGAAAATTGGAGGCGTGCGCCGCATCATAGTCGGGCAACGCAACCAAAGCTCTGCAAAGTTCACCAAATCAGGCGGGTAGAACCGCGCTAAGTTAACCTTGGCCAGCAGGCACTTCGCTCCATCCCCCAAGCTGCACTCATTGATATATGCACCGTGCTAGACGTGAGCCGTGATGAGCTTGGCAAATCAATCGGGCCCATATTGCCCGCCCGCCCCTTTTGCCGAAGGGAAGAGGGCCGGACGCCTTATCAAAAGACATGCAAAGAACATGGGTGCACTTGTTGCTCTAGCGCACCACTAAAGGGGCGCTGACCTACCAGCTTGATCCGCATCAATACTGCCAGCCAAAACATACTCAAGCATTGTTTGACCGATCAAACTGGAAGATTGTCCTATGCTACGCTCATGCGCTTCGCTGTCACTCGTGCTCCTCACAATATCTGCCTGCACCGCCAGCATGATTGACATGCCGAAGGCGACCGGCGCGCAACTGTTCGACAAACACTGCACAAGTTGCCATGGCCGCACCGCAGAGGGAGACGGACCCCTTGCCGGCAGCGTTGCCATTCCGCCCTCAAACCTGACCCTGATCAGTCAGCGTAATGGCGGCACCTTCCCCACTGCAGATGTGATGGCGCAAATCAACGGATATACGGGCCGCCACCAATTGGGCGGCATGCCTGAATTTGAGGAAGTACTCCAAAGCCCTAACGTCGATTGGACCGCTCCATCCGGTGAAGTCATCCCGACACCGCAAGCCTTGATCGCACTCGCCACCTATCTGGAGAGTATCCAGCAGTAACGCTGCTGCGTCAGATCATTGCAGGCGCCCATGGCCTCTGGTCAGGTATGTGCAACCGCATCTGCTCCCCCAATGTAAGCGTGCCCTCCCGCTCCACCCATGCGGTCACGCCGCGCCGGTTCTTCGCCGCCCCTTTGACCGCCGCCCCGTGGCCGGGCATATCGTTCTCTATCCCGCGTGCGGGCAGGACACAGGGGCGGTTTTCCATATCGATCACAATCGTCGCCCCAGATGCGCTTTGCAGGCGCGAGGACGGCGGCACATGCGTGAAATCCGCAATCCCCTCAATCACCAGCGTCGCCCCCATATAGCTGGGGTCAAGCGTCTCGATGCCCATCTCGGCAGCAATCGCAGCAATCTCCTCGGCACTCATGACACAAAGCTGACGTGTGTTGCGGATCACCGTGTCACGCGGATATTGCGACTGCACCCGGCTACATGAGGGACGCGTCAGACCGCCGTGATCTTCCCCTTCCGGCCCCGAAAAGCTCAAGTTCAACATCTCACGCTTTTGCGCCTGCAGGGCCGCAGCGCGGTCAGGCACAACGCCCAGCCAAGTGATGGTGGCATAATGATCAGTCGGAATAAGGGCTGGCATATCGGTTCTCCTGTTTTGGCGATCCTGCAAGCCATGGGGCAAAAAGAAAAGGCCCCGCAGAATGCAGGGCCATGATCTCTTGTGTTCACCATTTCACAATTTGTGATCAGGCTGATGGCTCCGGCTCCATCCCGCCTGAGGGAGGCGTCTTCTTGCCCTTCGCCTTCGGGATCGCTGTGATACTTGGGGCTGAACCACTATCCGGTTTGTCATCATCCTTAGGCTCGGTGGGCGGATTGCCTGCCATAACCCGTTTGATTTCCTCACCAGTCAACGTCTCATATTCAAGTAAACCTTGAGCCAGCCGCTCGAATTCCACGGCGTTGTCCTCAATCAGCTTTTTAGCAAGCGTTGAGCCCTCGTCGATGATGCGTTTCACCTCGGACTCGATCAGTTCTTTGGTCGCGGCGGAGACACTAAAGCCGCCCGCCCCACCATTTGCCTGATAACCGGCCGCAGCTTCTTGATAGTCGATGTTGCCTACTTTGTCAGACATGCCGTAGCGCATCACCATCGCACGGGCCAAAGCACTGGCCTGCATGATATCGCCCACAGGGCCGGATGACACAGAGTCAGCACCGTACTTGAAGATTTCAGCCGCTTTGCCCGCCATTGTCATGGCGATCCGCTCTTCGGCTTCGTCCTTGAACATTTGCAGCTTGTCCATTTCCGGCAGGCTCATCACCATGCCCAATGCACCACCGCGCGGAATGATCGTCGCTTTGTATACGGGATCACATTTTGGCAGCATGATGCCCACAATCGCGTGGCCAGCCTCGTGATATGCGGTTTTCTCTTTCTGATCCTGCGTCAGCACCATCGACCGGCGCTCGGCGCCCATCATGATCTTGTCCTTGGCAGATTCGAAGTCGAGCATGGCCACAAACCGGCGGCCCACACGGGCAGCAGTCAGCGCCGCCTCGTTTACAAGGTTCGCCAGATCAGCACCAGAGAAGCCCGGCGTACCGCGCGCAATGATGCGCAGATCAACGTCGGGGCCAAGCGGTGTCTTGCGCGCATGAACACCCAAAATCTTTTCACGGCCTTTGATGTCGGGGTTACCAACAGTCACCTGACGGTCAAAACGACCGGGACGCAGCAATGCAGGGTCCAAAACGTCCTTACGGTTGGTCGCCGCGATGATGATCACACCCTCGTTGGCCTCAAAACCGTCCATCTCGACCAGCAGCTGGTTGAGCGTTTGCTCACGCTCGTCGTTACCGCCACCGTAACCGGCACCACGTGACCGGCCAACTGCGTCAATCTCGTCGATAAACACGATGCATGGCGCATTCTTTTTCGCTTGCTCGAACATATCGCGCACACGGCTTGCGCCGACACCTACGAACATCTCGACAAAGTCAGAACCGGAGATTGTGAAGAAAGGCACACCCGCCTCGCCCGCAATCGCACGCGCCAGCAAAGTTTTACCTGTACCAGGAGGACCCTCAAGCAACGCGCCCTTGGGAATCCTACCACCAAGACGGCTGTACTTTTGCGGATTGCGTAAGAACTCAACGATCTCTTCGAGTTCTTCCTTGGCTTCATCAATGCCCGCAACGTCGTCAAACGTGACACGGCCATGCTTTTCGGTGAGCATCTTGGCCTTTGATTTGCCAAAGCCCATTGCACCACCTTTGCCGCCACCTTGCATCCGGTTCATGAAGTAAATCCACACGCCGATCAGCAGCAGGATCGGAAGCAGTGAGACAAGGAATGTCTGCAAACCGCTTTCTTGCTGGCTCTCTGCGCGGAACGGTACATCGTTCTCCGTCAACAGCATCGTCACTTCCGCGTCGGAAGGTCTGATCGTGAGATAGTCACCGTCAGCCTGGCGAAAGCGAACTTGCTCCCCGTCGAGGGTCGCATTGCTTACGTTGCCGTTCTTAACGGACGTGACGAAATCGGAATAGCTGATCTCACGGTTCTGCATGCCGCCGCTGCCGCTGCCACCATTGAACAGATTGAACAATGAAAAGACGAGCACGAGCAACACGGCCCAGAATGCGAGATTGCGAAAATTGCCCAAGGAAACACTCCTGAATACATCTCGGCCAAAGGGGACTCCTCCAGCCACTCTCCTAAGATAGAGATTGAGGCGGTTTGTTCAATGCGAATCCAGAAATGAGGTGAAATCTGCGACGATCTGCGCAGACCAGTCGCGATTGTATCCCGCAAGCGGCACAGCGACGAGCGTTTCGCCCCGCCACACCGCCGGAGAGGCCATTAATGTCGGACGCGGTACCCCTGTTTCGCGCCACTCGGGCACTGCACTCACAGATTCGCCCAAAGCCCGCACTTCCAAATCAGCCGCATGCGGCCCATTCAACCGCCAGCGATTGTCCCAGATTACATCAGTCGGCCCCCGCAACGTCTTGACCGCATTGTATTCCCGCGTGATTCTGTAGTGCCCTTTACGCTTCATGATCAGGCAACCCGCGACGGTCAAACGCTCTTGCGCAGCCAGATCAGCGCTCAGCACGCCCGAAAACGATTTGCGCGGAACGTAATGACCGGACCCAACCCATTGTAGTGCAGCCAAGGAAATCCTGCGGGCCATGTCTTTGGGAAGCCGCTGGTCAATATCCTGCGGGATCAGCACATCACCTGCTTCTTGTGTCACATGGTTTGCGACCTCTTGCCTGAGATAGTGCGCCAAGGCCTCCCGAGACTGACGCAAGGCAGAAGCAGATTGGTGAATGCTCTGCGCGCTCACGCCTAAATCTGCCAGCGCGGGCAAGACACGCCGCGCTTTAGTCCGCATGTATCGCGGGTCATCATTGCTCGGATCTTCTACCCACGTGATGTCATGACGCTGCAAGTAGGCCCGCAAGTCCGCGCGCGCACATCCCGACAGCGGGCGTGACCATGTAATCCCGTGTCGCTCAAACCCGCGCGACATTTCGGCCAAACCGTCAAGACCCGAAGACCGCCCAAGCCGCATTAGAAAATTCTCGGCGCTATCATCAAGGGTGTGGCCGAGCACCATACCTCCGATGCCTTGCGCCTTTGCCCAATCGGCCATGAGGACGTATCGCCCGTCCCGCGCCGCGGCGGGCAGATTACCGGCACCCTCAGAACGCTGCCATTTCAGAATATTATGTTCGACGCCAAGGGCCCGGCACAAAGTCGCCACCCCGTCCGCCTCGCTGCTGCTCTCGGTGCGTAACGCGTGATCAACCGTCACCGCAGCAATGGGATGCCCTGTCTGCGCAGACCAGCGGGCAAACAAATGCAGAAGTGCTACGCTGTCACCGCCGCCAGAAACAGCGATGCCAATCCGTTCAGGCAGGGCATCAAATGCCCCATAATCGAATGCAACATCAATCGCTTCCAACAACCCAGCATCATCGCCCTGCCGCAACAGCCAGTCGTGGTCTAGCTGCATCCCAGCTTGGCCCGCTCCCCCACCGCGCTGCCCGCAGCGGGGCTGCCCGGAAAGCGCGTGGAAACTTCGGCGAGCGTCACGCAGGCTTCGGCGCTTTGCCCCAATGCGCCCAAAGACGCACCCAGTTTATACAAAGCATCTGGTGCGATTGGCCCCGTAGGCGCCACGCCAAAGCTTGCCAGATAGGCGCGCGCAGCCTCCCGCGTGTCACCCATGCCTTGCAACGCGTCACCGCGCAGCAGATCTACTTCGGCGGCTATTGGGGAGCCCGGGTAGGTCTGATTGAAGGTCGCAAGCTGCTCTGCGGCGGTACGAAAGTCACCGGTTGCGAGCGCCTCCTGCGCCCGCTTGAAGTCGTCTTGCTCACCAACGGCGAGTTGGCTTGTGTTGGTTTGAGGGGCGATTGCAGGGGGCGGTGCCGTCGCCTGATCTTCGCCGCCCAATGTGCTTGTCTCACCAAGGGTGGTGATATCACCGCCCTCAAGCTCGACCAAACGGAACTCGAGATCGGCAATGCGCTTTGTGCCGTCATTCACAATGCGGTTGATGCGAAATTCAAGCTCCTCGGACTTGGCCGTCACACGGCTCAGCTCGCTCTCCATCGCACTGACCCGCTCCAGCACAGAGGCCGGCAGCGCCGGTCCGCCCGCAGTGCCAGTCGTTGACAGCTCACGATTGAGCTTGGTCATCTCAACGCTCAGCGTCGTCAGCTCCTGACGGATATCAGCAAGGGTCTGCGCGTCTTGGGCGACTGCGCCCATCGGCACCGCACCCAATACAATCGCGAAGATAAAAGCAAAGCGCATGACGCAGGTTCCTTAATTTAGCTGGTTTGACCACCGGCCAGCACGGTCACCGCGCGGCGGTTCTTGGCATAACAGGCCTCGTTCGAACAGATCTCAATCGGGCGTTCCTTGCCGTAGCTGACAACACGCAGACGCGTGGATGGCACACCTTTGGACAAAAGGTACTCCTGCGCTGCGTTGGCGCGGCGCGCACCCAGCGCAAGGTTATACTGTCGCGTGCCCTGCTCGTCCGCGTGGCCTTCGATCACGGCCTGATAGTCGGCGTTGGTGAGCAACCAGGTCGCCTGACCATCCAGCGTTGTGCGCCCAGCGGCCGTCAATGTGGATTGATCCACCTCGAACAATACACGGTCCCCAACGGTCTGGTTGAAATACGCAGTGGAGGTCGGATCGCTTGGACCACCTGAACCCACACCATTTAGCGGCGTGCCGCCAATGTTGGAGGGATTGGCGAGTGCATCATCTGCGCCAAAACGGTTCGGGTTGGTACAGGCCGACAGCGCAACAGCTGCAACCAAAAGGCTCATGGGTAGGAATCTCATCTGCTCGACCTCATCATCGGGTTTTTATTATTTAGCCTAATCTATCACAGCAAAAGGCGGCGGGGAAAGGGGTTCGCGAACACGTTACTGTTGAAGCGGCGACCAGCTTGGGTCTGATCCCCCCTCCGGCGTGTTTACCTGACGCAATACACGGCCTGTGATGTCCACGGAATAGAGCGACGATGCACCACCCTCGCCCTGTGTTTCACGCGTAAACATGATCACACGACCGTTGGGCGACCACGTCGGCCCCTCATCAAGGAAGGATGCCGTGAGCAACCGCTCCTCTGAGCCGTCTGTGCGCATCACACCAATGTGGAAGCGTCCCGAGGTCTGCTTGGTGAACGCGACCAGATCGCCACGCGGCGACCAGACCGGCGTGCCATAACGCCCGTCCCCAAAGGAAATACGGCGCGCTTCACCGCCACCCGCCGACATAACGTACAGCTGCGGCGTGCCGGAACGGTCGCTCTCGAACACGATCTGGGTCCCGTCAGGGCTATAGCTCGGGGCCGTTTCAATCGCGGGTGTGTTGGTGAGGCGCACCGCCTGGCCCGAGGCAATATCCATCGTATAGATATCCGTGTTGCCGCCCTGAGAGAGAGAATAGACAACCGTGTTGCCAGACGGCGAGAAGCGCGGCGCGAAGCTCATCGTGCCTTCAGCGCTTTCAAGAACCCGGCGCTGAACAGAGCCCACGTCGAGCACATAAATGCGCGGAAATCCGCTTTCATAGCTGGTGTAAAGCACGCGGTCCCCAGTGGGGGAAAAGCGCGGGGCCAACACAATGGCGCTGCTGTCGGTCAGAAAACGCACATTCGCGCCGTCATAATCCATAACCGCCAGACGCTTTTGCCGCTGGTTCTTGGGGCCTGTCTCGGAGACATAAACAACGCGGCTGTCGAAATAACCGTCCTCGCCGGTGATGCGGGAATAAACTTCGTCCGCCACCTTATGCGCCATGCGTCGCCAGCCATCCGTAGTGCCCGAGAATTGTAGTCCATCGCCGAGGTTGGTGCCGGACACCACATCAAAGACACGGAACTTCACGTTCACCGATGTCCCGTTGACGGAGACAGCGCCTGTCACCAAAGCCTGCGCATTAACCGCTTTCCAGTCAGGAAAGGAGACCGGCGCGTTGAAATCCGAATAATTGGCAATGAACGCAGAGCTGGGGATTTCGCGAAACACGCCCGTGCTTTGCAGATCCGCCGCAATCACCCGTGCGAGATCACCGGCCAACTGGCCCGCCTCGCCCGTTTCCGCCTGGAAATCAGGCACGGCAAAGGGCAGCGGCTTGATGATGCCTTCCTCAATCGTAATCTGGAGCGGTCCCTGCTGCGCACGCGCCTGCGACACAAAACCAAACGCGCAGACCAGCGCCAAACACATACTTACAAACTTCATCGCAAAATCGTCCTTTCAGGGCCGAACGGTAGTTCAATATCCCGCCATTGCTCGTATTTATCAACTCCGTGGCTGCATCTGTCCCGCCCAAAGCGCAAAACCGCCCGTCTGGCGGCAGCGGCAGAAATAAACTGCTGTCATGAGCCTGCCCCATGCATGCCTAGGCGGTCCAGCGAAAAGCCTGTGCATTGTATCATCTGATCCGCATACGCTCTGGATTGAACGTCATCTCGATTTCCTGCCATTGCCCGTATTTTTCGGGTGGCAACGGGTAGCCATCTTTCTGGCACAGCAAAATCGCACGCCGCGCAGCGCCAAAGGCTGCATTGGCAGTGGAGGCATCGCCGCCCTCGCTCGCGATCATGCGCAAAGAAGCCTGCACAACCTTACCGTCCTGCGTCATATCCATCGCAACGGTCACCGTGGTCTGTGCCCAACGCGCACCGGGGTCCACATTCCAGCAGCCCTGCACAGCAAGGCGCAGCGCGTCCTTTTCGCCCGAAGACATCGGCGGTCCTGTCGGCACAGTATTGGTGGCCGAACTAAGTGCTGCCTCCAACGCGGCCTGTACCGCAGCATCATCCACAGCGTTCTCGGACGGTGCAGGGGCCACAGGCGTCTCAACCGTCTGCGTGGGGGCCGGTGCGGAAGGCCTGCGCGCAGGTGGGCGCAACGATGTATTTGGCGAAGACGCTGGCGCTTCTGCCGCTTCAGTCACAATCTGGTCGGTGGACTCAGGCGCAGCGGTTGCCTCTTGCGGCTGTTCGACGGTCTCGCCTGTCTCCTCGGGGATCACCGCCTCTTGCGGCGCTGGCTCTTCCACCGCCTCCGGCTCAGGGCGCGGCGCAGGTTCTGGTGCGACCACTTCGGCAGGGCGCTCCACTGGCGTCTCGTCTATTGGCGCATCCTCGACAGCCACTTCCGCAGGGGCCTCCGGCCGCTCTGGTGCCGCTTCTGATATCTCTGGTGCCAACTCCTCAACGGGCTCTTCCGCGGGCTCGGCAACTTCCGCAATGGGCGCGCTTACAGGCTCCTGCACACCCACATCCACCTCAGGCGCTTCTTCCGTCACCTCCGGCGCTGCGGGTACAGGTTCTTCCGCTTCCACCACAGGTTGGCGCGACGCCTCCAACAGGGCCGCAAATTCCTCACCGGAAATCATCGCCGCTTCGCGCACCTCCACCGGATCGGGCCTTGAAGTGAACAGACCACCAAACAGCACAAAGCTGATGAAGATCGCATGCCCCACCCCCGATACGGTATTTCCGATTTTGCGCGCGCGGGACATCGCCTAGTTTCCAGTGCCGTCCAGCGTTGGCCCGCCGATATCCGTCACCAGACCAATGTTGGAAAACCCACCCGCATTCAGCGCACCCATGATCTCCATTACAGCGCTATAGGGCACGGCACCGTCAGCGCGCAGGAACACTCGGTCCCCCTCACGCTCTGCCGCAACGGCGCGCAGCTTGGGGATCAACTCCTCGCGCGCTGTCTCAGTCGTCATAATCTGCACACTGCCTTGCGCCGTTATCGTCACGGTCAACGGCTCTTCCTGCTCGGCCGGCAGGGCCGACGCCGCAGTTTTGGGCAACTCAACCGGCACACCCACAGTCAACAACGGCGCTGCAACCATGAAAATGATCAAGAGCACCAGCATCACATCCACAAAGGGCGTGATGTTGATCTCCGACATCTGCTGGGCACCACCGCGCCGCCTGCGCCTGCCATTGCCACCGCTCTTTTGCATCACACCGCCTGCCATGATCAGCTGTCCACTTGGCGGCTGAGGATGGTTGCAAACTCATCGGCAAAGGCTTCATACCCGCCCAATATCCGGTCACTGTCTGCATTGAATTTGTTATAATAAACCACCGCAGGGATCGCAGCCATCAAGCCCAGACCCGTGGCCAGCAACGCCTCTGCAATACCGGGTGCAACTACGGCCAGATTGGTATTCTGCTGCTCGGCGATTTCAATGAACGCGTTCATAATCCCGAACACTGTCCCGAACAGACCAACAAAGGGCGCCGTTGATCCCGTGGTCGCCAAAACGGGCAGGCCTTTTTGCAAGATCTCCGCCTCTTTCGCGATCGCCACATCCATCGAGCGGTCAATCCGCGCGGTGGCCCCGGGGATCAACCCACCGTCCTCGCGGTGCGAGCGCCGCCACTCCGTCATACCAGCCGCAAAAATCTTTTGTGCCGCACCCGTAGGCTCCGGCCCGATCTGCTCGTACAAACCGTCCAGCGGCTCACCTGACCAAAACGCATGGTCGAACGCTTCTGCCTCTGCCCTAGCTTTACGGAACTGGATCGTCTTTTGAACGATAATGGACCATGTCCAAAAACTCGCCACCACAAGTGAGATCATCACCAGTTTCACGGTGATCGTGGCTTGGGCAAACATGCCCCATACGGTAATGCTATCGCCAAGTCCGGCGAGTATAAACGCTGTCTGCATGTGTATTGCTCTACTCTACTGCCTCAGGTGGGCCTATTCTCAGGCTCCATTTGGACTGAATCTAGCGCAGCACAAGACAAAAGGCGAGGGGCAAGCGCACCCCCGCCCGATCACGTTTCCAGCAGGCGGCATTCCGCTGGCAAACGCACGGGTTTTCCACTGGCTCCGATGCAAACGATTAGCACCTTTGCAGTAAAAATCAGATCATCCCCGCGCCACACTTCCTGCGCCATGACCATTTTTGCCGCACTCAAACTGTCCAGCGTGGTGCGCACGTCCAGTATATCGTCAAACCGCGCAGGGCTGACATAATCCGCCTCTACGCGCCGAACAGCAAACACAACACCCGCCTCTTTCATGGAGAGCTGGTCAATCCCGACCTCACGCACCCAATCGCTGCGTGCCCGCTCGATAAAGCGCAGGTAGTTGGCGTAATAGACAATCCCCGCCATATCCGTGTCCTCATAATAGACACGTATCTCCTTACGGTGGATCATTGATTTTTCCTACTCATTGTACGGCCCCCGACCCCGCCTGCATCCGCGCAAAAAGCCGCAGCGCATGGCTGGCATCTGCGGCCGCCACCGGCAAAATCGGATCATAAGACGCCCGAATAAGCCCCGCCACGTCAGGCCGTAAGATTGTCTTCTCCCCCACAACGGCGAGAGGTGAGCGGTCCTTGAAAGCGGTATCGGACCACAGCAAATAGGACTGTACAATCTGGCTCAGCGCCAACGTCTCCGCAGGTACCGCACTCAAATGTTCGTCCATCCGCAAAAACACAAAACACGCCTTGATCGCACCACTCTCGTCAAAGCGGAAAAACCGGTACTGGTTCGCGTCCACCGCACCCAGCTTTGCGACTAACGGCCCCAAATCAGGCACAAGCCGGTCCATCCCCGGCACATCCAGAAGCTCGGCCCACTCCGAGAAGAAAAACACCATCAGATTAGAGCCCAGCTCCATGTCTGTCTCGGCCATCTTGTGCCCGGCCAATGCAGTCACCGCCTCCAGCGCGCCTTTGACCACCTGCAAAGTGGCCTCTTCAACGCCAAACACCACAGGGGCGATCGGCCGCCCCCAGCGCGCAAACACAAATTGTCCGTCGCCGCGCGTAAACAACGCTTCAATATCCTGAGGTTCCACTACCGCCCCCTATCTTTCTTGGCCAAAAATACTCGATCCCGCCGTTACCCGAACAGATCCACATTCCGTTTCGGCGGCGCCATCCCCAAATGCACCCACGCCTTCTGCGCAAGCATGCGTCCGCGCGGTGTCCGCTGGATCAACCCCTGCTGCAATAAAAACGGCTCGATCACTTCTTCAAGTGCATCACGGCTCTCGCTCAGCGCCGCAGATAATGTCTCGATCCCTACAGGGCCGCCCTGATAGTTCTCCGCAATCAAACGCAGATACCGACGGTCGGCACTGTCCAGCCCCAGATGATCCACCCCGAGCCGTGTCAACGCCATATCAGCCAAGGCTCGCGTCACGCGCCCGTCGCCCTCAACCACCGCAAAATCCACTACGCGGCGCAACAGACGTCCAGCAATCCGCGGCGTGCCGCGTGCCCGCTTGGCAATCTCGCGCGCACCGCCCTCATCCGCAGGTGCGCCTAATTTGCGCGCATTGCGGTCCACGATGATGAACAATTCATCTTCAGTATAAAACTCCAACCGCGTGGGGATGCCGAAACGGTCGCGCAGCGGTGTGGTAAGCAACCCCATCCGCGTGGTCGCCCCGACAAGCGTGAAAGGTTGCAATTCAATGCGCACGGTGCGCGCCGCTGGCCCCTCGCCGATCACCAGATCAAGCTCGAAATCCTCCAACGCAGGATACAAGACTTCCTCCACCGTTGGATTCAACCGGTGAATTTCGTCGATAAACAAGACATCCCGCGCTTCAAGATTGGTCAGGATCGCCGCCAGATCACCGGCCTTAGCCAGCACAGGGCCAGAGGTCATGCGAAACCCAACGCCCAACTCCCGCGCCATAATCTGCGCCAGCGTGGTCTTTCCCAAACCGGGCGGCCCGTGGAATAACGTATGATCCATCGCCTCTTCGCGTTGCTTGGCGGACTGGATAAACACTTTAAGGTTAGAACGCGCCTCCGCCTGCCCCACAAACTCATCGAGCATTTGCGGGCGCAGCGCGCGGTCGAAGTCTTCGGGCATGCCCTCGGGCCGCACAATCGGATCGCTGTCTATCATGTCACGTCCCTAAGCGATGAAAGCCGAAGCAGGCTTCATGTGCGCACACTACTCTTTTGGCGCCAGAAGTTTCAACGCCGCACGGATCAGCTTCGGCGTATCCGCATCCGGTGCCTCACCCGCTGCTTGCGCAACCGCTCCTGCCGCATCGCTTGGGCCGTATCCAAGGTTAGACAAGGCACTCAACGCTTCCGATTGCGCAGAGGCATTGGGCGCAGGTGCCGCTTTCTTGCGCGGTGCGGGTCCCTCGATCACTTCCGCATCCTGCTCGCCCAGCGCCTCGGCCACCGTGCCGCCCATCGCCATCATCGCGGGCGCTTTGTCTTTTAAATCCAACACGACACGTTGCGCAATTTTCGGCCCGACACCTTTGGCCGCCTTCACCGAATTCCAATCGCCCAAGGCAATCGCACGCCCCACTCCATCCGGCCCCAGCGCGCCTAGGATCGCCAGCGACGCTTTTGCGCCCACACCTTGCACAGAGATCAGCAGCTTGTGCCACTCTTTCTCGACCAGCGTGGTAAAGCCGAACAGCTGTAAATTTGTCTCCTGCACCAACATATCGGTGTAGACTGCCGCAACCTCGCCTACAGGCGGCAAGCCCGCCAACGTACGCTCCGAGCAAAACACCAGATACCCCACGCCGCGCACATCGATCAGCACGTGATCCACCGCACGGTACTCAATGCGGCCTGTCAGCTTGCCAATCATGCGCTGGCCCTCGCAACAGCCGCAGCATAATTCGACGCGCCCCCGTGATGCGCATGGGTAATCGCGATTGCCAAAGCGTCCGCCGCATCGGGCCCTTCAAAATTCACGCCAGGTAGTTGCATCCGCACCATATGCGCGACTTGCCCCTTGTCTGCATGACCTACGCCCACGACAGTCTTCTTTACGTTGTTGGGTGCATATTCTCCCACGGCCAGACCCATCTGCGCAGGCACCAACAGCGCGATGCCTCGCGCCTGCCCCAACTTGAGGGTCGCCACGCCGTCCTTGTTCACAAATGTATGCTCCACTGCTGCAGTGTGCGGGCGGTACGTCGCAAAAATGCGCGTCAGCTGTGCGTGAAGACTTAGCAGCCGCTCAGCCAGCACCACGCCCGTTGTGGAGTGACAAATTCCATTCGCGACATGACTTAATTTGCTGCCGTCCACGTCAATCACGCCCCATCCCATGTTCCGCAGGCCCGGATCGATGCCAATTACCCGTATCATATGCCCACATCCCTCAAATCTGTTGCTTTTTTGATCCAGTAGCACGAAACGCGAACATTGCATATCCTTTTAAACACCTCGTCGCGTTCAGACGTGGATATGTCGCAATCGCTGCATTGCGGCATAGGTCGGCAATTTTAAGCCTAAATCACCATGACAACGGTCACGGTTTAGTCATATTTCATTGAGGTTTTTCCACATTTTTTGCCATGCAGAAAACGCATAGCTGATGTGCAGTCACAGGGGTTGCGGGGAGTTCGCACTGTGCCTAATTACCAATCAGACGGACGAAGAGATCAACATAAACTCACACAAGAAGGACGGCTCAAATGGCTGCTTTTGACACTACCCGCACAACATACGGCACCGCATCATTCGCATCGCGCGCATTCGCATTTGTTGCCGATCTCGCATTGAATGTTCAGGCATGGAACGACACACGCGTCACACGCAACGCACTCACAGGCCTGAGCGACCGTGAACTGGCCGATATCGGCCTCGTCCGTGGCGAGATTGACAGCATTGCACGCAGCAATCTGATCCGCTAACCGGCGGCGCTTCGGCGCGCAGGCGCACTACAGATAAAACAGAAAAGGCCGCGCGGTTTACCCGACGCGGCCTTCCCATTTTTGCGCTCAATGAGAATTGCGCAAACTCCCACCATGGCCGCCCTTCCCCCGGAAGGCCTGCCACAGTGGAAATTCAATTTCAGCGGAACAATGGACCCACTTGATCGGCGATAAACTGGGTCACAGGATCAATAGACAATACGCGCGCCCCCACGGCCTCGATCGTTGTGCCGTTTTGAAGGAGCGTGAGACGGTCTTCGTACGCTTGCGGTCCGTTTGCCGACAGCGCCAGCGCTTTGAAGCAGAAAAACCCAAGAACCATAAGGGATACGCCCCTCACAGGAAGACGCATCCTGCGAGGCTTTGCCTTAACAATTAGCAAACCATTGTTGTCGATGCGGGTAACAAAAGCATTCTTACCACGACGTGACGACTTTTTGTCGACAGACACGACGCGGCTGTTAAAATCTTCTTTTGTATAAACCATGGCAGTGGTCTTTCTCAGCAACAGCCCCCACCGTTGTTGAGTTAATTTTTAGACAAACAATGTGGCAAAAGTAGGGCAAATGAGGCGTAACCGCCTCAAATGGGGCATTACTTAGGTCATTTTCCGAAGCGTTATCGTCGTCCAGTCACCAATGCTTTCACGGTGATGCAGATTGATGCCAGATCGTGCATAAACGTCAATCACCTCATCCGCTTGCTCGTTCAGGAGACCCGATAGAATCGCATATGCGCCTGCGTCCATGGCGCCCGCCATGTCCGGTGCCAGCGCAATGAGCGGCCCTTTGAGGATATTGGCGAACACCAGATCGAACGGAGCAGCACCCGCCAGCGCAGGATGGTCAAAGCCTGCGGCCTCAACACATTCGACTTTACCCCCCAGCCCGTTGGCGACCACATTGGCCCGCGCCACATCCACCGCAACCTCGTCAATATCGGATGCCAGCACCGCATCAGGCCAAATCCGCGCCGCACCCATGGCAAGCACGGCCGTACCACAGCCGATGTCGACAACCCGCTTGCCCACGAACCCGTCCAACGCCAAACGATCAAGCGCCTTGAGGCACCCCAACGTCGTGCCGTGATGGCCGGTGCCGAACGCCATGGCCGCCTCAATCAACAGCGGCTCACACCCCTCAGGCACCTTATCCGCATCGTGAGAGCCATAGACAAAGAACCGCCCCGCCTCGACGGGCGCCAACTCACGGCGGACATGGGCCACCCAATCCGTCTCCGGCAGCTCGGAGACAACGAAACCTTTCGCCCCAAACGCCGCTGCCAGCACCGCCAGCGATGCCTCGTCAGGCGCTTCCTCGAAATAGCCGCCCACTTCCCACAGGCCCGATCCGTCTTCCATCTCGAACACGCCCACGCCCGTAGGCTCCGGCGTCAGGTCTTCCATCGCCTCACCCAGCTTATAAGCAGGTTCGCGCCCTGTGAGTGTCGTCAGTGCAGTGAAAGTAGGCATCTATCGGCTCCTGTGTCTGTCAGGGTTCGGGTACGGTGCAGAAGGCGCAGGGTCAAGCGGCAGCGCATCCACCCGCAACCCCTTCACATAAAACCACCCCCACGTGGCCGAGAGCGCGCCCACAACAATCCCCGCAGCGGCCTGACCGTAAATCACGCCAGCTGCGCCGAACATCCCCGCGAACCAGATCGCCGCTGGCATGGCCAGCACACCGTCCTTGATCCAGTTCACCATTGTCGAGCGGGCAGGCTTGCCCAGATTGTTAAACGCCGCGTTGGACACAAACAACGCCCCGAAGAAGATGAACCCGCCAACCCCGATCACCGCAAAGGCATTGAGCACATCCGCCCCCTGCCCGCTCAGATCAAAGGCCGTGATTACATAGGGCACCAACGCCACAAACAGTCCCCACGCCACTAGAGTATATAGAAAGCAGAAAATCAGCGCATCGCGGTATGTACTGCGCACGCGGTCCAATTGCCCCGCGCCAAAGTTCTGGCCAAAGATCCCACCAATCGCCCCTGACAGCGCGAATATCCCGCCAAACACCACCACCGTCAGCCGCCCCACCACTGCCCACGCGGCTACCGCATCATCGCCAAAGGGCGCCATCACCCGCGTCAGCAGGTAGTTGCCCACAGGCGTGCTCATCTGTGTCGCGATCGCAGGAATCGCCACCGCCACAAAGGGCGCACCTATGTTGCGCAGCGTGCTGAGGCGTGGTCGGTCGACAAGGTTCAGCTCATAAATCGCAAACCGCACGGCCAGCGCCAAGAGTGCAAAGCGGAACAGCACCAAGCCAATCGCCGCTCCGTCCAGCCCCCAACCCATGTAAAAGATCAAAAACGGGTCAATCACCAGCAACACAATGCCCGCAAACAACGTAATATACATCGCCTTGGCCCCATACCCATCGGCGCGCAACGTGCCGGACATCACAAGTGCCGCCGACATCGGAATGAGCGATGGGATCGTGATCGCCAGATACCGCGCGGCCAATCGCGCCGTCTCTCCCTGCGCCCCGGCAAACCCCAAAAGCTCATGCCGGAACCCCACAATCAGCGCCGAAACGACCGCCAGCGTCGAGGCCGCGATGACCACCGCTGCCCCGGCTTGCCTACGGGCCTTTTCGCGGTCCCCGCCGCCAATGCTGCGCGACACCACCGCCGTTGCCGCAATCATTAGGCCAACTGCAACCGAGACCGAGAAGAACTGCACCGCATATGCAAAGCCTATGGCCGCCACCAACTGCTTGTCACCCAGCTGTGACACCCACAGCAGGTTCGCCGCATCCACGATAAAGACAAAAGTGATGCCCACCGCCCCCGTGGCCGTCATCCGTACCACATGCCCGAGGGTAGAGCCCGTTAGAAACCGACCTTGGCCAGTCTTGGGCGCGGTCACTCCGCCGCCTTGAGACGCCGCGCCACAAAGACGGTCTCGTTACCGGCGTCAGGATGGCGCGGGATCATCGTGGCCAACACAAACGACACGGCCGCCATCCCCGCCGCCAGCAAGAATACCGCTGCAGGCGATACCAGCCACAAAAGCCCCAGCATCACGGGTAAAAACACCGCGGCGATATGGTTGATGGTAAAGGCCACTGCCGCGGTGGGCGCCATATCCCCCGGCGCACCAATCTTTTGGAAGTACGTCTTGAGCGCGAGCGCCAGACCAAAGAACATGTGGTCCAGCACGTAGAGGACCGCCGCGACCTGAAACCCCCATTCAAAAAAGTACACACCGCCGTACGCCAGAAAGATGCACACCAGCCCAATATATTCGAACATCAGCGCATTGCGCTCGCCAAACCGCGCGACGATCCGCCCCAGCATCGGCGCGATGATCATATTCAGTACGAGATTGATCAGGTACAGCCCTGCAACTTCATGCACCTGAAATCCGAATTTTTCGACCATCATAAATCCGGCAAAGACCATGAATATCTGCCGCCGCGCGCCCGACATGAACTGCAGCGCATAATAGAGCCAGTACCGCTTGCGCAGCACCAACTTCTTGATCTGCGGGTGCGGGCTCTCGTATTGCGGATAGGCCAACAGTGCGAACAAGGCCACCGCCATGGTAATCCCGCCCCCCGCCATAAACACGATATTATAGGTGAGCCCCAAAGGCTCCCACAGGATCATGATGACGAAATACACGCAGAAGGTCGCCGCTGATCCGGTCGCCATAAGCCAACCCAAAATCTGCGGGGCTTTATCCTTGGGCAACCACTGCAACTGCAACGATTGGTTGACTGTCTCATAGTAATGAAACCCGACCGAGCTGATGAACGTCAGGATCATGATCCCCGTGAGTTGCGGATACCACGCCGTTATCGCCGTCGCGGCGCCCAGCATAATAAGCGAGACCAACCCCAAAACCTGCTCGCGCACAATAATGATCAAAAAGATCACCAGAAACGACAAAAAACCCGGGATCTCGCGCACGGTGTGCAGTAGGCCGATGTCCGCACCATCAAAATCCGCGACTTCCTGCACAAAATTATTGAGCAGCGCATACCACGTGAAAAACGCAATCGGCATGGCCATCGCCATCACAAACAGCAAAGAAATCGGACGACGCCAAAGAGGCTGATCGCGTGCGTCATCGAGGGTCAGAAAATCTACCATGGACCATCCCTACGCCCGACCCACTTCAAACGCTACGCCAATGTGCAAAACGCTAAACCTGACGCCAGCCGGTGCACGGGGGGTGTACAGAGGGTGTACACATGTCACCCCGCTTCATCTGGGAAAATAATCTCGGAATCCCACCACCGCAAAAAGCTGACCTCAATAGAAACTCTGCGGGTCAATATCGACAGCCAACCTCAAATCACCCTTTAGCTTGATCTGGCTTACCCAAATGCTCAGCGCCCGTTGCAACGCCACATTCTTGTCCGCCTTCACCAACAGCCGCACACGGTGCCGCCCGCGCACCCGTGCAATGGGCGCGGGTGCGGGCCCATATACCTGTGCGCCAATATCGCGCAACGCGCGGTCATTGCGCGCCAACTGGTTACCCGCATCGAAGACGGCTGCCACATCCGGCCCACTCAGAATAATCCCCGCCAACCGCCCGTAAGGGGGCATGCCTGCCTGCTCCCGCTCTTTGGCTTCAGCCTTCCAGAACCCCTCTTCATCCCCTGCCAGAATGGAGCGGATCACCGGATGATCGGG
>CBDTVN010000012.1:0-42237 GCA_965364195.1 uncultured Sulfitobacter sp. | reverse complement strand
CGCATCGGGCATCCAACGTGCCACCGCTCCGTCCATCACATCAGCGGGTAGCGTCCTTATATCAAATCCAGTTGGCAGATCAAAAAGCACATCAAGGTCGTTGGGCAGCGTTGCGAACAACTCCCGCTTGCCTGTGATCGACTGGGTGAGGGAGGCGAAGCTCTCGCCCGTATAATGCGCCGCCAGATCAGCGACCAAGTGGGCGTCAGGTCCGTCAGCGATCTCATCAAGTATATCCGCGCGTAGTAACTCGGCGGCGCGGTCCTCAATCTCTTTGAACTGCGGACTTACCCCTGCCTCCAGCGGAAAGCGCCGTAATAGAGACGCACAAAACGAATGGATCGTCTGAATCTTCAAGCCACCTGGCGTTTCGATCGCTTGGGCAAACAGCGTGCGTGCCTCGCGCAGTTTGTCGGGGGCGATGTCCTTGAGAACCCCCAGATCACGCAGCCCTTCGCGCAGATCGTCATCCTCCATCATTGCCCATTCGCCCAAGCGTTTGAACAAACGGTTTTGCATCTCGGAGGCCGCCGCTTTGGTATACGTCAGGCAGAGGATATGCTGCGGCTTCACCTCATCCAACAACAGACGTGCCACGCGGTCGGTTAGCACGCGGGTTTTACCAGAGCCCGCGTTCGCGCTCAACCATGTCGAGGTATCTGGACGCGCGGCGGTGATTTGGGCGCGTGTTGCTTCATCCCAATCGGGCAGGGTGGTCATGTCAGATCCTCCGGTTGGGCGGGGTCTGATCCATCCCATTCGCCGTAGCGTGCCAAATGGTCAAACTCACCGTCAAAGACGACCTTTTCCATCATCCGCCGCGCTGTGAACCCTTGATCGAGGTCCAGGTAGGCAGCAATCAGAGTACGCAGGCTCTCCAGGATTTCGCGTGGCGGCTCGTCCTCTAGAGGGGCCTCCACTTCTTTGGGCGGATTACCAAGCCCGATAAACGTCGCAGTCGAAACGGGTGCAGCACCAACCGCCTTGAATGCTCCTTCCTCCACCATCGCGGCCTCGATCAACAACTGCTTATCAAAGTGCTTTTGCTGCTTTTCCGTGGGGGGAGCGCCCGTCTTGTAGTCATAAATCTGGATTTCTCCGCTGATGTTGCGGTCAATCCGGTCGGCAACCCCGCGCAAAGTGAAGCCAATCTCTGGCATATCTAGATTGCCGCGCGCGTCAGCCTCAAAAGCAACCGGCGTTGCAGAGGCGAGGCGTAATTGTTCACGCTCGATAAACCAGTCCGCAATGCGCGCAATGCGGGCCAACCAAACCGTACGTGCGGCGGGCCATGGAACCAGATCAGTGAGCACCTCTTCCGCAATCTTCAGCAGATGATTGCGGGTGAGGGTGCTTGAGTCTGCCACAGCCGCTTTTACAAAATGCTCCATCACTTTATGAGTAACATCACCGCGCAACAACGCATCGGCGGACTGCACCAACGGTCGCAACGCGCGCAGGCGTAAGCTGTGGCGGGCATAGATGGCATAGGGATCGCGGATGAGCGTTTTTATCTCGGTCACGGACAAGGTCCGTGGGCGCGCGGCAAGCGGTGGGCGCGGAGAGGGGCGCGGCGCAGACGGAACGCGGTCCACGGCCTCCAATGCACGTGCTTGGCCCAGCCAGTAATCTCCGCGCTTTATCATCGCATTCCATGCATCCACGCCCCCCTGCTTGGGCAGGCCACCCATCAGGTTGCCTAGGCGGTTCACCCAACGAGAGGGGACCGTTTCTGCATCCTCGGACCTGATAGAGCGGGTAATCCATACCTCGGGGGCGCAAACGGCCTGTTGATAATCATGTGCTGCAAGGCCCACGCGCCGCTCTGGCAGCAACAGGCCTGCGTCATTGCGCATCTTACGGTTCAGCCATGGATCGGGCGGCGGAGCTTCGGGCCATGTGCCGTCGTTCAGCGCACCAAGGATCACCAGATCGGCGCCTTGGACGCGTGCCTCCAACGTACCCCAAATCATGATGCCACTGTAGGGCGCATCGCGGTCGCGCACTTCACCCGCTGAGAGAAGTGCACCAACCAGATCGGTATAGTCTGCTGCGGTGAGGCTGGTGCCATGCCCCGCCTCATTTTCCAGCTCTTGCATGACGCGCTGGGCCTCAATGCCCGCCTTCTTTTGCCACAGCTCGTGCGCGGGGTTTGCGGTTGGCCCAGCGGCAAGATGATTGGCGAGCTTCAGATGGGTTTCGACCCAATGGGATAGCGGATGTGTGGCATGATCCTGATGCCCCATCGTCGCGGCACCGATCCACGCAGCCCAGTGGCGCATATCACTATCGTCTGGCACTGCCATTTCACAGAGCGCCTCGAACGCTGTTGCCTCAGGATAAGGCAGCCCACGTCGTCGGATCGCCAGTTCAGCCCGTTGGGTATTGAGGTTATGAAGATTGCGGTCTTCTGCACTGTTTGTCAGGGGGTGCTTAAGGAGGGTCAGCAGAGCCTCGGCGTCCAAACGCCGCGCCATAAGCGCCGCAACATGGCGCAAGAACCGACCTGGAGGGGATAGGTGCAATGGCGTGCCGGCACTGTCATCGGGCAAGATATCCCAACGGCTGAGCGCGGCAGTCACGCGCCGCCCCAGCATTCGGTCCGGTGTGATCAGAGCCGCCGTCTGCCCGTCCTCCGCTGCTTTTCTAAGCCTCAGAGCAATGGCCAAGGCCTCAGCCCTCGGTGTTTCGGCCAGTACTAAGGTCATGTCGCGCGTCGCGTGCTCGAGATTATCGAGATGTGGACCCTCGATCCGCCACGCGTCTGTGACAGGCGCTGGGCGAAGAGAAAGCGAGATCAGCTTGTTGCGCTCGGGGGCAGGAGCGCAGGCAGGCTCATGCCAGTTTCTGACGGCATTTGGAGAGCTCTCCAATCCCTTCATCAGACTGTAGAAACGGTATTGTGGATGATCCTCCGAGATCATCGGGTCATCCAGCGCTGCCCAAACTTCTACCGGCAGATCAAAGTCGAATCCGGGAAGTATCAACGCCCCTTGCGGCAGCTTCGCCACCGCTTCCATCAGCATCATTGTGGTCCCACGAGAGCCGGTAGACCCTGCGATGATTACGGGATTTGTCTTAGGCCGCTCCGCCCAAAGGGTTGCAATCGCGCTGACCCGCGCGCGTTGGCGCGCTTCTTTATCCGGCATTGCTTCGGTGAGGGAGAGATAGTTTTGTACGATCCCAAGAAAGACTTTTGCCCGCTCCCAGTGACCAGATTGATCTGTGACATCCAGTTCTGCGATCTTGTCTGGTGTCACCCCTTCGCCCTGCATTTCGTCGATCAGTGCCGCAAGGCTGTCGGCGAGATCATATAGCGATGCACGGGAGGCCAGATCGGGCGACTGTTCCAGCAGCGCTGAAATCAAACCGATGAGTTCCAGGCGGCGGCGAAGGGCAGGGACGCCATGGGGGATGATTACGCTGGGAGCCAGAGTTTCAAGGTCGGTGATCAGGCGGATGCGGGGGAGTAGGAGGGCGGGACCATCCTCAAAAATGGTGCGCAGGCGGCGTGCCATACGCTGGGTGTTTACCAGCAGATCAACGCGGGCCAGCGCTTCGGGAGGCTGACCTTTGAAGCGGTGCAAAAGGCCGTCCGTCAGTGCTTGCGGGAAATCCACACCAGCGGACAGGCCAAAAACACGGGGCGCATCTTGGGGCTCAAACATCTGTGCTCAACAATCCTTCGGCAGTTTTGATACCGTCAGGATGCCCCACGTCGCACCATCTCCCGGAATAGGTCAGTCCGAACATCGATCGCTTTTCCAACATCTTATCCCAAATGAGGTTGAGCGAAAAAGCGTCCTGCTCAATATCGGCCAACAGGTCGGTTTTTATAATCTGAACGCCTCCATAGATCACTCCCGCGCCGCGTGTCAGGCGACCATCAGGGTCGATGGAGAAATCACCATGGCCTGAATGCTCCAATGCTTGCGTAGGTGGAACACCCATCAGAAGCGCATCCATACGGGTGGGGTCCCACGCTTCGAGCAAGAGGTGCAATGGGTTGGGACCGCGCCAAATGGTATCGGTGTTCATGGTGATCACCGGGCCACTGCCCAGCAGGGGCAACGCATTGCGCAAACCACCGCCGGTTTCCAAGATATCCGGCGCCTCGACAATTGTTTGCACGCCCAAGGGAATGAGATGGGATAACAGGGTTTCGGGGCGATAGTGAAGATTTGCTACGATCACAGAGGGCTTTATCTGATGAGTAAGCCCTAGTGCGTGATCAATCAGAGGACGTCCCCCGACTTGCACCATCGGCTTTGGCCGGTCCGCAGTCAGGTGTTTCATTCGAGTGCCAAACCCGGCGGCAAAGAGCATGACAGGAAAGCTCATTTGGCACATTTCGATTTGAGAGTGTCGAGGATATGAGCCGTCGGAGCAGGCAGCGTGGTTCGTATATGACCAGCTACAGGCGCAAGCGCGGGATGCGCGAGGTTACGCTCCACAAACTCCCAAACGCGGGGGATCAGCTCAATGTACCGTGGCTTTCCAAATTCGATGCACAGCTTGGCAAAGCCGCCAACGATGCGGAGATTCCGTTGGACTCCGAGGATGGCATAAGCTGCGCGAAAGGCATCTCTGTCTTGTGGATTTTGTGCCAGATAGCGATCAATCATTGCGCCCTCAAGCGCGGGTGGGACATCGCGCCGCGCGTCCTGAAGGATCGAGACAAGATCATAGGCAGGATGGCCAGACATGGCATCCTGAAAATCAAGCAAACCAACGCGTGCTGCCCCGTCCCGATCTGGTAGCCACAGCAGGTTTTCAGCATGATAATCGCGTTGGATCAAAACTTGAGGGGTTGCGTCGAGTGTGGACAGCAGCTTCGCCATGATCTGTTCGAACTCTGCCTGCGCTGCCGTGTCCCGCGTGCCTGTGATGCCGAACAAGTACCACTCATAAGCGCGGGCAGCGAAGTTAGTCATCGTGGCGGTATCGTAGGGCGCAAGCGTTGGCAGCGGTGCGGCGTGCAGGACGGTGAGGACGTCCACGGACGCTTCATAAAGAGGCAGCTCAAGCGATGGATCGCGCGCAATCACCTGCTTGAATAGATCATCTCCCAAGTCTTCAATCAGGAGAAATCCGTTTTCCACATCACCCTTGATGATCCTTGGGGCACTGAGGTTTATGGCGCGCAAATGCTCCGCTACCGCGATAAAAGGGCGTACATCCTCCCCCTTGTCAGCGGGGGAATCCATCAGGATTACGGTTGCACCATCGGGCTTTGTCAAACGCTCGTACCGACGATTAGAGGCATCGCCTGCCACGGTGATCCGTTTGGCATCAGCCCAGCCGGCGGCTTGGATGAACTCGGTTAGAAGATGTGCGCGGTCTGTCATGGCATCCAGTCAGTCAGTTTGGCATCCCAGCGAGGGTGCGACCATGTCGCGGTCAGGATGCGATGGTCGTCAACATCGGTTGACGTGAGGGTGATGTCCAGAGCGTCGTCGGGTTTGAGCGAGGCCAAACGGTCCGGCCATTCAATCAGGCAAATCGCTTGCTCCATAGCGTCAGTCAGGCCCAGCTCTTCGGTCTCCGATGGATCAGAAAGCCGGTAGAGATCTGCATGCCAGATTTCCACGCCAGATGCCGCGTCATAGACCTGCACCAGTGTAAAAGTCGGGGAGGGAACATCCTCGGGTACGGCCAAGAGGGATTGGATAAGTGCACGGGCGAAATGGGTTTTTCCCGCACCTACGTCACCGTGCAGCAGGATCGTATCACCGGCATCCAGCGCTGCGCCAAGGCGGCGGGCTAATTGTGCGGTTTGATCAGGGGTGTTCAGAAGTACGGTTGTTTTCATATGCGCAAACTAACCCTGTCGCGTGGCGCATGAAAGAGGCGTTAGTCTTGTGCTTTTCCAAAAGCTTCCCTGCTTGTGGGGACAGCACTGGGTTTCTGTGAAAAGCGCACCACTGTTGCACCAGAAGCAATCGGGACAACTTTGCACTGCATTGGAGTTTCCCCCTTTATGCAGACGGGCATATCCCACTCCTCGCGGTCTTCCAGCTTCATCACAGCATCTTGGAGGTCTTGCCACAAAGGGTTGGGCGTTGTTTTCTCTTTCCACAGACGAATTGCGTCGATGATGGTCACATCAGCAAAGCTGGTGTTGTTCTCAAAACCCCAAAGCAGATCATAGGCCTTATTCGAAAAGGTCAAAACGCCGGTTTGCGAAAAGACAGCGAGTGCGTCCTCGAAGGTATCCACAAGGCTTTGACCCAGCTCCAGCTCAGCACGGAAATTGCGGGTTAAGGATATTTCGGCACTGATATCTTCAATTAGAAAGGCGATCGCGCCGTCAGGATGCGGGCGTCCGGTGACGCGATAAGTCTGTCCGGTTTCCAAGGTCCATGTCTCTTCAAATCGACCCGTTTCCGCGGCACTGATCAGATCAGCCATGCGTTGGCGCCATGTCTTGTAGTTCTTTGGTTCAGGCATTCTGCGGTTTTCACGCATCGCATCGAAAAAAGAATCAATCGTCGGACGTGGACTGAGGAAGGAGGCAGACAGGCCCGTAAGGTCTGTAAGCGCTGGATTGAATAGAGCAAGCTGACGGTTGCGGTTGAAAATCGCCAAGCCAATCGACAAATGCGCAAAGGTTTTTGCCAGCGTCTGAACAAAATCGCGCTGGGCCTCTTCGGCGTGGATCAGCGCTGTTAGGGATGATGCGTGATGGATCGCACCTTTGCAAAGCGGTTTGCGCGTCACATTAAACCACTCGGGAACATCTGCGCCCTCAAGTTCGAGTTTTACGCGCGCGGAGTCCGGATCTTCGGTCAGGGCGGGTAGTTCGAAAATTGCACCTGATTCATCGAGCGTTCCTGCAGGCAGGCGGTTTTTGAGTGCGGCGTAGGCGTCGTTGTGCCAATTAACAGTACCGGCATCATCGGTCTTCCATGCTGGAAAGGGAAGATTGTCATTCACCTGACGCAGTAATTCAAGTTCTTCTAGGTCGGGGGCTGTGACCGTAGTTCTGGGTGCGCCATGAAATGTGATTGACCCCCCATTGGGTTGCCATGAAATCCTGATTTCACCAGACGTTCCGCTCACAACAGTCTCGCCGGATTCCTGCTGCGATGTATCACGCGGAAAACCAGGGTAATTTGGGGCCAGAATCTCATGCAAATCCGCCCAATTGTGCGACCCTATTGCGATAGGAAACTGTTCCAGCGCTGTCTCGGACGCATGTTCAATCACGCCGTCACGAAAGAGGATAGCGGGCATATCTGCGGGCACTGTATGGCGCGTTTGTTTTTGTGGGCGTAAAACCGACCAAAGGCCAATCATAACAGTCGGTAAAACGACCGCAAAAATGAGAATAAAATCGTTCAAAACTAACTCCGCACGCCCAATAGGCAGTTCCCGTTATGCGATAATTAACTTTAAAAAGTGTTAAGATTGAGACTGCGTCAGACTTCGGCAAACCGTGTATTTTGGCCTATGGCTATAGCATTTTCGCCAGACCGTGCATCAATGGCGCTCCGCTTCCAGCGGACCTCGACCACGGCGCCAATATTGTCACTTTGATATCCGGTCTCGTCATTCCCGTTGGCAAACCGGAGGCTTGCGCCCGACCGCTCAAGCAATGTCTTGGCAATGAACAGTCCCAACCCCATGCCTTCGTACTCTGGACGGGATTTATCTTTTTTACGATTCCGGCGGCGTCCCATAAACGGATCGCCCAAACGTCCCAACAGCTGTGGGGGAAAGCCAGCTCCATCATCAAGAATACGTACTACGATAATATCGTCAGTCCAGCGGGTTTCGATCCAGACCGTGGTTTTCGAGAAGTCGACAGCATTCTGGATCAGGTTACGCAAACCGTGGATGATTTCGGGCATACGCAGGATTGAAGGTTGCGCATTCGCTGGCCCATCGAGGTTCTGCAGGTCGATTAGGACGTCTTTACCACGCCCCATATGCGGTTCCGCTGCGGATTCCACGACAGTTATCAGCGGTGCTTGGCGCATGTGAATGTCGTCTTTGCCCGCGCCGCCCATATCTCGCAGGATATCGCGGCAGCGGTCTGTTTGCTCCACGATCAACTCTGCATCCTCACGCAGCTCAGGCAGTGCGCGCAATTCATGCACCAGCTCGGCACTTGCGAGTTTGATCGTGGCAAGCGGCGTCCCTAATTCATGCGCAGCGGCGGCTACAACACCGCCTAGATCGGTTAACTTTTGCTCGCGCGCTAAGGCCATCTGTGTCGCCGCTAGTGCGTCAGACATGAGGTGAATTTCGGACGTGACCCGCCGCGAATAAGCGGACGTGAACATAACGGCGATTACCAGTGCGATCCATTGACCAAAGATAAACAACTGCGGAATTTCAAGCACCTGACCGGATTGAGTGCTCAACGGAATGTAGTTAAAGGCCAGCACACTCACGCTAATGATCGCCATCGCGCACAGCACGAGCGTCGAGCGCAAGCTGAGAGCGGTCGCTGAAATGGTAACAGGTCCGAGCAAAAGTAATGTGAATGGATTGTTCAGACCGCCTGTGAGTGCCAGCAAAACACTGAGCTGTAACAGGTCAAAGATAACCATCGACATGTTTTGCCGCTCGGACAGGCGCTTATTTTCAGGAAAAACGAATGAGGCAACGAGATTGAAAATCACAGACACGCTGATCACAAAATAACACCAGCCGAGTTCGAGATGAATCCCGAACAACTGGGGTGTCAGCGTGACGGCAATAACCTGACCAACAATCGCTACCCAACGTAGCAGAATCATGGTCCGCAGCCTGATCCAGTTCGCTCTCTTGCGCGCCCCCATGGGGCGGATTGTGGACTGCGGCATGTGGGCGCTTCTCTCAAATGTGACTTGCATTGAACAAATCCTAGCGTAGGACTGTGCCTGACCATCATCAAGGGCGCGCAATGACGCGTGCCATGACAGGAGAGACTTATGATCCGTATTGCCGCAATCGCCGCTGTTGTTGTCGCAGGCCTAGGACTGTTGTCGATGTTTTTTCTTACGGGTCGCGATAGTGGTGACCAATTCGCCTCATGTGGCGCGGGCGCTGTTGCGGGCGATTTGGGCGGACCCTTTACACTTGTGAACGGGGACGGCGTGACGATGACCAGTGCCGAGCTGATCACCGAGCCGACGTTGATTTATTTCGGCTATACGTACTGCCCCGATGTGTGTCCGCTGGATGTGGACCGCAATGCCGCCGCTATTGAGATTCTTGAGGAGCGTGGCCAGATCGTGACACCTGTGTTCATTTCGGTTGATCCCACACGCGACACACCCGAAGTGGTGCGTGACTTTGCCGATGCGATGCACCCGCGCATGATTGGCCTGACGGGCAGTGAAGAACAGGTCGCAGTGGCGAGCAAAGCATACCGCACCTATTATAAAGCGCATCCGCCCGTAGACGATGAATACCTCGTGGATCACTCCACGTTCAGCTACCTCGTTACCCCTGAGAACGGGTTTCTGGAATTCTTCCGCCGCGAGCTTACGCCAGAGCAGATGGCCGATAAGATTGGCTGTTTTATTGATCAGATTTGACGGCGCGCACCAGCGCACCATATTCAGGGTAAGTTGAATTCACACGTTTCTGATGAGGCGCCGCACGATGCAAGAACGAACCCTTCCCGATATTGGACCTGACAAGACGCTATTGCTGTTAGATGATGACGAACCGTTTTTGCGGCGTCTCGCAAAAGCGATGGAAAAACGTGGGTTTGAGGTTGAAATGGCGGGCTCTGTTGCTGCTGGATCTGCAATCGCCACTGCGCGGCCGCCGGCGTATGCGGTTTGTGATCTGCGGCTGGAAGATGGCAACGGCCTCGATGTCGTAGAAATCTTGCGCGAAAAGCGCCCCGATGCACGGATTGTCGTACTCACGGGATATGGCGCGATTGCAACCGCTGTCGCTGCTGTGAAAATCGGTGCGACAGATTATTTGTCAAAACCTGCTGATGCGACGGATATTACCAACGCGTTGTTGGCGACCGGTGACAACCTGCCCCCACCACCGGAAAATCCGATGAGTGCGGACCGTGTGCGTTGGGAGCATATCCAACGCGTGTATGAGTTGTGTGATCGCAATGTCTCCGAGACAGCGCGCCGACTGAACATGCACCGCCGTACTCTTCAGCGTATATTGGCAAAGCGGAGTCCTCGCTAAGGACCGCTTAGGCACACGTCAAATATCGTAGCGTTTCAGGCGCTTGTCCACACATGTACCATCGGCAAGTTCGTAGCCTTCAATTACGCCATAGTCGCGAAACCCGCGGCTTTGGTAGTACGTAAGGCCGCCTTCATTATCGGCGCGGATATTTGCGCGTATCCAGATATAGCCTAGTGATTTGGCTGCCTTTGTGGTTGCACTAAATAGTGCCGACCCGATGCCGAGGCCCGTTTGCCCGACCTGAACAAAGGTTGCAATCTCAGCGGCCTCTGTCGGCAATTGGTCACTTGCATCTATCCATTGAAAGCCAACGACCTGCTCTGAGCCGTCGAGCGCCACATGCCAAGCCGCGCGATCAGGAGCCGATTCCATCCAATCGGCAATGTCATCTCCCGTCACAGGGCGCACCAAAGCAGTCGTTCCGCCAATCTTGATAATCTCGTTCAGCAGCCGCGCCATAGATCCGGCATCAAGCGGCATCGCGGGACGTACATTGATCATGGCATCTGCTCCAAAAGCTGTTCATGCCGCGCGGTAAAATCTGCTCGGACTTCGACGGGGGGGCGCAGCGTGATTTCAAGCCCTTCTTTCAGCACGGGATCAGGCTTTCCAAAGAATTTATCCGCTTCTTTACTTTCAAAGCCTGCAATCTGCACAGCCTCCATCCACGCACTCACGCGGTCCGCTTTTTTGATCTGTTTCTTAACTGCGGCAGGCACTTTGGCGGGCAAGCCAAATCTGATGTGCACCGCTGCCTCCAGCCGTTCATCCAATGCACCATAGCCGGGGCCAACAGCGGCCTTCACAGGGGAGATCATGTCGCCAATCACATATTCAGGGGCATCATGAAGCAACGCGGCAAGTCGCCATTTCGCAGGTGCATTGGGCGCAATACGGCCAAAAATAGTTTCTACCAATAATGAATGCTCGGCGACGGAATAGGCAAAATCACCAAAGGTTTGCCCGTTCCAGCGCGCCACAAAAGCAAGGCCGTGCGCGATGTCTTCAATTTCGATATCCACAGGCGTCGGGTCCAGCAGGTCAAGCCTGCGACCCGATAGCATCCGCTGCCATGCGCGCGGTTGTGGTGCCATATCTGCCTCCCTGTTTTGCGACTTCGCATTTTGCTCCAGTAAAAAATTTGGGAACACTTTGCTGTTACTAGGGTGACTGTGCAACAAGGAGATCGAGATGAAAACCGCATTAACTGCAATCGCTGCCGCTGTAGTGATGACAACTTAAGCCACCATTCAGGCGGGCACGGAAGGTTGATCAATTTCGCGTCTTCACCGGGTCACTCTGATTGCGAAGATGCGCAGGCGATGGTATGCGCGCTCCAACAGATATGAAGGAGCGCCACGATGGCCAATGACTATATCGTAAAAGACATCAACCTTGCAGAATTTGGACGCAAGGAATTGGATATTGCAGAGACAGAAATGCCAGGCCTGATGGCGCTGCGTGCCGAATATGGCGAGGCGCAGCCTCTTAAAGGTGCGCGTATTGTTGGCTCGCTGCACATGACAATTCAAACGGCTGTGCTGATTGAAACGCTTGTCGACCTTGGTGCCGATGTGCGCTGGGCATCATGTAATATCTTCTCGACCCAAGACCACGCTGCGGCTGCTATTGCTGCTGGTGGCACGCCCGTATTTGCGATCAAGGGTCAGTCCTTGGAAGAGCATTGGGATTACCTCGATAAGTCCTTCATGTTCCCTGAGGGCCCTAACTTGATCCTCGACGATGGCGGTGATGCCACGATGTACATCCTAGTGGGTGCGCGTGTTGAGAACGGTGAGACTGAATTGCTCGACGTACCTACTTCCGAGGAAGAGGTCGCTGTGTTTGCGCAGATTAAAAAACGTATGGCAGCTTCTCCTGGTTGGTTCACAAAAATGCGCGACCAGATCGTTGGCGTCTCTGAGGAAACGACCACGGGTGTCCACCGCCTCTATGAACTGTTCAAGAACGACCAGCTTCCGTTCCCTGCGATCAACGTAAACGACTCTGTGACCAAGTCGAAGTTCGACAATAAATACGGTTGTAAAGAATCGCTCGTAGACGGCATCCGCCGCGCGACAGACACAATGATGGCGGGCAAAGTGGCCGTTGTCATGGGGTATGGCGATGTGGGCAAAGGGTCTGCTGCATCTTTGGCTGGTGCTGGTGCACGTGTGAAAGTCACCGAAGTTGATCCAATCTGTGCCCTACAGGCAGCGATGGACGGTTTCGAAGTTGTGTTGCTCGAAGATGTTGTGGCGACTGCTGATATCTTCATCACCACAACAGGCAACAAAGATGTGATCCGCATCGAGCACATGCGCGAGATGAAAGACATGGCGATCGTTGGCAACATCGGCCACTTTGACAACGAGATTCAGGTCGCATCCCTCAAGAACCACAAATGGACCAACATCAAAGAGCAGGTCGACATGATCGAGATGCCGTCTGGCAGTCGTCTGATCCTACTCTCCGAGGGTCGTCTGCTGAACCTTGGTAACGCAACGGGTCACCCGTCCTTTGTGATGTCTGCCTCCTTCACCAACCAAGTGTTGGCGCAGATGGAACTTTGGATGCGTGGCGATGAATACAAAAACGAAGTGTACATCCTGCCCAAGCATTTGGACGAGAAGGTAGCGCGCCTGCACCTTGACCGGATCGGTGTGAAACTGTCCAAACTGGACCCAGAGCAGGCTGCTTACATCGGTGTGTCACCAGATGGTCCGTTCAAGCCGGAACACTACCGCTACTAACTGTGTATGGAAGATAAGACTACATATAAGCACCGCCCCGTATTACACTGGGCGGTGCTTTTGCTTTTTATCGCCGGTGGGGCTGGCCTCGGTGGTTGGCAGGTGATGACGCACCCTGAAACACCACTGCCGCCAGAATGGAACCCGACGCAGCCATTGACTGTGACCGATCCAGTCACACGTTTAACGCAATGGAAATTGAGGCGCGCGCTTGGCGATGATCAGTCATGCCTTGCTGCATTGGCGACTGGTGCGCGCGCTCAAAGCAAGTCGGATTTTGTGGATAGCCCGCAATGCAGTATCTCGCCGCAAGTTTCCGTGAGTGGTGTAGCGGGCGCTGATCTCAAACCTGTGAACACCCGATGTCAAACCGCGTTGCGTTTGGCTATGTGGACGCAACACAGCCTGCAACCCGCAGCGCAAGAGATATTCGGTCAGGGCCTCGCGCGGATTGAGCATTTCTCAAGTTATTCTTGCCGTGCTATGCGAACCGCCTCTGGCAGTGCGGGCCGGATGAGTACGCATTCAACAGCAGATGCAATCGACATCAGCGGCTTTGTGCTGATGGATGGATCAGCGGTAAGTCTGCTACGTGATTGGGATGGTGAGGTTAACAAGGCTAAGTTCCTGAGGCGGGCGAATGCAACAGCATGTCAGTGGTTTCGTGTAACTCTCGGCCCAAAATATAACAGGCTGCATGCGGATCATTTCCATCTCCAACATACGGGCTTTGGTTTGTGCAGGTAGTAATGGGGAAATCACGGCCCAGAATTTCCTTTTGTCCACCAGACAATTTGGTCTACGCTCAATTGGAAGGTCGGCAGGAAAGCTGACATCGTCCAACAAGGGAGTATTTTTATGGGCAAACGGGATGAATGGATCGCGAAATACGCGGAAGATCTGAAAGGCAAATGCGGCATGGAGCCTGACATGGCTCTGCTGACAAAAGTCACAATTGGTTGCGGCCCGTCGATCTACAATGCTGACGCCTCCACCGTCGCAGGCAGCCAGCCTGCAGAGCTTGAAACAGTCAAGAATAACTTTCTCATCAAAAAGCTGGGCCTGCCCGACGGCCCCAACCTGATGGAAGCGATCAATTCAGTGATCGAAACCTATGGCAAATCCGAGCGCAACAAATATCGCGCTGTGGTCTACTATATGCTGACAAAACACTTCGGCAAAGAAGCTGTCTATAACTAAGACAAATGAGAGGAAACGCCTGCTTGGTTAAGCGGGCGTTTCTTTTTTGAGCACAATGCAAATCATTGATTTCTTGTGTTTTTTGAGGCCACGCTTTAGTCGTAAGTCATCGGCCAGTATGGCCAGAACATATTTCGAATACGTGTGCCGGGGTTATGGGAGCGCACGGGGTGAGAAGGGTTCTGGCGGGGTGCCGGAACCCTTTTTCGTTTCAGCTTTGAACTTGCTAAGGGTCTGTTCTTCCCAAGGCGCAGACGATTTGCCATTCGGCCTCTGTGACCGGCTGCACCGACAGGCGTGAACTGCGCACAAGGGCCATGTCTGTCAAACGCTCCTCTGCTTTCACCATTTCCAATGTAACAGGCTGGATGAACGGACGCACTGCGCGAATATCGACGCACTCCCATCGCGGGTCATCGGTTGTGCTGTCGGGATGCGCTTCAGCGCAAACGCTCACGATACCCACGACCGCTTTCTCCTTTTGGGAGTGATAGAAAAAGCCCAGATCGCCGACGGCCATCTCACGCATGAAATTGCGCGCCTGATAGTTGCGCACGCCGTCCCATTCCTCGCCCGCGTCGCCCTTGCCAACCTGATCGTCCCAGCCCCAGACAGAGGGTTCGGATTTGAACAGCCAGTAGGCCATTAGCCGATCACCTTTTTCCACTCGGTCAATGTGACGCTCTGGAACAATCCTGCTTTCGCGTATGGATCATTTTCTGCCCAAGCCTCGGCAGCTGCCATATCAGGCACATCCAGCACGATCATAGAGCCACACATGCCGCCCCCGGCATCAATGAGCGGACCTGCCAGATGCACATGGTCCGTGCTTTTTAGGTAGTCCACATGCGCGGAGCGGTTTTCCATTCGTACGTCCAGCGCGCCGGTTTTGTCATGGGCCATCAAGCATACAAGCATGTTATTCTTCCTTTAAAGGTCGGTTGAGAAGGCTGTGCACAGCCGCTTTCACATCTAACGTTTTATCCAGCAGGCCGGCAACGGCCATCGTGATCGGCATGTCCAGTCCGGCATCTTTTGCGACCTGTGCCACAGCGCGGGCCGTAGCCGCACCCTCAACAGTGGTGCCAGTGTCAAATGCTTCGCCCCGGCCAAGGCTAAGCCCGAGGCGATAATTCCGCGACCCCTCCGATGTGCAGGTCAAAGTTAGATCACCAAAACCTGACAGCCCCGCAAGTGTATCGGGATCAGCGCCGCGATATTTTGCCATGCGCTGCATCTCTGCGTAGCCGCGGGTCATAAGAGCGGCGCGCGCGCTCTCGCCCATTCCCGCACCTATCGCCGTGCCACATGCGATGGCGATCACATTCTTTAAGGCCCCACCCAATTCGGCTCCGGTTGTATCGGTTGTTCGGTAGACCCTCAGCGTCGGTGTCGTCAGTTTCTTTTGCAAATTCTGCGCCACGGCATCGTCAGCCACTGCAAGCGTCAATGCTGTGGGCAGTCCGCGTGCAATATCGGCAGCAAAGCTGGGACCCGTGAGGATGGCGGCCTGCGCGCTGGGCACTTCCTCGGTGATGATCTGTACAGGCCCCTTGCCCGTGCTCAGCTCGATCCCTTTGCAGCAGGCAACTAGCGATTTGTGGGCGAGGGCGTCCGCATGTTGTCGCAGGAACTCCCGCAGTTTTTGCATGGGGAGTGCAAGCAGAACTGTATCTGCGCGTAGAGCAGTCATAAGGTCGCCCGTCACAGTAAGGTCATCAGGGAAAGGGCAGTCAGGCAGCCGCGCTTTGTTCTCACGTGCCGTTTGCATGTCGGCAGGGTCGCGCGCCCACAGGACGATAGGGTCTTGGGTCGCCAAGGTGATGGCAAGCGAGGTCCCGAAAGCACCGCCGCCAAGTACGCAAATGCTCATGCCTTCGCTCCCTTTTTCCCGCTACCCAACATCGCAGGAGCGGATTGGTCCAGTGGCCAGCGTGGACGTGCAGACAGTTCCATACCGTCCGGCGCGCGTGTCCCCATCTGCTCCATCGCGGCATAGGCGATCATCGCTGCGTTGTCAGTACAAAGCGCCAGTGGAGGTGCGATAAAAGCAGCGCCAAAATCAGACGCCAGAGTCTCTAATGCGCCACGAATAGCCATATTCGCCGCAACGCCACCCGCGACACAAATACTCGGGGCATCGGCCATCGGCGCGTAAAGGGCGAGGGCGCGCCGCGTCTTCTCGGACAACACATCCACAACGGCAGCTTGGAACCCAGCGGCCAGATCAGCCTGATCTTGTGCGGCCAAAGTACCATCCACCAGCAGGCTGTCGCGTTGCCGCAGCACAGCGGTCTTGAGGCCGGAAAATGACATATCGCACCCCGCACGGCCCAGCAGAGGACGGGGAAGTTTGAACCGTTTTGGATCACCCGCTTTTGCGCGGGCTTCTATCGCGGGACCACCCGGTTGGGGCAGGGCGATGAGGCGGGCCACTTTGTCGAACGCTTCACCCGGGGCATCGTCTATGGTGCCGCCAAGGCGTTTGAAGTCGTCGGGACCGGATACGATCAGGAACTGGCAATGCCCGCCAGACACAAGCAGCATTAAGTAGGGAAACGGAACGCCATCCGTAAGACGCGGAGTAAGCGCATGACCTGCGAGATGGTTGATGCCGTACAGCGGCAAGTCTCGCGCGAGGGCGATCCCTTTGGCGCACATCACACCTGACACAACACCGCCAATCAATCCCGGCCCTGCGGTGACCGCGACTGCATCGATATCATCCAAGCTCATCTGAGCTTTTTCAAGCGCTTGAGCCACGCAGATGTCGAGCTTTTCCGCGTGCGCACGGGCTGCAATCTCTGGCACAACGCCGCCAAAACGCGCGTGTAATTCGGTCTGGCCCATCACAATAGAGGACATTACTTCGGCGGCACCAGCCTTCCCGCGCAACACGGCCGCGGCGGTATCATCACAACTGCTTTCTATTCCGAGGATCGTGAGCGAGGTCATATGTAGGTGGTTTCCGTTGCGAAGGGGGTCCTGCGCAGGTAACACTTAGATGTCCGGCAAACAATCCTGAGAGCATCACGCGACCCATGGCCCTGCCCACACTTCTCTTGACCAGACCCCAGGCCAGCGCACAGGCATTTGCAGCAACGCTTGATCCGGCTGCGCTCATGTCTGTTCGGCTCCTAATCGCCCCATTGATGAGAATTGTTGGCACAGGAGCGGCGCCCGATCTTGAAAATGTGCGTGGCGTTATCTTTACCTCTGCCAATGGCGTGAACCATGCCCCGGAGGGTAAGGGACGACTGGCATTTTGTGTGGGTGCGCAAACGACCCGTCGCGCTATTGAGCACGGGTGGGCTGCGCAAATGTCTGGCACTTGCGCACAAGAGCTGATCGCCACGTTGCGCAAAGCGCGTCCCGCTGCGCCGCTGATCCACCTTGGGGGCGAGCATACGGTTGGAGATATTGCCCAAACCCTCACTGCTGACGGCATAAAAACTGAACACCTCACCCTTTATCGCCAGCGGCTTTTGCCGCTTAGCACTAAGGCGAAAGAGGCGCTGCACGGCCCCACTATTTTCCCTATCTTTTCGCCGCGCACGGCAGATCAGTTGGTGACGGAGGCCGGTGGAAACCTCGAGTCTGCGCATATTATTGCGTTGAGCGATTCTGTAGCGGAGCGGTTTACCGGAGAAAAACTGTCGCAATGTTTAATATTACCGTCCCCGCAGGCCATATATATGCGCAAAGCGGTTGAAAAATTGTGCTTAAACCTCAGCTTGCCTTGAGGGGGTCGAGGATGCGCGGTAGGCTTGTATCGTTGTCGGAGTTCCGAGGACATGAATCGAAAAGGTGTGTGTTGTGGTGTCATCAAAGAAAACCAACTCCTCCGGTAGCAAATCCGCGAAGAGCAAGGCCGTAGAAACCAAGATCGAAGATGCCGTGATTGTCGAAGGCAAAACCTCGGCTGAAACGACGCCCGATGTGGTGAGTGATGAGGGAGCGACTACTGAAAAGACAGACGCTCCAGAGACCGCAGATACATCAATAGACGAGACGTCGACGCAAGATGATAAAACTTCTGATTCGCCTGTGAAGGAGAAGCCTGAAGAAGAGCGACCCACTCAGGAAAGCACACCGGGACACGAAGTTGTGCAGGCTGTTCCAGCGCCCGCTCCAGAGAACAAGAGTATTTTCCTACCGCTCGTTCTTGGCGGTATAGTTGCTGGTGCATTGGGCTTCATGGCGTCCGAGTTTGAGGTGTTTGGCAATGCGGATGCAGACATCACGACAAAGCTGCGTGGTGATTTGAGTGCGCAACAAGAGCGCATCGCAGCGCTTGAGACTGCGGAAGCACCAGCCGTCGAAATTCCAACGGTCGACCTGTCCCCGTTCGAGGGCCAGCTTGCAGAGCTTCAAGAGCGCCTTGTCGCACTGGAAGAGCGCCCTGTTGTAGCTGTTCCGGAGGGCGGGGACTCGGATGCAGTTGCTGCGTACACCGCCGAGCTTGAAGCGCTCAAAGCGTCAGCTGAAACTCAGCGCAGTGAAATCGCAGCGCTTTTGAACAATGCAAAGAGCGTTGAACAAGCGACCGCAGATGCAGCAAGGGCAGCGAGTGCACAAACTGCGATTGCCAAAATCGTGTCCGCCATTGATGCGGGTCAGCCATACCCCGATGCTATGGCCACGCTCAACGCGCTTGATCTCGGTGAGATTGATCCGGCTCTGGCCGCTTCTGCGGACAAAGGCGTTGCCACGCTGAGCACCCTGCAAACTGAATTCCCTGATCAGGCACGCACAGCACTTGCTACAGCGCGTGCGAATAGTATCGAGGACGGCCAGCAAGGGCTGGGCGGTTTCCTCAAACGCTCCCTCGGTGCGCGGTCGGTTGCCCCACGTGAAGGCAGCGATCCAGATGCCGTTTTGTCCCGCGCTGAAGCGGAAATCAGAACCGGTGATCTGGCGGCGGCACTGAATGAACTAGATACCCTGCCCGAAGAAGCGCAGGCCGCGATTGCAGACTGGCGCGCGGCGGCTGATGCCCGCCTCGCAGCACGCAGCGCAGCCGATGCTTTGGCACAACGCCTGACGGCAGACTAAGGAAAACGATATGCTCTGGTCCCTGATTAAAATCATCATCTTCTTCTGTGTTGTCGGCGCGCTTGCGTGGGGAGCTGGTTTCCTGCTTCAGGCGGACGGCGGTCTCCAAATTCGCGCTTTGGGTATGGAACTGAGCCCGGGTCCACTCGAGTCAGTTCTACTGTTGATGGCTATGGTATTTGCGGTTTGGCTGATCCTAAAGGTATTGGCGCTACTGTTGGCTTTTGTGAAGTTCCTCAACGGGGATGAAACGGCTCTGTCGCGTTACTTTGATCGCAATCGTGAGCGCAAAGGTTTTGACGCCTTGTCCGAGGGCCTCATGGCCTTGGCCAGTGGCGAAGGTAACGTGGCAATGGCCAAGGCAGCCAAGGCCGAGAAATATCTCAAAAAGCCAGCCCTCACAAACTTACTGACCGCACAGGCCGCAGAAATGGCAGGCGACACGCGTAAGGCAGAAGAAACATATCGCAAGCTGGTCGAGAACGAGAAGACCCGCTTCGTTGGTGTGCGCGGTATTATGAAGCAAAAGTTAGCGGCAGGTGACAAAGAAACTGCGCTGCAACTGGCGGAGAAGGCATTCGCCCTCAAGCCAAAGCATGAAGATACTGGTGACGTCTTGCTCCGCTTGCAAGCAGAGAAAGAGGATTGGACGGGTGCACGCAAAACGCTCAGCACCAAGCTGCGCAACGGGCAACTGCCGCGTGATGTCCACAAGCGCCGTGATGCGGTACTGGCCTTGTCCGAAGCAAAAGACATACTGGATGAAGATAAAACGATCGAGGCACGTGAAGCCGCGATTGAGGCAAACCGTTTGTCACCTGATCTGATTCCCGCAGCGGTCATGGCGGCAAATGGGTACATCGAGCAAGGCAAACCACGCTATGCCACTCGCGTTTTGAAGAAAGCTTGGGAGGCTCGTCCGCATCCCGACCTCGCCGCGACTTTTGCCGCGATTGCGCCGGATGAAACACCAACGGCCCGGATCAAACGTTTTGCCACGCTGACGAAGGTTAATCCAGATCATCCCGAGGCCAAGATGCTGCTCTCTGAATTGCATATTGCGAACGAGGATTTCCCCGAAGCACGTCGTGCGCTCGGCACTCTGGTCGAAACTGATCCCGATGCACGTTCCGTCACGCTGATGGCGGTGATTGAGCGCGGCGAAGGTGCGACAGATACGGTGGTTAAAGGGTGGCTCGCCCGTGCAATATCCGTGCCACGTGGCCCGCAGTGGATTTGCGAAAATTGCCAGCATATTCACAATGAGTGGAAGCCGATCTGTGAGAATTGCTCCAGCTTCGACACGCTTGAATGGAAGCGCCCGCCACTTTCTGAAGTTGCCTCACCAACAGGTATACAGATGCTCCCGTTGATCGTCGGTGCACTTGAGGATAACTCGGCTGCTGATGATGTGCCTCCAGTTAATGAGAACAATACGATCGAAGACGCTGAAATTCTCGAGGCTGAGGTCACACCCGACGCAAAGAATGAGAAGGACGCAAAGTAATCAGTTCTTGCTGGTTATGCGGTCCTGCATAGGGGCGCGATATGTCTGATACTTTTACAATTCGCGTGGAAAATATGTCGTGCGACGCTTGTGCCGCGCGCGCACAAAAGGCGCTTGAGGGTGTTGATGGGATTGAGGGAGCTGTCGTTAGCTTTGCTGATGGGTCTGCACGGTTTACTGTTGGGTCTGCCAAAGCGCTCAAAGATGCCTTTGTCGCGCTTGAGAAGGCAGGATATCCTGGTGGGCTGAAAGAGGACGAAGACGCAGCGGCACGCCGTGAAGAAAAAGAAAACGATGTAGTATCTCTGCGCCGTGCTACGTTGCTCGCGACAGCACTTACCCTGCCAGTGTTCATCCTTGAGATGGGCAGTCGTATTTTTCCCGCAATGCATCACGCGATCCAAAACAGCATCGGGACCGAGACGTCGTGGCAGTTGCAATCTGTCCTCGCAACGATCCTGATGATCGGTCCGGGTTTACGCTTCTTCCGGCGTGGCATACCTGCGCTGTTTCGCGGAGCGCCTGACATGAACAGTCTTGTCGCACTTGGTACAGGGGCGGCATATCTCTACTCTGTTTTCGTGCTCGCCGCACCTGAGTTGCTGCCCGAACAAACGCGCACGGTCTATTTCGAATACGCTTGTATGCTCATCGTGCTGATCCTCTTTGGGCGCTGGCTTGAGGCGCGAACAAAGAACCGGATGGGAGCGGCGATTGAGCGATTGATAGGTTTGCGCCCCAATCTGGTCCGCGTCGAGGTCGAGGGCGCGTGGGTAGAGCGTCCTGTGACTGAGTTGGTCTCGGGTCAAACCTTCATGGTTCGCGCGGGGGAACGTATCGTAGCGGACGGTGAAGTGATCAGTGGTCACAGCGATGTGGATCAAAGCATGCTCACCGGAGGGCCGATGCCAGTGACTATGTCGGTCGGTGATGGTGTCACGAGTGGAACGATCAATATGGACAGAACCCTTATTTGCCGTGCTACCGCGATTGGGGGAGATAGTAAGCTGGCGCAATTCATTGCACGAGTCGAGACAGCGCGTGATGCGCGCCTTCCTATTCAAGCGCCCGTGGATCAAGTTACTTTGCGTTTTGTTCCTGCCGTTTTGCTCATCGCGGTTCTCACAATGATGGTATGGAGCGTGTTTGGGTCAGAGCCAAAGCTGCCGTTTATGCTGGTAGGTGCTGTTTCGGTCCTCATCATTGCTTGCCCTGGTGCGCTGGGGCTGGCCACGGCAACCTCGATCATGATCGGCACAGGGCGTGCAGCGAAGTTGGGTGTGCTTTTCCGTACTGGCACCGCCCTGCAACATCTTCAGGGTGCTACGTTGGTGGTATTCGATAAAACAGGAACGCTCACCGAAGGGCGTCCAGCGCTTGTAGAGATCACGCCAGCGGGCGGACAAGACCGCGATGATGCACTCACGCTTATTGCCGCGGTGGCAGCATCGTCCAAGAACCCTGCCGCGCGTCCAATACTTGAAGCTGCACAAGGGCTTGCGCTTCCCGAAGTGTTAAATACCGAAGCAGTGTCCGTTCGAGGTGTAAGCGGGCAGGTAAATGGTAGGCAAATTCAATTTGGAAACTACGTGTGGCTCACCGAGTTGGGTGTGGATCTCAGCCCATTTGAGAGCGAGCGTGCCAAGGCAGAGGCGAAAGGGCAGACTGTGTTCTTTGCCTCAAAGGATAGTGCGCCGCTGGCGATGCTCACAATTTCAGACAAAATCAAGTCTGGTGCGAAAGATGCCGTAAAAGCGCTGCAAGCACGTGGTGTACGCGTAGCAATGATCAGCGGCGACGGGCAAGCAGCGGTTGATCACTTTGCTGCGGAGCTTGGGATTGATGTGGTTGTCGCTGATGTTCTGCCTGAGGGTAAAATTGCTGCGTTGGACAGTTTGCGTCGTAGTGGCGATGTCGTTGCGTTTGTTGGAGACGGGATTAACGATGCCCCTGCTTTGGCCCACGCTGAAATCGGTATTGCCGTTGGGACGGGAACAGATGTGGCCATGGATGCGGCGGACGTCGTCCTGATGGGGGGTAATCCCGCTGGTATTGTGGTCGCGGTGAATGCGTCGCAAAAGACGATGCGCAATATCCGGCAGAACCTTGTCTGGGCGTTCGGTTTTAATGTGGCGCTTATTCCTGTTGCCGCTGGTGCACTCTATCCAAATTTTGGCATCTTGCTGTCGCCTGGCCTTGCAGCAGGTGCGATGGGACTGTCCTCGCTTTTCGTTCTAGGTAACGCGTTGCGGCTCCGAAAAATGACAGCGTAGAGACAAAAACGCCGCCATGTGGTTTTTAAGCCCACGCGGCGGCGTTTCTATCTTCACGGTATATGGACCAGCTTAGAAGTCTAGATTCTCCACATTCAGTGCGTTTTGCTGAATGAATTCGCGTCGCGGTTCCACGACATCTCCCATCAGCTTTGTAAACAGATCGTCAGCTTCGGCCATGTCTTCAACCCGCACCTGCAGCAATGTGCGCGCATCGGGGTCCAATGTAGTCTCCCAAAGCTGGTCTGGGTTCATTTCGCCCAAGCCTTTGTACCGCTGCAGTGACAAACCTTTTTCGCCTTCGGTCAGGATTGCATTAAGCAAGTCCATCGGGCCGCTGATCAACTGGCTACGATCTTTGCGCACCAATGTTGCAGGTAGATTGTAAACGTCCTGCAAATGCTCGGTAAAGGTGCCCGATTTACGTGCCTCGCCACCGCGCAGCATTTTACCATCCAGCGTGCGGACTTCTTCCACACCGCGCAGGATACGCGCCAGTTTGATGCCATGATCTTGGGTAATGCGGCCTTGCCAGCCGCGCTCGTATTCGAGTGCTATGAGGTCGAGGCGCTTGGCCACTTTGTCGGCCACACCTTGCAAGTCGCCATCGACTGCACCGGGGACAAACGCACCAGCAATCGCGGCCTGTTCAAGGATGTGACGGGGGTAATGCGTTGGGAAGGCTTCCAATACGCGGCGCAATTGGCGTGCGTGCTCAACAACGCGGGCTAAATCCTGCCCGTTAATTTCTTCGCCATTGCCCTGTCGCAGCATGGCGCCGTCGATGCCCTGCTGGATAAGGTATTCCTCCATCGCGGCCTGATCCTTGAGGTAGACCTCGGATTTACCACGCGACACTTTGTAAAGCGGCGGTTGCGCGATGTAGAGGTGACCGTTTTCAATCAACTGCGGCATCTGGCGGAAGAAGAACGTGAGCAGCAGCGTACGGATGTGCGCCCCATCCACGTCCGCGTCCGTCATAATGACGATCTTGTGGTAGCGCAGCTTGTCGATGTTGAACTCGTCCCGCCCGATGCCGGTACCCAGCGCCATCACAAGATTCCCAATTTCTTGAGAGCCAAGCATGCGGTCAAACCTTGCACGCTCCACGTTTAGGATTTTACCTTTGAGCGGCAGAATCGCTTGGGTCTGACGGTCACGGCCTGTCTGGGCAGAACCGCCAGCGGAATCGCCCTCCACAAGAAAGACTTCGGTTTTTGAAGGGTCTTTTTCGGAGCAATCCTTGAGCTTCCCTGCGAGGAAGTTCACATCCATTGCCGTCTTTCGCCGCGTCAGATCACGCGCTTTGCGCGCAGCCTCACGGGCGTGTGCGGCCTCAATGATCTTACTCACGACAATCTTGGCAACCTGTGGGTTTTCTTCGAACCATTCGGACAGCTTTTCGTTCACCAAACCCTCTACAGCGGGGCGCACCTCGGAAGACACCAACTTGTCCTTGGTCTGGGAGCTAAACTTGGGATCAGGTACTTTGATGCTGAGCACACAAGTCAGTCCTTCGCGCGCATCATCGCCCGTGAAGGTCACTTTTTCCCTTTTCGCGATGCCAGAGCTTTGGGCATAGTTGTTGATCGTCCGCGTCAGCGCCCCGCGAAATCCCGCCATATGCGTGCCGCCGTCGCGCTGTGGGATGTTGTTGGTGAAGGGCAGGACGTTCTCGTGATAGCTGTCGTTCCACCACATCGCGACCTCGACGCCGATGTCGTCCTTTTCTCCAGTGATGAAGATGGGCTCGGGCAGAATCGAGGATTTGTGGCGGTCAAGATATTTGACGAACTCTTTGACGCCACCGTCGTAGTAGAGGACTGTCTCAAGCGCCTCGGTGGGCCGCTCGTCGCGCAGGATAATCTTTACGCCAGAGTTCAGGAACGCCAATTCCCGCAAACGCTTTTCCAGCGTCTCGAATGAATAGTCGAGGTTCGAGAATGTCTCAAGCGAGGCGAGGAAGCGCACTTCGGTACCAGTACGATCAGTCGCGCCAAGTTGTTCCAAATGCTTGGTTGTAAATCCGCCCTCAAAGCGCGCTATGTGCTCGAACCCGTCACGCCAGACGCGCAGTTCCAGCCAATCGCTCAGCGCGTTTACAACGGACACACCAACCCCGTGCAAACCACCCGAAACTTTGTAGGAATTACTGTCGAATTTACCACCTGCGTGCAGTTGGGTCATGATAACCTCTGCGGCGGAAACGCCCTCTCCGTCGTGCATCCCAACCGGAACACCGCGCCCGTTGTCGGAGACAGAGATCGAGCTGTCGTCGTGAATGGTGACCGCGACATGGTCCGCATGACCCGCCAACGCTTCGTCAATTCCGTTATCGACCACCTCATACACCATATGGTGTAGGCCGGACCCGTCATCAGTGTCACCAATGTACATGCCCGGACGCTTGCGAACAGCCTCCAAGCCTTTGAGAACTTTGATGGAATTTGCGCCGTATTCTTCGGGTGCTTGATCTGTCTCGGACATTGATGTCTTCCTGTTATCGGTTCCGCAAAATATACGGTTTTCAGGGGGCAATGTCACGCGATTGGCACAAGATTTTGTGGTTTGAACGCGCGTCTGTCAGGCGGTGCCACTTACTGTAGAAACACCTGCTGCTTCAGTCACCAAAAGGGTTTGCGCACGTGCGCCCATCGCTTCAAAAAGCCCGTCTTCGGTACCTGTCATCCATGCCTGTGCACCAAGCGCTGCAATCTCGTCATAAAGCGCTGCGCGGCGTCCCGCATCAAGATGTGCGGCGACCTCATCTAGCAACAGTAAAGGAGGCGCGCCAAAATCAGCAGCCAGCGCGCGGGCATTGGCAAGGATCAGCGAAACAAGCAGTGCCTTTTGCTCTCCAGTGGAGCAGTCGCGCGCAGCAACACCCTTTGCTGCATATTCACCCAACAGATCAGCGCGGTGCGGGCCGATCAGCGTCCGACCTGCCTTGAGATCACGCATGCGCCCCTCCGCCAGCGCGCTGCGCATCGCCTCAACTTCCTCCGGCATTTCACATTCGAGAGTCAGGGTGGCAGTCGGAAAGGCAGTTTCGGCGGCCTCCTGCGCCTCAGACAAGGCTTTAAGTGCGTGCAGACGGTTGTGGTGGATCGCAATCGCAGTTTCGGCCATGCGGGCCTCCAGTGCTGCGTACCATGACGGCTCGCGCACCATATCCTTGAGCAAGCGATTGCGCTCTCGCATGGCTTTCTCATAGGCCAGTGAGATCTCGGCGTGGTCGGGCAGAAAGCTGAGCGTCATGCGGTCCAAGAATCGTCGCCGACCTTCGGCTCCCTCGATCCACAGCCGATCCATAGAGGGGATCAGCCACAACACACGGGCAATGCGCCCTAATGCAGTCTGTGGAGCGGGTTTGCCGTCAATACGCACCTGCCGCGCGGCACCCTTCTCCGAGATAATTTCAATCTCACTGATACCAAAAGGTCCGTGCAGTAGTGCCGTGATTTTCCAGCCAAGCGCCTCGGGGCGGCGGGTCATATCTTCTGCACTCGCGCGGCGTAGTCCACGACCGGGAGAGAGCAGTGAGATTGCCTCTAAGATGTTGGTTTTGCCTGCGCCATTATCACCGTGAATGGCAACCGGAAGCGGGCTCACATCAATCACAGCCCGCCTGTGAGAGCGGAAATGTGAAAGCGTTAGATTAGAGAGATAGAGGCCCGCCATCAGTCATCGTTTTCTCTGAAATAAAACGGATGGATTTTTTGGAAAACCCCGTCCTGCTTAAACACGCATGGGCATCACAACATAGACCGCAGAGGTGTCATTGCCCTCACGCATCAGCGTTGGATCACCTGAGGAGTTGAACATGAACACAGCATTCTCGCGATCCACTTGTGATGCGATCTCAAGCAGGTATTTTGCGTTAAACCCGATCTCAAGACGCTCGTCGGAATACGCAACGGCCAGCTCTTCTTCGGCGGCACCGCTATCGGGCGCATTTACGGAAAGGATCAGGCGATCTTCGTCTAGTTGCAGCTTTACAGCGCGCGAACGCTCGGAGCTCACGGTCGCTACGCGGTCTACCGCGCGGGCGAAATCAGCGGCATCTACTTCGAGCTTGCGGGTGTTGCCCTGTGGAATAACACGTGTGTAGTCGGGGAAAGTTCCGTCGATCACTTTGGATGTCAGCGTGATCAGAGGGGTCGCAAAACGTACCTTGGTCTCGGACACCGATACGGCGATTTCCATATCGTCATCGTCCAGAAGCTTGCGCAGTTCGCCTACAGTTTTACGCGGGACAATCACACCCGGCATATCGGCGGCATCCTTTGGCATATCGGCGTCAATGCGCGCAAGGCGGTGACCATCGGTCGCCACACAGCGCAGCTTTTTCCCGCCATCGCCCTCGGCGATGTGCATGTAGACGCCGTTGAGGTAATAGCGCGTCTCCTCGGTAGAGATCGCGAATTTGGATTTATCAAACAGACGGCGCAACACAGCGGCATTGGCGGTGAAATTCGACGCATACTCGGACGTCGCCATGACAGGAAAATCTTCCTTCGGCAATGTCGCGAGCGAGAAGTTCGAGCGGCCTGCTTCAACCGTAAGGCGACCAGCTGCGTTATCCGCCGTCAAGGATACAAGCGCACCATCCGGCAGTTTGCGCACAATCTCGTGCAGCGTTGTCGCGGCGACGGTGGTGGCACCTGCGCGCTCTATCTGAGCGGGGGCTTTATCGACCACTTCGATATCCAGATCAGTGGCACGGAAGGAAACATCGCTGCCCTCTGCTTCGATCAGGACATTGGCGAGGATCGGGATCGTATTGCGCCGCTCAACGACAGACTGAGCCTGAGAAACGGCTTTGAGCAACGCGGCGCGTTCGATGCTGAATTTCATATGCCTAGTCTCCACTGCACAGGGTTGGGAAAACTAACGTACCCGCTTTGCCCCTAATCACAAGACATAACGGTGTTGAAACGCAAAAGGCGACCCCGTCGAGGGCCCTCCTGTGGCATCACTGCATCGCCCAGAGGGTCAGGCTTCAAGCGAGCGGCGCAAAAGCTCAAGATCTTCGGCGATCTGACCGTCTGATACCTTTAACTCTTCGATCCGTTTGACGCCGTGCATGACCGTTGTGTGGTCACGTCCGCCAAACCTGCGACCAATCTCCGGCAATGAGCGGCTTGTCATGTGTTTGCACAGATACATCGCCACCTGACGGGGGCGGGCAAAGCTGCGAAGGCGCTTTGGTCCGATCATGTCTGACAGACGGATGTTGTAGTGATCCGACACTTTGCGCTGAATCTCTTCGACGGTGATCTTACGCTCGGATGCGCGCAGCACATCGGCAAGACAATCCTGCGTCAGCTCCATATCAATCTTGCGTCCGACCAGCGAGGCAAACGCGAACAAGCGGGTCAAAGCCCCTTCAAGTACACGCACGTTTGTGGAGATGCGGTGCGCGAGGAATTCGAGGATTCCGTCATCCATCACCAGTTCAGGGTAGGATGCGCGGTGGACGTCGACCTTGGTCTGCAAGATGCCAAGGCGCAGCTCGTAATCGGTAGGGTGCAGGTCAACGACAAGGCCGCACTGCAAGCGGGACTTCACACGATCTTCAAGGTCTTTGATATCTTGCGGTGCGCGGTCAGCTGATATGATGATCTGCTTGTTCTGATCGACCAGCGCATTGAACGTGTGAAAGAACTCTTCTTGTGTGCTATCTTTGCCTGCGATGAACTGAACGTCATCGACCATTAGGACGTCAACCGTGCGGAAGATTTCCTTGAAGTCCATCATTTTGCGATCCCGCAACGCTTGAACAAACCGGTACATGAATTGCTCTGCCGAGAGGTACAGAACACTGAGCTCTGGACGACGGGTCTGCAACTCTTGGGCGATGGCGTGCATCAGGTGCGTTTTGCCTAGTCCGACGCCGCCATATAGAAATAGCGGGTTGAATGTGACCGGACCACCTTCCGCCACACGGCGGGCGGCAGCATGGGCCAGCTCGTTAGGCTTGCCCACAACAAAGGTATCGAACGAAAAACGCTTTTCCAAAGGTGCTGTGTAAACACTGGATGTGTTGGCGGGCTTCCGCGCTGGTGTGCGCAGAGGCGCAATGGCGTCCGTTTGACGGGTGATTGGTTTTTGCTGCGCGCTCACCACTTCGAATTTGAGGCGGGACACAGTCGCATCAAAAGCTTTCATCTCGTGCAAGATGAGATCCGAGAAGTTCTGAGAAACATAGTTGCCAAAGAAGTTCGTGGGTACGTTCAGCGTTGCGATGCTGTCCGTGGTCTGCCCCAACATTAGCGGATCAATCCAGGTGGTGAAATTATTCTGTCCAACGGTTTTCAGCAAACGCTGTTTCACATTGGCCCATTCTTCGCGTGTCATACTCTTACTACCACCATCATCACGCTGCCCCCTGCAGCAAAGTCCCGACCAGCCGTTCAGACACACACGGGCCGTTCCGGTCCCATCAGAAACCGGCCCTGTCCTTCGGACTGTTACTCTTTTACGAACGACACGCGGGGCTTTTGCACCGAGAATATCGAGCGACATCGTTATACAATAGTGACAGGCAAAACTGCTGGCAGCAGAAGTTGCAGCTCATCTCAGCGGCCTTTTACAGCTGCTGGAAGAGACCATTAGAGCCGTGCGCCATCTCTAGCAAAATGGAGCGGGATCATCTGGTCTGTCCCCCCGCGATGTGAATCGCTCACCCTTCGTAGCAAGGTAGGACGGACGCTTTCAACAGAACTTATTTGTTGACTCAGTATTTGTTGAAAAAGAATCTCGAAGCCCCCTAAAAAGGGGTCTCTAAAACAACACAGGCGCCACCAGAGGTGACGCCCGCGTAACGTGCAATAAAAGCGATCCTACTTATGCGATTGCTTTGACCCGTGCAGCCAGACGCGACATTTTACGCGAGGCAGTGTTCTTGTGGTAAACACCCTTTGTAACGCCGCGCATCAGCTCTGGCTGTGCTGCTTTGAGTGCTGCAACTGCATCGTCTTTCACGCCGGATTCGATTGCTTCTTCAACCTTGCGGATAAATGTACGGATGCGTGAACGACGTGCTTTGTTGATCGTGAAACGCTTCTCGTTTTGACGTGCGCGTTTCTTTGCTTGTGGTGTATTGGCCATGAGGATCATCCTATCAAATTATTCGTGTCTAAGCGTACAGTCGCTCCCGCAAGAGGAGGACACCGATAGGTGATTCTAGCCTGAGCGGGCTGCACGCGCATGTATGGGACGGGCTATAGCGGGATTAGGGCAGGGTTGTAAAGGAGGTGCGCGCAACGCAAGCTGCCAGCATCGACCGGGTGTTGCTTTCGACAGCATTCTATCCAAGTTGGCGACAGCGTGACATCGAAAGGCTGCCAAATAACCTGATGAAAATCAAAAGAAAGCCGAAGAATGATCAAATACACTTATCCCGACGGTACGCATTGTTACCGAGCGATTCACACCGTGCAGGCAGTCTACACCGATGAGGAAGGCAAACTTGTTTCCCGCGCGCTTAAGGCGGATCAATCCGGTTTCTATACGTTCGAAATTAAGAGTTTTGAGGTTCTGGAAGCTGGAATCGTTTACGATTAGCACGCGAGTGTCTGAGATTAGGGCCTTTGGTCACCGATCTCGGAACTGTGCCTCGCGCTTCTCCAGAAACGCGCCCATACCTTCGGCCTGATCTTCGGTCGCAAACAACGCGTGGAACATGCGGCGTTCAAACAGCAAACCTTCGCGCAGTGGCACTTCATAGGCGCGGTTCACGGATTCTTTCACGACCATCACGGAAATCATGGATTTCTCGGCAATCTTATGAGCGGCACTCTGCGCCTCTTCCATCAGCTTTTTCACAGGTACGACGCGGGAAACGAGGCCGGAGCGCTCTGCCTCATCGGCGTCCATAAAGCGACCGGTCAGGTTCATATCCATCGCTTTGGATTTACCGACGATTCGCGTCAGGCGCTGTGTGCCACCAATACCGGCAACCACACCAAGGTTGATCTCCGGCTGGCCAAATTTCGCAGTCTCGGAACAAATGATAAAATCACACATCATCGCCAACTCGCACCCGCCGCCCAGCGCATAGCCTGACACAGCAGCGATGATCGGCTTACGTACGCGCATGATTTGGTCGGTCTCAGGGGTGAACAAATCGCCCGCAAACGCATCAACAAAGGTCTTATCCTTCATCATCGCAATGTCGGCACCGGCGGCAAATGCCTTTTCCGAGCCTGTAATCACGATGCAGCGCACCTTCTCGTTTTCCTGACAACTCTTAAGGCAATCGGCCAGCTCGCTCATCAGTTGATCATTGAGCGCATTGAGCGCGTCAGGACGGTTCAGCGTCACCAAAGCTACGTGATTGTCGACGTCCAGAATGATCGTTTCATAAGCCATGTGTGCGGCCCTTTTTTGTTGCTCGGAGATTCTTGCATACCATGGCCGCAGGTTGGATCAAGCTATCTTTGGCATTGCGGGCAGTAGAATGAAGAACGCCCTGACTGTACGATTCGGGTAATCGAAGCTTCGCACCCGTCTGTTTTGCAGGGTTTGCCTTCCCTACCGTAAACGTCGAAAGAATGCTGAAAATATCCAAGCTCTCCATCGGCTTGGCGGAAATCGCGTAAGGATGAGCCACCCGCCTCAATGGCCTCACTCAGCACCTCGCGGATGATCGGAACCATGGCGGCAACACGCGGTGCGGCAATCTGCCCCGCTCTGCGCGCAGGGCTGATTCCCGCGCGAAAAAGCGTCTCGCAGACATAGATATTGCCCAAACCGGCAACGATACGCTGATCCAGTAGGGCAGATTTCACAGGGGTATTACGTCCTTTAAGCGCCGCTACGAGAATCGCCTCGTGAAAATCATTGCTCAGCGGCTCTGGCCCCAGCAGGGCGAGCAGCTTGTGGTCGTCTGCAGTGGCGGTGTCGAGCAGATCCATCGCGCCAAAACGTCGTGGATCGTTGAATGTGATCCGCGCGCCATTCTCCATGTGAAACACCACATGGTCATGCTTCTCTGCGGCGGGATGCTCATGCACAAACTGTCCAAGCGGGTCGCCCGAGATTAGCATCCGCCCCGACATGCCCAGATGGATCAGCAGCGTTTCGCCTGAACTTAGATCAGCCAGCACATATTTTGACCGCCGCCGCAGTCGCTCCACCCGCTTCCCTGTCAACCGCTCTGCCATCCGCTCTGGAAACGGCCAGCGCAGATCGGGGCGGTTTACGTCCGCGCGGGCAATTACCACGCCTTCCATCACGGGGCTAAGGCCGCGACGCACGGTTTCCACTTCGGGTAGCTCTGGCATGACTGCTCCTGCGTCAAATGGCGGTTTGCACCTCCCTACTTGAGGCTATATCCCCAACGCAACAAGATCAGGACCATTATAATGACCGACAAAACCACCCATTTCGGCGCACAAACGATCCCAGAGGACGAGAAGGCGGGCAAAGTTCGCAGCCTGTTCACGGGTGTCGCCAATAACTACGATGTTATGAACGATGTAATGAGCATGGGCATCCACCGCATCTGGAAAGAGGCGATGATGGATTGGCTGGCACCGCGGCCGGGTCAAAAGCTGCTGGATGTTGCTGGCGGGACGGGCGATGTGTCGTTCAAGTTTCTCAAACGGGCGGGCCATGGTCATGCGACCGTGTGTGATCTGACCGAAGGGATGCTGATCGAGGGCCGCAAACGTGCCGAAGCCGAAGCAATGCAAGACAGCCTTGATTGGGTTGTCGGTGATGCGATGGACTTGCCGTTCGAGGATAGCACTTTCGACGTCTACACCATCTCATTTGGTATCCGGAATGTGACCCGCCCTCAGGAGGCGCTGAACGAAGCCTACCGTGTTCTCAAGCCTGGTGGCCGCATTATGGTTCTTGAGTTCTCCCAATTGCCCAACCCGATGATGCAAAAAGCATACGACCTCTACAGCTTTAATGTCATCCCGCGCATGGGTCAGATGATCGCGAATGACCGCGACAGCTATCAGTACCTTGTGGAATCAATTCGCAACTTCCCCGATCAGGATACTTTCCTCGGCATGGTGCGCGCGGCGGGGTTTGAGAATGCCAAATATCGCAATATGACGATGGGCATTGCCGCCCTCCATTCGGGTTGGAAGATTTAACATGCGCGGCCCTCACAACATCTGGCGTCTGATCCGAACCGGCGCCACTCTGGAACGTACAGGTGCCATGAACTTTGTGCTTGATGCGTTTGAGGCACCAAAGGCGGTGCGCGTGGTTGCCCGCGCGCTTGCGATCCCGTTCAAGCCGCTTGGCTACAAAGGCGACCCTGCGCTTCAACCCGCCACCCGTGCGCTCACGGCGCTGGGCCCTGCCTATATCAAATTCGGTCAAATTCTCTCTACCCGCCCCGATGTTGTGGGAGACGAAATGGCACTGCAACTGCGCGTATTGCAGGATCAATTGCCCGCCTTCCCTGTCGAGGTGGCAAAAGCGGAAGTCGAAAAGGAACTCGGCCAACCGGTCGATGAGATTTTCTCTGAGTTCAGTGAGCCAGTAGCCGCAGCCTCCATTGCGCAGGTTCATAAAGCCCGACTAAGAACCACGGGCGAAGAGGTCGCTGTAAAAGTCCTCCGTCCAGGCATCGAAAAAGCGTTTCAAAAGGATGTCGATGCGTTCTATCTTGCGGCCCGCGTGGTTGAGCTGTTCTCCCCTGGTTCCCGCCGCCTGCGCCCCATGGATGTGATTGAGCATTTTGACGGCGTTGTGCGCGGTGAGCTGGATCTAAGGCTCGAATCGTCTGCCGCCTCCGAATACGCGGCCAATACAAAAGACGACGCAGGGTTCGAGTTGCCCGCGATCAAATGGGACTACTCCGCGCGCCGTGTGATGACCCTTGGCTGGGCCGAAGGCGTTCCCATGGGCGACAACGCCGCCATCGACGCCGCAGGGCATGACCGGATCGAGCTGTCCGAGCGTATTCTTGCGCTGTTCTTGCAACATGCCCTGCGCGACGGCTTCTTTCATGGTGATATGCATCAGGGGAACCTGAAGGTTGCGGCAAACGGCAACATTATCGCGCTTGATTTTGGTATCATGGGCCACATCGACGAATACACGCGCCGCGTCTACGCCGAAATTCTCTATGGCTTTATTCGGAAAGACTACAAGCGCGTGGCCGAGGTCCACTTTGAAGCAGGGTATGTGCCTGCCGATAAAGACGTAGACGAATTTGCCCGCGCCCTGCGTGCGGTGGGTGAGCCGATCTTTGGTATGGATGCCGACCGTATCTCAATGGCGCGGCTCCTCGCGTATCTTTTTGAGGTGACCGAACGCTTTGGCATGGAAACCCGCACCGAGTTGATCCTGCTCCAGCGTACCATGGTCGTCGTCGAAGGGGTTGCCCGCTCTCTTAATCCGCAGATGAACATCTGGCAGGTCGCGGCACCTATCGTCACGGATTACATCACCAAATCCATCGGTCCCAAGGCGATAATTACCGATCTTACAAAGACTGCGCGCGTGCTGTCCCGTTTTGGTCCGCGCCTCCCCGCTTTGGTCGAAGCAGCGCTTATCAGACAGGCCAGTGCACTTCCGCCGCCGCCAAAACCGTTCAAACGCTACCTCGTGCTCGCCGCTGTCCTTGGGGCTGGAGCGGCCTCAGGTGTTATCGCCCTTATCAGTGCGCTAACCTAATCCTCACTGGCTTGGCTAATAATTGGGCAGGTTTAGCAAGGCTCGATACCTTGCCGCACCTGTTTCTCATTCTACCATCAGATGCGTTCAATCGCCATCGCAATGCCTTGGCCGCCGCCGATACACATCGTGATGAGTGCACGTTTACCACCCGTGCGCTGCAATTCGTGCAGGGCTTTTACGGTGATGATCGCTCCTGTCGCCCCCACGGGATGGCCCAGCGCGATAGCACCACCATTCGGGTTCACCCGCGCAGGATCAAACCCCAGTGCCTTGCTCACCGCCAACGCTTGCGACGCAAAGGCTTCGTTGCTTTCGATGACATCGAAATCATCTGGCCCCAAACCAGTCTTTTCGAACAGTTTCGTCACGGCAGGGATCGGTCCAATGCCCATCACCTCTGGCCGGACACCTGCATGAGCATAGCCGATGATACGCGCCAGAGGGCGCAATCCGCTTGAAGCAGCGGCGGACGCTCGCGCGAGAACCAGCGCCGCCGCTCCATCGTTGATCCCCGAAGCATTGCCCGCCGTGACCGAGCCGTCTTTTTGAAACACAGCGCGCAATCCTGCCAGCTTTTCCAACGTGGTCGCCTTGGGATGTTCGTCTACCTCAAATGCAACAGACTCCCGGCCTTTGCGTACTTCGACAGGCACAATCTGCTCGGCAAAGTGCCCGGCCTCAATAGCCGCTGCTGCGCGTTCCTGCGATCGCATGGCAAAGGCATCCTGCTCTCCACGGCTTACCTCATGTTCGCCCGCAACATTTTCGGCTGTGACGCCCATGTGCCCCGTGCCAAACGGGCAATTCAGCGTGCCGAGCAGCATATCAAGCGAAGCCACATCGCCCATCTTTTGCCCCCAGCGCGCAGCGGGGAGGATGTAGGGCGCGCGGCTCATGCTTTCGGCGCCACCGGCCAGTGCGAAGTCCGCATCGCCCAGCATCAGGGATTGCATTGCGGAAATAATCGCCTGCACGCCAGAGCCGCAAAGGCGGTTCACGTTCATCGCAGGCACCGCATCCGGCACACCCGCTTCCATCGCGGCGACACGGCTGAGGTACATATCACGCGGCTCTGTATTGATGACATTGCCGAACACAACGTGGCCGATTTGCTCCCCTTCAACTCCCGCGCGCGTGAGTGCGGCCCGCGCAACAGTTGCGCCTAGTGTGGTTGGGGGCGTGCCAGCAAGCGCGCCACCGAATGTGCCGATTGCAGTGCGCGCACCGCTTAGAATGACAATATCATCAGACATATATTTTCTCCCTCAATGTTGATCTAATCCTAGAAATCAGAGCGCAGCTTGTCAGCCAAGACGTTCCGTCAGTGTCGCGCATTCTACGGCGTCAACGAAGCGCGGCCTTGATCCGTCAGGCTCCAACACTCCCGCCCTTCAAATACAACAGCCGTCAGTGGACGACCATAGCCTGCACCGGCATCAATGTTGATGCGGTTGCCATAGTGTACCGCCGCCTCAACGGGGGTATGGCCATGCACGATCAGCTTGCCATGGTCCCGCTTATCGACGTGGAACTCTTTGCGTATCCACAGCAGGTCATGTTCTGACTGATCAGCCAGAGCCACACCCGGCTGGATACCGGCATGGGCAAAGAACAGGTCATCGTTTTCAAAGCTGTGTGCCAGGCCGTCAAGAAAATCAATATGCGCTTGAGGTACGGCGGCCTTCGCCAGTGCGTGAACGACAGTTTGACGGTCGGTCCCGGCCATCTTTATCCCGTACGAGGCTAATGTCGTATCCCCGCCCAAACGCTCGTGAAGCCAGTACAGATACACAGGCAGATAGGCGTCATGCAGTGGGTAGTCGCGCATGAACCAGCCGAACATGCGGTCATGATTTCCTTTGAGGCAATGCCATAGCTTTCCCTTGGCCAATCCACCAATAAGCGTATCAAGCACGTCCGATGAGGCGGGGCCACGGTCTGTATAATCCCCAATGAACACAACCTCTGCATCCGGCCCACCATCTGCTTCAATCAGGTCCAGAACGCGCAGCAACTCATTATTCTGTCCGTGGATGTCGCCAATGGCGTAGATCGGTTTGGTCATGGTCCCTCCAATGCAAAAGGCGCGACCCTGTAGGAGCCGCGCCTTTCAGTTAGTCTCTGGATAGCTTTAGTTTACGTCGAATTCCAGCAGCTTGATCTGGGTGAACATACCCGTGTCATGCAGTTTTTTCACAACGGGAGCTGGAACAGGCTCGTCCACGTACAAAAGCGCAATCGCCTCGCCCTTCACACCGGCACGGCCAAGGGTAAAGTTCGCGATGTTCACGCCATTCTCGCCCATGGTCTGACCCAATGTACCGATGATGCCTGGTACGTCTTCGTTGGTGGTATAGATCATGTGACGGCCGACCTCGGCGTCGATCTGGATGCCTTTGATCTGGATAAACCGTGGCTTGCCGTCCGAGAACACCGTTCCTGCAATGGACCGCTCACGCTTGTCCGTCACAACGGTAACCTTGATGTAGCCCTCGAATACACCTGACTTATCCTGATTCGTAGTCGAAATCTGGATGCCTTTTTCTTTGGCGACAACAGGCGCGGACACCATATTCACGTCAGGGTTCGCGCGCTTCATGATGCCTGCAACTACACCGCAGTTGAGGGCATCAAGGTTCATCTCGGAGACAACACCGTCATAGAGTATGTTGATTGCTTTGATCGGCTCGTCAGTAAGTTGGCCAATAAATGCGCCAAGGTGGCCCGACAGTTTGAGCCACGGGCCCATGACCTGCGACTCTTCGGCGGTGACGGATGGCATGTTGAGCGCGTTGCTCACAGCACCTGTCAGCAGATAATCAGCCATCTGGTCGGCCACTTGCAGTGCCACATTTTCCTGCGCTTCCGTCGTTGCGGCGCCAAGGTGCGGCGTGCAAACAACATTGGGGAGATTGAACAGCGGGTTCTCGGTCGCGGGCTCAACCTTGAACACGTCAAAGGCCGCACCAGCAACATGGCCGGATTTCAGCATATCGGCGAGTGCTTCTTCATCGACCAAACCTCCGCGCGCGCAGTTGATGATCCGCACACCCTTCTTGGTCTTTTCGAGGTTCTCACGGCTCAGGATGTTGGCTGTCTGGTCTGTGAACGGAACATGCAGTGTGATGAAATCAGCACGTGCTAACAGTTCGTCCAACTCCACCTTCTCCACGCCCATCTTCGCGGCCTTCTCTTCACCAAGAAAGGGGTCATAGGCGACGACTTTCATTTTCAACCCGCGCGCGCGGTCACAGACGATGCCACCGATGTTCCCCGCACCGATCACGCCCAGCGTTTTACCTGTCAGCTCAACGCCCATAAACTTGGACTTTTCCCATTTGCCAGCATGTGTGGAAGCAGATGCTTCGGGGATTTGACGCGCTACGGCGAACATCATCGCGATGGCATGCTCGGCTGTGGTGATCATGTTACCGAATGGCGTGTTCATCACGATCACACCCTGTTTAGAGGCGGCGTCTTTGTCGATGTTATCCGTACCGATGCCCGCGCGGCCAATGACCTTAAGGTTCGGGGCGGCGTCGAGGATCTTATCCGTCACTTTGGTGGCGGAGCGGATGGCGAGGCCATCATAGTTGCCGATAATCTCGGCCAGTTTGTCCTTATCCTTGCCCAAGGTGGGCTGGAAATCGACCTCGATGCCGCGGTCTTTGAAGATTTGAACAGCGGCTTCGCTGAGGCTGTCGGAAATGAGTACTTTGGGAGCCATGATGTGGTCCTTTGATATAAGAATGAGTGAGGGCGCGGGGGCGTACCCCGACGTGAATTATGCGTTAAGCTCGGCGTTGAAGGCGTAGTCGAGCCATGGAAGCATCGCTTTGATGTCCGAGGTTTCAACCGTGGCACCACACCAGATGCGTAGGCCCGCAGGAGCATCGCGGTAGGCACCAATATCAAGTGCTACGTCCTCATCCGACAGCCGCTTAGCCACCGCTTTGGCAAAAGCCGCGCCATCACTGATGCGGGCATCTGTAAATTTGAGGCAAACAGAGGTGTTTGAACGCGTGGCAGGATCAACAGCAAGAAAATCGATCCAGTCATGTGTCTCGACAAAGGCTGTGATTGCGGCAGTGTTTGCATCTGCGCGTGCGATCATGCCTTCAAGGCCGCCAACCGATTTTGCCCATTCCAGCGCGCATAAATAGTCCTCAACACACAGCATCGAGGGTGTGTTGATCGTCTCACCCTTGAAGATACCATCGATAAGCTTGCCGCCTTTGGTAAGGCGAAAGATCTTGGGCAGGGGCCATGCGGGGGTATAGCTTTCCAACCGCTCGACCGCGCGAGGGGACAGGATGATCATGCCGTGTGCCGCTTCGCCGCCCAACACTTTTTGCCAGCTAAAGGTGGTAACGTCCAAGCGGTCCCAAGGTAGGTCCATCGCAAATGCGGCAGAGGTCGCATCACAGAGCGTCAGGCCTGCGCGGTCCGCCGGAATGTCAAAAGACGCAGGTACACGCACGCCAGATGTGGTGCCATTGTAAGTAAAGCAGACGTCATTGTCGAAGTTCACGCCATCCAGATCGACGATCTCGCCGTAAGGGGCGGTCTTTTCAGTCGCGTCTATTTTTAGCTGTTTCAGTGCATCGGTGACCCAGCCAGAGCCAAAGCTTTCCCATGCCAGCATCTCGACGTGGCGTTCGCCCAGCAGGTTCCACATCGCCATCTCGTAGGCGCCAGTGTCTGAGGCGGGTACGATGCCGATCTTATAGTCAGCGGGTACACCGAGAATCTCACGGGTGGTCTCGATCGCTTCCAGCAGCTTTGCCTTGCCGGGTGCGGCGCGGTGGCTACGGCCCAAGGGCGCGTCAGACAGTTTTGCCAGATCAAATGTGGGGGGTTTGGCACAGGGGCCAGAGGAAAAACGCGGATTTGCCGGCCGCGTGGTCGGTGCAGAAATAGCCATTGATGCTACCCTCTCAGATAAATGCCCTTCGTTGGGGAAGGGTGTCCCACCACCGGACATACGTATCCCCAGTAAAAACAGCAATGGGCAAAGGTACTTGCGATTTAGGTAAATGCGGCCTTTTGCAGAACGATGCAGGAACGCATGTTTCCGATAGGCACAAATCTGACACAGGGAATTCTGGTTTTGTTCCGCAACACCTAGCTGTAGATTCGGGCGGGAGGCCTCATGCAACCGACCCATTTCTGGCAAGGCAGGTAGCGTTATGAGCGGGATGGCGTTGATCTGGGCCGCGAACGTCAAAGGGTTAAAGCCCGCCGCTAAGATTGTGCTGATTCAGTTGGCGGATTTTCACAACAAAGAGACTGGCCAGTGCAATCCGAGCGCCCAGCGGTTGGCGGACGAGTGCGAGATGGGTCGTGCAACACTGTTTCGGCACATGACAACCTTGGAGGAGTGCGGCTTTATCACCCGCCATGCTCGCGGTGACGGCGATGGCGGGCGCGGGTCCAATCAGTATGAGTTGCACCTCGACATTACCCTTGGGCCAAGCGCACGTCCAAAGGGTGGAGGCAGTGGTCAAAACGGGGTTGTGTCTCAAAATGAGACGGGGGGAAACGTCTCAAAAAAGCGGGGGAAAAGTCTCAAGGTTGGGACGGGGGTAGTCTCAAATCGGGACAGGAACCTTACCATTGAACCTGTAAGAGAACCTCCTTCGCGCAGGCGTGAGGCGGTGGAGGCTGAGAAAGTTTTGGAAGCATACCCACCCGACCGATTGCGCGGCAAAGCGGCCTGTCTCGCCCAAATCGAAGAGGCCGTGAAGGAAGGGATCGCACCGGAGGCCCTGCTGCAAGCCGTCCAAGCTTACGCAACCGAGAGCGCAGGTTTTACCCGTTCGAGAGTTTGCTTTTCCGACAACTGGTTTCAGACAAGGCGCTGGCAAGGATACATTGAGGATAGGCTACGTCGAACAGTTGACGCAGGCCTCGAAAGCCTCAGCGGAAGCATTGGCCGCCTCCGAGGCACGATGGACGCAAGAGACGAAGGTCGAGCTGGATGGGTTGAAGCTTTGCGTGATCGGGTTGGTCAGGTCACAAGCCTCATTGATCGCTGTCTTGGACGGTTGGATGCGGGAAGATCAGACCTACGCGCAGCTATCGTCGAAGCTCAAGAACAGCTTGGAGACAGTCAGGAAAGCCGAGACGCACCTCGGCATGGAATAACTGAAGATATGGATGCGGGGGAACGACATGGCCTTCGGCACTGACGGCGAATTTGCGCTGAAAACACGCGAATTCTTGCGCTGCAGTGACGATGTTGCTGCCGATGTGCTGGGGTGGAACTTCATTCTAGGTCGGACAAACGCATCTCGGCGTTGTCGTGCCAAGCGAACTTCAGAAAACGAAGGAAAACAAGATGTTTAGAGTTTTGATCATTTCGCTGTTCGTTGGTCAGGTGGCACAGGCCGAAGAGACGACCGATCACCTTGCGACTGACCGCATCCAACAAGATGAATACGGCTGCACGATTATTGAAAGGCCTGACGAACTCACATTCCTGACCTTTCGTGACGCGTGGCGCAGCATCGCTGCGGACAAGTTGTACAGCCTTCGCAGACATGAGGCAGCAATTGCCGCTGAGAGCTGTGACTGTACTGCACTGAGGCCTCAGTGGGCCACGATCATGGATGATTTTGAATCTCTTGGCTTTGCAGTCGGGCCGTCGTCGGCTTATCGCGATTGGGCCGCGGCATTTTATTTTCCAATCATTTCGGACCTCAGGAAGTCCGTTCAGGAGCTTTGTGAGGAGCCAAACTGATGGGTATCGTTTCGTTCATTGTGGATTCGGCCAACGACAACTTGAGTAGCATTGCCGAGTCACAGTTTGGATTGATCGCGTCCAGCATGGGCACGACCATCGTTCTGATGTCCTCGCTGGCCATCGTGCTTCTCTTCGCGAACATGGCTTTGCAGATCAAACCGATGGACGGTGCAGATCTCTTTCCGGTTCTGATCAAGATTGGGCTGATCAACGCCTTTGCGTTTGACTGGGTGCACTTCAATTACGTCTCTGGCCAGATCGTCGCAGGATTGGATAACATCGCGGGGCTGATAATTGGCTCTATCACAGGCGAAACTGGTTCTGGGGCAGTCTTTTTTGCAGAGCGGTTTGACGGGCTAACAGCCGAGTTGACCGACTACGCGAACAAGATTGGCGAAAACATGAATTGGATGGCAGGAGCGATGATGAGCGTGCTGATGACGGTCCTTGTGGCGGTTCTCAGCGGCGCAGCGGCGTTGATGTTGGTTCTTTCGAAGATGGTGGTGACGCTTCTGATCGGAATCGCGCCAGTCATGATCACGCTGACACTATTCAAAGTCACACAAGACTACTTCAACCGATGGCTTTCGGCACTCATCGCATGGTCTTTGTATCCAATTGTTATTGCCGGTGTGTTCTCTGTGATCTTCGGGTTACTGAACATGTTGCAAGTCGCAGTTGGCGGTGCAGACGAAGTTACGACCATCGGCACAGCGATCCCCTTCTTGGCAATGATCTTGCTGTCATTGGTGTTGATCTACTTCATCCCAGTTATCGTGCGGACCCTGTCAGGGGACATTAACTCGGGGCTAGGGGCGGACCACTTCAAAGAAAGGAGGAGGGACCGAGCACTAGGACTTTAGAGTTTCACGTATTTCCTTCATCTTCTCCTCAAAG
>CBDTVN010000011.1:0-42473 GCA_965364195.1 uncultured Sulfitobacter sp. | reverse complement strand
CCAACAGGCTCTCATCGGCAAATCCGTGGGCCGCGACATGGTTCATCAACTTCTTTAGCGGATCCCAGTAGCCATTTGTATTTACGATATAAATAGGCTTTTCATGAAGACCTAACTGACGCCATGTGAGCACCTCGAACATCTCGTCCAGCGATCCGGCACCACCGGGCAAAACGACGAGCGCATCACTGTTCATGAACATCACTTTCTTACGCTCGTGCATGGTCTCGGTGACGATATACCGCGTGAGGTCGGTCTTGCCGACTTCCCATGCGACCAGATGCGCGGGGATCACACCAAAGGTATCGCCGCCCGCATCTTGGGCCGATCGCGCGACCGTTCCCATCAGTCCCACATCGCCTGCGCCATAGACCAACCGCCAGCCTTTGGTAGCGATGCCATGGCCCATTGCTTGTGCATCAGCAGCAAAGGCGGGGTCATCTCCCGCGCGCGAGCCGCAAAAGACGCAGATGGATTTCGGTGTAGTTGGTGTAGACATTGGATACTCCTGCATCACTTGGCGGAAAAAGTTGGCCCTATGGATTGGTGTTTTGACCCGTGATAGCCTGTCCGTTACTAAGGCTCAACGCAGGCGGTGATCGCCAAAGCAATCAGGAACGCTTTTATGAGCAAGTTGACGACAGCACTTGGCGGCAATACGGGTGCCATCCTCGCCGGTGGCGGAATGGTCGCGGCATTGAGCTTGGGTGCGTATCTCAGCTTTGGAGGGCAGGAGCCAGCACCCTTGCCGGTGAGTGCGAATTCATCTCAACCCTCTCAAGCGCCGTCAGCGGAGGTTGCTGAGGTTGAGAATGTTGAGGCTGAGACTGTGGAGGTTGCCCAGACCACTGCCCCCAGCTTTGACGCGTTGCGCCGCGAACCTGACGGGACCACTATCATCGCTGGCCGTGCCGAGCCGCTGAGCGACGTGAAGATCCTTGTTGATGGGGAGCAGGTGGGGACCGCGACCGCAGACAGCACCGGAGGCTTTGCCGCGATTGCCAATCTTCCCGCAGGAGACTCTGCACAGGTGGTGAGCTTGTCCGCACGCAGCGGGGAAGAGGTCACAGCCTCCGTAGATGAGGTCATTTTGGCCCCCCGTGTTATCCCGGCGCCATCAGCAGCTAAGCCAGAGCAAACAACCGCGCCGCAAGCCGAGACCGACGCTGCGGAGTCACCGGAGCCGGCAGCGCCAGTAAACGAGGTTGCAGTAGAAGCCGAGACCGAAGCGGAGCCGCCGCGCATTGCCGTGCTGAAATCAGATTCTGCAGGCGTCAGCTTGATGAGCCCGGCTGTCACCAGTGAGATCGCCCTTGATACCATTGGATATTCCGAGCTTGGAGAGGTCCAGCTCACGGGGCGTGCGCAGCCGGATACGGCCAGGGTGCGCGTCTATCTCAACAATCGCTCTGTGATCAGCCTGCCCGTTGCTTCAGATGGCCGTTGGCGTGGCGATTTGCCGGATGTGGACGAGGGCGTTTACACTTTACGGGTCGATGAAGTGAGCGCCGCTGGCACTGTCAGCAGCCGTGTGGAGACCCCGTTCAAACGCGAATCCGCCGAAGTGCTGGCGCAGGCGTCGGCAAATACCGAAGGCCCGATTAAATCCATCACCGTGCAAACCGGCGCGACCCTCTGGGCGATTGCACGCGAACGCTACGGTGATGGCACGCTCTATGTGCGGGTGTTCGAGGCGAATAGCGAAAGCATCCGCAATCCGGATCTGATTTACCCCGGCCAGGTGTTTGATTTGCCAAACTGAGGTGGCCCTTGGTCACCAGACGCCCTATGTAGTCATGGCACCCCATAGGAAGTCCCATGACCGCTGACAGAGCTACACCACGCCCCGATACCACTTCCCAAAAACAAGCGGTGACCGAGGAAGAGATTGCCGCCGAGCAAGAGCGCCAATCCTCCATACGCGTGCTGCGCAAAGTAGCCCCTTATCTGTGGCCTGACGACATGCCGTGGGTGCGCAAACGTGTCATGTGGGCAATGGTCGTGCTGGTTCTGTCCAAAGTGGTGACGGTGATCACGCCGCAGTTTTACCGCGGTGCCGTTGATGCGTTGGCCGAAGAAGGTGTGCCGATGCTCGCACTCGGCGCTGTGGGGCTAACGATTGCTTACGGCATGGCGCGTCTAATGGGCGTTGGTTTCCAACAGCTGCGCGATGCGATCTTTGCGCGTGTGGGTCAGCGCGCGTTGCGTATGCTGGCACTCGAGACGTTCAACCATATCCATAAACTCTCCATGCGCTACCACATTAGCCGCAAAACGGGCGGTCTCAGCCGTATCATCGAGCGTGGTGTAAAAGGTGTGGATTTCTTGCTGCGGTTTTTGCTGTTCAGCATCGGGCCGCTTATTCTTGAGCTTTTTCTCATTGGTATCATTCTGACGATCCAGTTCGACGTGAGCTATATGCTGGTCGTGGCCGTCACGATCGGTTTTTACGTTTGGTTCACCTTTGCGGTGACCGAATGGCGCGTGAAGCTGCGCCGCCAGATGAACGACCAAGACACGGATGCCAACCAAAAGGCTATCGACAGCCTACTCAACTATGAGACGGTCAAGTATTTTGGCGCGGAAGAACGCGAGGCGCAGCGCTATGACAGTGCCATGGCAGGCTATGAAGAAGCGGCGATCAAGACGAATTATTCGCTCGCGTTTCTGAACTTTGGCCAATCAGTCATCATCACAATCGGTCTGGTTGGCGTTATGGTCATGGCGGCGATTGAGGTGCAAGCAGGCACGCTAACCGTCGGTGGCTTTGTGATGATCAATGCATATATGATCCAGATCACCGTGCCGCTAAATTTCCTTGGCACCGTTTACCGCGAAATCCGGCAGGCTTTGGTGGATATGGGGCAGATGTTTGACCTGCTGGAGCAGCCCTCCGAAGTGCTCGACAAGCCAGATGCACCCGCGCTCAAGGTGACGGGCGGTCAGATCAAGCTCGATAACGTGCAATTCGGCTATAACGCGGACCGCAATATCCTCAACGGGGTGAGCTTGACTGCAGAGCCCGGCGAGATGGTAGCGATTGTGGGCTCGACGGGATCGGGTAAATCGACCATCGGGCGGCTTTTGTTCCGGTTCTACGATGTCCAGAACGGTAGCCTGAGCATCGACGGGCAGGACGTGCGCGATGTGACGCAGAATTCCCTGCATCGCCAGATTGGCGTGGTACCGCAGGATACGGTGCTGTTCAATGATACCATCGGCTATAACATCGCCTATGGCCGTGATGGTGCGACACAGGCGGAGGTGGAGGCAGCCGCTCAAGCTGCGCAAATCCACGATTTTATCAAGGCTCTGCCAGACGGATACGAGACATCCGTGGGAGAGCGGGGGCTGAAACTGTCGGGTGGTGAAAAGCAACGGGTGGGCATTGCGCGCACTTTGCTGAAAGACCCGCCAATTCTGTTGCTGGATGAAGCGACAAGCGCGCTTGATAGTGAGACAGAGCATGAGATTCAGGATGCGCTGCGCCAAGCGGGTAAGGGCCGGACCGTGTTGACCATCGCGCACCGTCTGAGCACGATTGCTGAAGCGGACCGCATTATCGTGCTGGAGAAGGGGGAAGTCGTCGAGCAGGGCACCCATGACGCGCTGTTGGCCAAAGGGGGCCGCTATTCCCAACTCTGGCACCGTCAGCAAAACGAAGAATGATCTGAAGGACAGCCCCGCCAAAGTGGCGGGGCTGAAGATATTTATATGGGCCCGCCTGCATTGCCCTATGCGCGCAGGAAGCGGGCCGTGTTGTTACTCTTCAGCGACCGCTTTGCCTGTCAACTTGTCCAGCGCACCTGTCATCATCTTGAGATATGGCGCATCTTCCGGCAGGCCGTGGGTTGCAACAAGGCTGCTTGGCGCGTGGTAGGTTACGTGCACTACACCCTCGGCATCGGCATAGGCGAGCACGCGCAACGGTAGATCAAGGCCAGCGGTTTGCGCGTCCTGCATCGCAGGTGTCCCGAGTTTCGGATTACCAAAGATAAGCAACTGGGTCGGGCGCAGTTCTTGGTCCACGCTCATGGCACCTGCCGCGTGATCAACGCGGGCGAAAACGGTGGCACCAGCAGCGGTCACTGCAGCCTCTAGGCGGTCCATGGTTTCCGCGACTGAGTGGGCGCTTGTCTTAGCAATCATCTCGGCGTGGGCGGATGTACTCATAACGGCAAGGCCGAGGGTGGCGGCTGCTGTGAGGCTTTTGAGCTTGGGGTGCATGTGGACTCCTATTCCATAAATATCAGATGCCCACAGCATAAAGCCCCCCGCGAACTACGCGAGGGGCTTTGTGTCACGATCCGGTGAGGCCGCGTTATTCCGCCGGTTGAGTTGCCGGCTGCGGTGGAGGGGCGGGGCGTGTGAGGGCAAGTGTCTCATCGCTCCACAACAACTCGCCCGTGCCGGAGCGTTTGGCATCGCGCTGCAACGCCCAATCGCGTGCCGCGCGGCTGGCACGGCCCATGGACATGCGCGCCAGCAGTTGAGCAATCCATCCGGCATAAGTGGAGGCCCAAACGCGTACTGCCAGCAGTGAGGGCGTCAGTATCAGCGTGAGCACGGTCGCAACACCAAGGCCAAAGACCACCGCTGTGGCAAGCTGTTTCCACCACAGCGCTGTCGGGCTGTCGATGGTATAGCCGCCATTGGCGAAATCGAGGCTGAGGCCGAACATCATCGGCGCAAGCCCCGCCATCGTTGTGATCGTGGTGAGCAGCACAGGGCGGATACGCGCCTGAGCGGTGCGGATGATTGCTTCGATGCGCGGCATGTATTGGCTGAACTCCTGATAGGTGTCGATCAGGATGATGTTGTTGTTCACCACAATGCCAGCGAGGGCGACGATTCCTGTACCTGTCATGATGATCGAGAACGTCTGGTCCATGACCAGCATTCCGATCAACACACCTGTCGTGGACAGCACCACTGCCACCAGCACCAGCACAGCATTGTAGAAGGAGTTGAACTGCGCCAGCAGGATAATGAACATCAGGCCAAGAGCGGCTGTAAAGGCGGAGCTGAGGAAGGCCTGACTGTCTGCCTGATCTTCCTGATCGCCGGTCCATTCATAGGAGATACCATCGGGCAAATCCGCGGTCTCGATCCATTTGCTGATCTCGGCGATACGCTCGTTTGCGTTGACGGGGACGAGGCGCAGTTTTTGCGCTGTGTAGTCCTCTTGCAAATCAAATTCGCTCGCAGCGGCGGTGCGGTCGGTGATTTTGTACTGGGTTCCGTCGATATCACGGAAATCAAAATCGTCCCCCGCAGGGCGCAGCGTAGCCAGCGTGGCGGCGGCGGTTGCTTCCTCTCCGGGGCGCGTTGCATGCACGATTTTCATTAGACCCGGTGTCACATCGGCCTTCACATCCATATAGCGTTGCTGGTCGATGCGGCTGATCTCCGCCAACTTTGGTACAGGTGTACGGGTGATAAAGTTCGACAGCGGAATTAACCCCTCGGGTGTGCGTACCTTGAGCGTATCAAGGGTCGACAGCAGGCGGTCCTGCTCGGGCAGGCGCACACGGATCTCGATCTCCTCATCAGACGTATCGACGCGCATAGTGTCGAGCAAGAGGCCACGCGTGACCAGCTGCACCATCGCGCCCACGCTAAGCACGTCCGCGCCATATTGGCCTGCCTTCTCGACATCCACGTCGATCTGCCAGTCGATGCCGGGTAGGGGGCGCGTGTCTTCAATCAGGATCAGTCCTGGAACTGTATTGAAATGCGCGCGGGCTTTTGCAGTCGCTTCGACCAGATGGTCAAAGCGATCACCCTTAAAGCGCAAGTGCACAGGCTTGCCAGAGGCAGGACCTCGGTCAAGTGAGAGCACTTCAATCTGGATGCCCGGAATGTTCGAAAGCTGCTCGGTCAGCTCCGCGATGATGATATCGCCGTCGAGTTCGCGGTTGAGCGCGCGGTCCTCCCACGGGATCGTCTCGAACTGGACTTGACCGATGAGGTCCTTGGGCGCTTGGGAGCCGCCTGTATTGCTGTCCAGCCCGCCTTCTCCAGCGAATGAGAACGCCGTTGCGATGCCGGGGTGGTCAATGACGATCCGCTCCGCTTGGCGCAGTAAATCGTCCTTTTCGTTCAGTGACAGGTTGCCGCGTGCGAGGACATATACGATGGCCTGCTCCGGCTCTGAATCTACAAAGAATTCAACCCCTTTGGAATTATTGCTGAAGTATATGAACGTTGTGCCAACAAAGACAAACACAGTCCCCGCCATGACCAAGGGCATGACCGGATTGCCGGCAATAAACTCGATCAAGCGGCCAAAGGGTGAGCGCTTGTACCCCGAAGAGATGCGGTCAGGCACCTTGCGAAACAGTTTGGAGGCGAGCCATTGGCCCCATTTGCCAAAGCGCGTGAGCACCGCAAAGAGTGCCAGCAAGAAGAGCATGAACCCGCCAAGTGCGACCAAGAGCACAGCCGCGCCAACGAGGACCAAGCCAAAGACTTTTACAAAGGTGGGAATGACCGACCTCAGCAGGTCCAAGCCGTCCATTGCGGCAAACTGTGCACCGATCCAGCCGAACAGCGTGCCGGAGGCAAGTAGAGACATCGCAGGAAAAATCATCGCGAATGCAGCTGGAAACAGAAGGATGTGCAGATACCAAGGCAGGGTCGCAATCCGCTCCATGTTGCCTGCCATCCAATGCTCAAGGCGACCCGTGACACCACCCAATACGGGCAGATAAACCAGTGCCACGACAAGTGATGCGGACAGCACAAAGATCAGCGTGACGGGTAGCATGCCCATGAATTCGCCCGGCACACCGGGCCAGAACAGCATCGGCAGGAAGGCACAAAGCGTCGTCGCAGTGGAGGAGATCACGGGCCAGAACATCCTCTTTGCCGCCTCGACGTAGGCCGTCATCGGGCCTTTGCCCTCTTGTTGTTTCTGGTCCGCGTACTCGACGACCACAATCGCACTGTCCACCAACATGCCAACGGCCAAAATCAGGCCAAACATCACAATGTTCGAAATAGATATACCCATGAGCGCAAGGAAGGCAAAACACAGCAGAAAAGATGTGGGAATCGCAAATCCTACCAGCAGCGCCGCACGGATACCAAGGGCGGCCAGGACCACAATCATCACCAGCGCAATCGCAGTAAAGACGGAGCCAAGGAGCTGTTGCACCATGCTGTTCACAACGCGGCTTTGGTCATTGGAGGTGCCTACTTCGACAGCGGCCTTAAGCTCTTCTGGCCATTGCGCGCTGCTTGCGGCGACGATTTCTTTCACAGCGGTGGCTGTGTCAATCAGGTTGAATCCTTTGCGTTTGACCACTTGCAAGGCCACCGAAGATTCGCCGTCAAAGCGTGCTGTGCCGAGGCGATCCTCGAAGGTGAGGTGGATTTCGGCCAGATCGCCCAATGTCACAACGCGGTCGCCATTGGTTTTTACAGGCAGGTCATAGACATCGCGTGGATCGTCAAAGCTGGACGGGATTTTCACCGCGAAAGAGCCATTATTGCTCTCGACTTCACCCGCCGCGATCAGCTGGTTGTTGTTGCGCACGGTATTGATCAGCTCATTTGCGGTGACGTCATAGGATTCCAGCTTGAGGGGATCGATCAGCACCTCAAGCATCTCGTCACGGTTGCCTGCGATGCCCGCTTCAAGGACGGCGTCCATACTTTCAAGATCGTCCTGAAGCTGCTTGGCATAGCGGGCCATTGTCCGCTCCGGCACCGGTCCTGTGAGGTTCACAATGATGATCGGGAATTCGGAAAAGTTGATCTCGTTGATCGAGTATGTCTCGGCGCCCTCCGGAAACTGGGATTCTGCAGTGCTCATGGCATCGCGCACATCTGCAATGATCGAGGTCTTGTCCCAGCCGAATTCAAATTCCAGCGCGAGGCCTGCATAATTCTCGGCGGCGGTGCCGGTCATGGTTTTCAGGCCATCCAAATCGCTCAGCTCCGTCTCCATCGGTTTGAGGAGCAGCGTCTCGGCATCTGATGCAGAAATACCGGGGAAGGGGACAGAGACAAAGAGCGCAGGGATTTCGATATCCGGCTCACCCTCTTTTGGCAGGGTGGTATAGGCATAGGCGCCAACGACAAGGCTCAGTAGAATAAATGCAAGCACCATCCGCGCACGTGACGCGGCCCAATCAACGATACCGGTCATTGCGTCACCTCACGCGACGTTGGGACGACTTCGACTCCTTCAATCACATATTCCTGACCGACGACGATAATGTTGGCCTCGGAGGGCAGCCCTGTGACCCAAACACCGTCCACCGTGTCACGGACCAGCGACACTTCGTAGAATTCAACAATATTCGCGTCATTTGCCAAACGCAGGCCAAGCGCACCATCATCATTCAATGTAAGCGCACTTTGCGGCACCAAATGCGCGTCTGCACCTTCGGAGGCAATGAGGATTTCGGCGGTTTGCCCGTCACGGATCGCCAGATCGGAGTTTGCCACTTCGATCTCAGTCAGAAAGGTGCGGGTGGTGGGGTCGGAAGAGCGCGACACAAAGGTAACGCGGCCCTGAACGTCCCTACCGCCAGCGGCAAGCCGCGCTCCGGCAATGGCACCAACCTTGACCCGGTTCACTTGGGATTCGGGAACGAACCCGACCAACTTGATCGGGTCGAGTTGAACAATCGTTGCGCAAAGCGCACCGGGTTGCAGCAGCGAGCCAAGCTCTGCGGTATCGCTTTCCAGCAATCCTTCGAATGGTGCCTTGATCACAAGACGCTCCAGCTCGGCCTCGGCACCCGCAACGGCGGCTTGCGCGCCTTCAATACCGGAGCGTGAGGCGCTCAGACCTGATTGGGCAGAGCTCACTCCGGCCTGCGCCGTGGCCACAGCGGCGTCCGAGCTTGCCACCCGTGAGGTCGAGGCAAAACCGTCTTCACTCAGACGCGAGGAGGCGTTTTGATTGATTTTCGCTTCAGCGAGTCGGGCTATGGCCTCTTGAACGCGGGCCTCCGCTTCGGGGACGCGTGATTCTGCCTCGGCGAGCTGCGCGCGGGCTTGGGTGAGTGCCGCACGGCGCGTTCCCTCGTCCAAACGGCACATGACCTGACCCTTCTCGATCCTCGCGCCTTTGCGCAGCGGCTCCGATATCACAATGGCTGACGTCTCGGACCGTACATCCACTTCACGCGCGGCCGCGGTTTGACCGCGCAGGACCACGGCGCTGTCGATGCTTTGCGCCATCAGTCTTTGCACAACGACTTTGACCCGCGTGTCTTTCACAGGCGCTGGTGCTGCCGCCCCTGCCTCTGTTGGCTCTTGTGCCGAGGTTTCACCTCCATCGGCACCGAAAAATGCCATGAGAGTGGGGCGTTCAAGGACGGCCATGTACAATACTACGGCCAGCCCTATGGCGGCAAGAATAGGAAGGATACGCATTTTATGCCTCATCTGGAAACGAAAGCGCTGTGCCAAATGCATCATGCATCCGCGCAGAAGCCCGTATTACTTGGCCTCTATGTAGTGCAACAAAACTGAACTGCACAGTTCAGAAGTGAATTTTTTTCGCACAAAGGAATTGGCAGGGATTTGAACTGGTGGATATGGGGATGCCCTTGGGTCTTGGCTTGGACCTATACCTCCGATAAGAGAGGCGAAACAGGGTAACGCAAAGGCCAGAGCCGGATGAGCAATAGCGACGGATTTATCGAAGAAGTCACCGAAGAGTTGCGCCGCGACCAGATGATGGCAACGCTCAAGCGATATGGTTGGATCGCAGTGCTGGTCGTATTGCTGATCGTGGGCGGTGCGGCCTTCTCAGAATACCGCAAAGCACAGATACGCGCGCAGGCCGAGGGGCTGGGGGATGCGATCCTCGCGGCGTTGAACACCGCTGATGCCGGTGAGCGTGTCGCCAGTCTGCAACGCGTCGAGGCTGCAGATCCCCAAGCCTCCGCCGTTCTTGCCCTTATGACCGCGTCCGAGCAACTTGCCGCCGATGATCTTGCCGGAGCTGTAGACAGCCTCAACGCTGTTGCCTTGAATAGCGACGTGCCGCTGATCTACCGCCAGATTGCCCAGTTCAAAGCACTAACCCTTCAGGCCGATACGGCACCAGCGGCAGATCGTAAGCAGGGGTTTGAGGCGCTGGGTGCTGCGGGCGGTAACCTGAGCTTGCTGGCACAAGAGCAGCTTGCGCTGATTGCCATTCAGGAAGGTGATATTGAGGGTGCGATTGCGACTTATCAGGCTGTACTGAGCGATGCAGGTGTGACACCGGACTTGCAACAACGCGCGTTGCAGGTGATTGTAGCGCTCGGCGGAGAACCTGATCTAAACGGTGCTCCAATCGACGAAAATAACGGATAAGGATGCGACGACCCTCTTGCCGTGTCCGCGCGGTAAAGTGTGAAATGCAGTCCAGAGTGAGCAGGCCATGACAGATATCCATATCCCTCAGAACCGCAAGCGCCGCTTGCCTCCGCGTACCGTTCTGTTTGGCCTCCTCGGTGCTGCTGCGTTTCTAAGTGCATGTAGCGAGCCTGATGTTGTTCTGCCCGGCCAGCGTGAGGATATCCGCTCCGTCCTTCAGGATCAAAGCGGACTGGAAGAAGAGCAAGCCGCATTTACTGGCAATGTCAGTCGTGCCATTTCGCTCCCCGCTGCGCGGGTGAACAATGATTGGGCGCAAACCGCTGGCAGCCCTGCCAACCGTGTGACCCATCCTGCTTTGGGTGGTGCTCTGAACCTGCTCTGGGCCGTCAATATTGGCGAAGGAGACAGCCGCAAGCACCGCATTACTGCCGATCCGGTTGTGGCGGGCGGGCGCGTTATTACGCTCGACTCTCAGTCCATCGTTTCCGCAACGTCAACAGCAGGCGCCACCCTGTGGCAGGTTGATCTGCGCCCCGCGCGCGATCAGGCCGGCGATGCCAGTGGTGGTGGATTGGTTGTGGCGGACGATGCTGTCTACGTCTCTCTCGGATTTGGCGTTTTGACGGCCCTCGATGCGCGCACTGGCGCGGTGCGCTGGACACAACAGCTTGATGCGAGTGGGTCAGGCACGCCAGCAGTGCTGGGTGATCTGGTGTATGTAACGGCGGGCGATAACACGGGCTGGGCGGTTAACCGCAAGGACGGCGCCGTTCAATGGCAGGTCGGGGCTACTGGAGATACGAACAATGTATTGGGCGCACCTGCACCTGCGCTAACAGACGATTTGGCAATTTTCGCCTTCGGCTCTGGTGAAGTGCAGGCGGTGTTCCGCCGTGGTGGCCTCAACCGTTGGGACGCTTCCGTGCTAGGCAAACGCAGGGGGCGTGCGCTGAGCAACGTATCCGACGTGACCGCAGCACCTGTTGTATCTGGGGGCCGCGTCTATTTGGGCAACCAGTCGGGCAGTATTGCCGCACTTGACGTGGCATCCGGCGCGCGCATCTGGACCGCACGTGATGGTGCCATCGGACCTATCTGGCCTGTGGGTGGAAGTGTCTTTGCCGTGACTGACCTGAACGAGCTGGTGCGCCTTGATGCCGCTGATGGCGCGAAAGTTTGGGGCGTCGAGCTGCCGAACTTCGTCAAACGCAAACCGCTTCAGCAAAGCCGTGTTGTGGCCCATCATGGCCCGATTGTTGCAGGGGGCCGTGTGATTATTGCCTCGGGCGATGGTCAGTTGCGCAGCTTTGATCCCACCAATGGTGCGCTGGTCGCCTCTGTTGAAATCCCGGGCGGTGCAACCTCTGCGCCGGTAGTGGCGGGGCGCACGCTCTACGTTGTGTCTAAAAACGGCCAATTGCTCGCCTACCGCTAGGCCGCATCCGAGAGAGGGCTTTCACAGTCACGTTGTTTGGGCTATGGCGCAGGTCTAACCCTGCTCGGAGCCTATCCATGTCCTTCACCCTTGCAATCGTGGGCCGTCCTAATGTGGGCAAATCCACACTGTTCAACCGCCTTGTCGGCAAACGCCTCGCTTTGGTCGATGACCAGCCTGGTGTGACGCGTGATTTGCGCGAAGGTGCAGCACGTCTGGCCGATCTGCGCTTTACTGTGATTGACACGGCGGGTCTGGAAGAGGTCACTGACGACAGTCTTCAGGGCCGCATGCGCCGCCTGACAGAGCGTGCTGTGGATATGGCCGACATTTGTCTCTTTATGGTCGATGCACGGGTCGGGATTACGCCTTCTGATCTGGTTTTCGCTGAAATTCTGCGCAAACGCTCTGCACATGTTGTCCTTGTGGCTAACAAGGCAGAAGGACATGCCGCCGAGGCAGGTGTTTTAGAGGCCTATTCGCTGGGCTTGGGCGAGCCGATCCGTTTGTCTGCTGAGCACGGCGAAGGTTTGACTGACCTTTATACCATCCTGATGCCGCTCGCCGATGGGTTTGCTGAGAGCAGGCCGGATGAGACCCCCGAGACCGACGTCGATCTGAGCGAAGAAGACGGCGACAATATGGATGCGGTGCCAGTACCTACACGCACCAAACCTCTGCAGGTCGCGGTCGTGGGGCGCCCAAATGCGGGCAAGTCCACGCTGATCAACCAGATTGTGAAAGAAGACCGTCTGTTGACGGGGCCAGAAGCGGGGATCACACGCGACGCGATCTCGTTGATCACCGAATGGGCGGGGCCTGACGGTGTGGGCGTGCCGATGCGTATCTTTGATACGGCAGGTATGCGTAAAAAGGCGAAGATTCAGGAAAAGCTTGAGAAGTTGAGCGTCAGTGACGGTTTGCGCGCGGTTAAATTTGCCGAAGTTGTTGTTGTTCTGCTCGACGCTGAAATCCCGTTCGAGCAGCAGGATTTGCGCATAGCTGATCTGGCAGAGCGCGAAGGCCGCGCAGTCGTGATCGCGGTGAATAAGTGGGACGTCGAAGAAGACAAACAGGCGAAACTCAAAGAGCTTAAAGAGAACTTTGAGCGGTTGTTGCCTCAGTTGCGCGGTGCTCCGTTGATTACGGTTTCTGCCAAAACGGGCAGGGGCATTGACCGTCTTCAGCAGGCAATCATGCGCGCCTATGACATGTGGAACCGCCGTGTGAGCACGGCCCAGCTGAACCGTTGGATGGCGGGTATGCTGGAGGCGCATCCCCCCCCCGCACCACAAGGTAAGCGGATCAAGATGCGCTACATGACCCAAGCCAAAACACGGCCTCCGGGCTTTGTCGTTATGTGTAGTCATCCTGACAAGGTGCCGGAGAGCTATAGCCGCTATCTGGTGAATGGCTTGCGTATCGACTTTGACATGCCCGGCACGCCCATCCGTCTGTGGATGCGCGGCCAGTCTGATGCGAACCCCTATAAGGGCCGCAAGAAAGCGCCGCCATCGAAGCTTCGCAAACACGTGGGCGGCAAGCCCAACGACGGCAGCAGGTAATCCTCTAACTTATTAGAAGAAGCCGGAGTTTTTCCAAAACGCCGGCTTTTTTCATTTAGCGGCGCGTAGGGCTTTAAGTGTCGGCAGGACCAGTGCAATTGCCCCACCTGCCGCTAATGCCGCAACAGTCATATTGGCGTTTGCAAAGTTCTGCACCACAACCGCGACCAGCGCCCAGATCACAGCGATCCCGTAGGTGGGTGCGCGTCTCAACTGGCTCTGCACTGCTGAGGCAATCACGAGTGCTAGAAAGATCGCGGCCAGTGCCGCTGTCGTCTCTTCCATGTATCCATAGCCAGCGGCCACAAGACTAAGTGACACGCAGGACGCGGCGCTCAGCCATCCTGCATATAACCCGAGCGGCAGTGCGGCGAACCACTTATCTTCGACCGGACTGCGAAACAGGGCCACCAATGCGCTGATCAACATGATCCAAATCAGGACCGCCGCCCAAATCGGGCTAGCAACCGCCGCGGCCAACCAGACGGAGCCAACGGCCAATGACGGGATCAGGGCCACGCGCATGGGATGCCACGCGGCATCGTCACGCCGTTTCCAAACGCCGTAGCCCATTCCAATGATGAGCCACAGGTAAATCGGACCCCAAATCGCAAAGGCATAGCCTGCAGGCTGCACGGCAGGATCATCCTGCGGGACCGGAAACTGATCAGGATCAAATCCGCCAAAGTCAGGGACAAAGGCAGGGGAGGCAGCAAAAAGTACTGCAAGAATAAACACTAAAATCGCGACGAGGGGACGTGACATGGGGATCTTTCTGTTCAAAACTGGTATTCGCTAAGTCACATATAGCACAGAGGAAGTTTGCCAATGGCACGGATCGCTATTTTTTGCGACGGCACATGGAACAGCCCCACGATCAGTCAGCCCACGCATGTGGTGCGCCTGTTTGAGCACACGCGCCGCACAAACGCGCAGCATGCACATTATTATGAGGGTGTTGGCACAGGTGGGGGTGAGGTCAACTTCGTGGCTAAAGCGTTGATGAAGATCGGCGGGGGCGCATTCGGCTGGGGGCTGAACGAAAATATCAAGCAGGCCTATGCCGATTTGTGCGAGAAATATGAGGCAGGCGACGAAATTTTCATCTTTGGCTTTTCGCGGGGTGCCTATACGGCCCGCTCGCTGGCCGGGATGATCCGTAAATGTGGGATCGTGGCAAAGCCAACGCCTGATGCGCTTGATGACGCGTTCCGTCTTTACCGCAAGCCGGGGATCGAGAACCATCCTGATGCGCTGCACGTCTTGCAAGCGCGGCGCAAGCTCTCGCCGCGTTTTGCCACATCAGATCAGGATATGAACTGGCGTACTGTGACGCCGTGGCGCAATGATCCCGCACAGATGCACAAAGTCGAGATCGCCTATTTGGGAATTTGGGACACTGTCGGCTCACTTGGCGTACCAGCACCACTTTTGGGGCCTGTGGCGACTATTTGGAATAGCAAATACCGCTTCCACGATACATTGCTCAGCTCGATGGTGACATCGGCGCGCCATGCCGTGGCTTTGGATGAGCGGCGTGTCTTCTATCGTCCTGCGCTCTGGGGTAATCTTGAGGCTTCGCAGGGGCATGAGGGGCTCAACAAGGGCGACCGGACAGAGGCGCGGCGTTACCAGCAGGTCTGGTTCACCGGCACGCACGCTATTGTGGGCGGGTCTGCGCCCAAGGCGCGCAAACTCACGGGACAATCGATGATGTGGATCGCTGAGGGGGCGCAAAAGGCAGGGTTGGACATCAATATGGATGATCTGCTGGACCGTGCGCCCGATCCAATGGCAGACAGTCACACACTGAGCCAACCACCGTGGCTGTACACACTTGCAGGGAATTTGCTAAAATGGCGCAAGGGGCCAGGGCATCCGATTGACTTACACCCCAGTGCAGACCAGCGGGTCAAAGGGCGCAGAGATTATCGCCCACGGTCGCTCAAGAATCTGTTGCCGGATTTATTCGGGGATACCCCCGCGCCGACACCGCCTCGTCCAAGGGATGAGCCGGGGCGCTAAGCCCCGACTACACATTTCAGGTCAGCAACCCACCGAGACCCAGCGTTGTCTTGCCGCCCAGATAGGGTGCAAGAACAGTGGGCAGCTTGACGGTGCCGTCCTCTTGCTGGCCATTTTCCAGCACCGCGATCAGGCAGCGCCCCACGGCAAGGCCGGAACCGTTGAGCGTGTGCAGAAACTGCGGCTTGCCACCGTCCGTAGGTTTGAACCTTGCATTCATGCGACGGGACTGAAAATCACCCGTGGTTGAGACCGAGCTGATCTCGCGGTAGGCATCTTGACCGGGCAGCCATGCCTCAATGTCAAAGGTGCGGCGCGCGCCAAACCCTGTATCGCCTGAACACAGCAAAATGGTGCGGTAGGGGATGTCGAGTTTCTCCAATATCCCCTCGGCACAGGCCAGCATGCGCTTCTGCTCGGCATCTGATTCTTCGGGCAGTGTGACCGATACCATTTCGACCTTCTCGAACTGGTGCTGGCGCAACATGCCCGATGTATCGCGGCCCGCGCTGCCCGCCTCGGAACGGAAACACAGCGTGTGCGATGTCATGCGGCGTGGAAGATCCGCCGCATCGAGGGTATCGCCTGCAACTGTGTAGGTCAGGGGGACCTCGGATGTCGGGACCAGCCACATGCCCTCGGTCGTCTGGTAGCTGTCATCGCCAAATTTTGGCAGCTTATCCGTGCCGTACATCGCCTCGTCGCGCACCAGCACGGGCGAGTTGACTTCCGTCAGGCCATTCTCGTCCACATGAGTGTCGAGCATGAATTGGGCCAGCGCACGGTGGATGCGCGCTACGCCACGCTTGAGCATGACAAAGCGCGCGCCGGATGTTTTGGCCGCTGTCTCGAAATCCATGGAGGCGAAAACGCTGTCCAGATCGAAGTGCTCTTTCGCGGCAAAGCTGAAGGAAGGCACATCGCCCCACTTCTTGACTTCAACGTTCTCTGTCTCGTCGGCACCCTCCGGCACATCATCCGCTAGAATGTTCGGAATGCGGGCCAGCGTATCAGTTAACTGGGCATCCAGCTCCTTGGCCTCGACCTGCATCGCAGCGACTTCGGCCTTTTTGTCGGAAACCAGCGCGCGCAACCGCTCGAACTCGGCATCGTCACCCTTGGCTTTTGCTGCACCGACCTGCTTGGAGGCTGCGTTCTGGTCAGCTTGGGCCGCCTCTGCCGACTGAATTTTCGCGCGCCGAGCGGCATCAAATTCGAGAATGGAGGAGGACAGCGCCGCATCGCCACGCCGCGCAAGGGCGGCGTCAAAAGCGTCAGGGTTGTCGCGTATGGCACGAATGTCATGCATCGTTATATCCTCCATCAAATAATCTGCGCGGGTGTTGTGAGTGACTCGCATGCGCCGCGTTATGACCCATTATTCTGCAACGGCATAGGGGGGGCGATAAAGTGGTTGAGAAAACTCCGCAATAGCCCCGATATTAGGGCTATGGGTACCTTGCAAAGCGCGGGAGCCGCGCATAGGTTCCTGCAAACTTCAGACACGACTTGCGGTACGGGGAAAGCCCCCCGCGAGACCCATATAAAAGGACCACCCCATGTCAGGCATCGAGCAATTTATTCCGCTGATCCTTATCTTCGGTATCATGTATTTCCTCCTGATCCGTCCACAGCAGAAAAAACTCAAGAATCATCAGGCAATGGTTGCTGCACTTCGCCGCGGCGATCAGGTTGTCACCCAAGGGGGCGTGATCGGCAAAGTAGTTAAGGTCAAAGACGACGGCGAGCTTGAGCTTGAAATCGCGGATGGCGTTAAAATCCGTGTGATCCAGAGCACAATCGCGACCGTGATCAACAAGACCGAACCGGCTAAGTAAGCCCTCCACGCACATCGACAAAAGGCGGGCGACATGCTCCAGATATCCGTATGGAAACGCATCGCCATTTGGCTGACCTGTGCGGTCGGCCTGTTTCTGGCAATGCCCAATGGCTTTTATTCAGTCGTTGAGGGTCACAATGACGCTGTCAAAGAGATCGAGCTTTCGGGGGCGACGCCGGAGCTGGAAGCGCAGCGCGCTTTGTGGCCTGATTTTCTGCCCAATAACCTTGTAAATCTCGGTCTTGATCTGCGCGGTGGTGCGCATTTGCTGGCCGAGGTGCGGGTTGAAGATGTGTATGCCGCGCGGCTTGAGGCGATGTGGCCCGAGGTGCGTGATGCCGTGCGCGGCCTGACACCGGTGAACCTGCAACAATCGGCGCCGACAGAGTTGAAAGTTCGCCTGACGGACGCGACAAAGATGGCCGAAGCGATGGCGATTGTGCGCGGCCTTGGACGTCCTGTCCAAACGCTGACAGGGGCAGGAGCCAATGATATCGACGTGAGCGGTGACAATGGCATCATCACTGTCGTGCTCTCCGAGGCCGAGAAAAGTGCCACCGACGAGCGTACGATGCAGCAATCACTGGAGATTATCCGCCGCCGCATCGATGAAGTCGGCACACGCGAGCCAACAATCCAGCGCCAAGGCACCGACCGTATCTTGATCCAAGTGCCGGGCATCGGCTCAGCCGCAGAGCTGAAAGAGATCATTGGCACCACGGCGCAGCTGACCTTTAACCCTGTGATCCGCCGCAGCACTGATGCATCCGAGCGTCCGGGCATTGGCAACGAGATTGTTCCTTCACTGGACCAGCCCGGCGTCTATTTTGTGATCGAGAGCGCGCCCGTGGTGACGGGTGAGGAACTGGTCGATGCGCAGCCCAGTTTTGATCAGAATGGCGCCCCTGCAGTGAGTTTCCGGTTCAATACAACAGGTGCGCGAAAATTCGGAGACTACACGGTCGAGAATATCGGCTCGCCCTTTGCAATCGTCCTTGATGACGAAGTTGTAAGCGCGCCCACAATCCAGAGCCATATCCCCGGCGGCTCTGGTATCATCACAGGTAATTTCGACGTCGAGGAATCAACCCGCCTTTCTGTACTGCTTCGGGCAGGGGCCTTGCCTGCGAAGCTCGATTTCCTAGAAGAGCGCACAATCGGGCCAGAACTGGGACAAGATAGCATTGACGCAGGCAAGATCGCGACTGTGGTAGCCTTCTCGCTGGTGCTGTTCTTTATGTTCGCGGCCTACGGGCTCTTCGGGATTTTCGCCAACATTGCCTTGATCATCAACGTGGTGCTGTTGTTCGGCTTGCTGAGTCTGATTGGTGCGACGCTTACCCTTCCGGGTATTGCGGGGATTGTGCTGACCGTGGGTATGGCCGTCGATGCCAATGTGCTGATTTTCGAGCGTATTCGCGAAGAGCTTGGCACGGCCAAAGGGCCAGCCCGTGCAATCGAGCTTGGCTACGAAAAAGCGCTGAGCGCGATTTTGGACGCCAACATCACAACCTTCATCACAGCGGTGATTCTTTTCGCCATGGGCTCCGGTCCGGTGCGCGGTTTTGCGATTACGCTGGGCCTTGGTATTCTCACGTCGGTCTTTACGGCGATCTTTGTAACACGTCTGATAGTGGTCATCTGGTATGAGCGCCGCCGTCCCAAAACGATAGAGCTTTGATATGCGCCTGAGACTGGTCAAAAAGAATACGAACTTCGATTTCTTCAGCCGCTGGAAGTTGTGGCTGGGAATTTCGGGCATCATGGTGCTGGTTGCTGCGACGTCCTTCCTGATCCAGGGCCTCAACTTTGGCATCGACTTTCGCGGCGGAACAACCATCCGTACCGAGAGCCCGCAGCCGGTGATCGTATCTGAATACCGCGATGCGATGAACGTGCTGGGCCTTGGCGATATCACCATTACCGAAGTGTTCGATCCGCAGTTTCGCGATGACCAAAACGTGGCGATGATCCGGATCCAGGCGCAGGACGATCAAGAATCGGCCACCACGGAAGTGATCGAAACAGTTGAGGCGGCACTTAAAGAAGTGCGCCCCGAAATCAAGTTTATCTCTGTGGAATCGGTTGGACCAAAGGTCTCGGGCGAGTTGATCAATACTGCCATCATCGCCGTCGTTCTGGCGATTGGTGCCGTGCTGATCTACATCTGGCTCAGGTTCGAATGGCAGTTTGCTGCGGGGGCCGTGTTGGCGCTTATCCATGATGTAGTGCTGACCATTGGTGTGTTTTCGGAGCTGCAAATCCGGTTTGATCTGGCGATCATCGCTGCACTTCTAACCATCGTGGGTTATTCTCTTAATGATACGGTGGTTGTGTTTGACCGTGTTCGTGAAAACCTGCGCAAATACAAGAACCGCCCCCTCAAGGAAGTGTTGAACATGTCCATCAACGAGACATTGAGCCGGACATTTATGACCTCTGTGACGACGCTGCTCGCGCTCATAGCGCTCTTCGTGCTGGGCGGCGACGTGATCCGCGGTTTCGTCTTTGCGATGATCTGGGGTGTGATTGTGGGGACGTATTCATCGGTATTCGTAGCCACTGCAGCGCTTTTGTACTTCGGGGTCAAGCGGGACTGGTCCAAGCCTGATTTGAACGCAGGCAATCAATACGCCAACATAGATGCCTGACATTCTGGCCTCGGCCCTCGCGACAGACGGGCTGATCTGGCTGGTGATGGCGGTGTTTGTGGCGGGGTTGGTGCGTGGATTTGCGGGCTTTGGCTCCGCCATGATCATCATGCCCGTGGCCAGCTCGATTCTGCCCCCCGTGGAAGCGGTAATTTTTCTGATCTGTGCGGAGCTTGTAGGCCCTTTACCTAATGCTCCCGCCGCGTGGCGCGATGGCACGCCGCGAGAAGTGGGGCTGTTGGTGCTGGGCGCGGTTCTGGCGCTGCCGCTCGGGATATGGGCACTGACCAGCATGGACCCGACGGCCTTTGGCTGGGTTGTGTCCGTCTCGGTTTTTACGCTTCTGGCGCTGACGGTTTCTGGCTGGCGGCTAAAAGGGGCGCTCACGCAGCGCTTGATCGTGACGGCAGGAGCCGTGGGCGGATTTATGACAGGGTTTACCGGTATTCCCGGACCGCCGGTGATCATGCTCTACATGGCCAGCACCCTGCCAGTCAAAGTCATCCGTGCAAATTTTCTGCTGTATCTGGTAGCGCTTGATCTGCTCCTCTTTCCTATGCTGTGGGTCCTTGGTTTGATGAATTGGCCCATCGTATTTTTGGGCGTGCTGGTGGGTGTGCCGAACCTAATTGCCAATATGCTTGGTGCGCGTCTTTTTGACCCATCGGCACAGCGTCTTTTTCGCAACGTGGCCTATCTCGTCATTGCCGCATCGGCTATTATCGGCCTGCCGCTTTGGAAAGGATGACCTATGCGTTTGAATGAGATTGTCTTTAACGATGCCAAACCTGTTGAGGGGTATGGTCCCGGATTTTTTCGCATTGGCGGGCAGGTGATCCAAGGGCCGGTGATCACAGCGCCGTCCGGTACGCGCACTTGGGGCGGGTTTGATGACACCCCTGCACTTGAGGCGCTCATAGCGGAAGCAGATGTGATTTTTATCGGGACAGGTGCTGAGATTGCGCATCTGCCTAAAGGGCTGCGCGCCCAGCTTGAAGAGGCTGGTGTGGGGGTGGAAGCAATGGCTTCCCCAGCAGCGGCGCGCACCTATAACGTTTTGCTGAGCGAGGGTCGCCGCGTTGCCCTCGCCATGTTGCCGATCTAGCGGATGACCCTGCGCCTAACCGATATTGCTGTCGCACGCGGCGGGGTGCCTGTGCTGGCAGGCGTGTCTTTCACGCTCTCTGCTGGCACTGCGCTGATCTTGCGTGGACCAAACGGGTCGGGAAAGACGACATTGTTGCGCACTATTGCAGGGCTGCAACCGCCGTTGTCCGGTGAGATGGTGGGGGCTGTGGATACGGTGGCCTATGCAGGCCATGCCGACGGTCTAAAATCTATGCTCAGTGTGGCCGAGAATTTACGCTTTTGGGCGGCGGTCTACGGCAAGCACGATATTGCACCTGCATTGGAGACCTACGGCCTTGCGCCTTTAGCTGACCGTTTGACTGGGACGCTGTCTGCAGGGCAAAAACGGCGCGCAGGGCTGGCCCGGTTGATGGTGACAGGGCGACCGATCTGGATTCTGGACGAGCCGACGGTGTCGCTTGATACAAACGCCGTTACGATGTTCGCGGACGCTGTGCGCGGGCATCTGGGGGCGGGGGGCATGGCGCTGCTCGCGACCCATATCGATCTGGGAATAGAGGCACAGGTGCTAGACGTGACGCACCTGCGCGCGGTCATTGGCGCGCTGCACGGTGCCAGTGACGAGGCCTTCTTATGATTGCCCTGCTCCTACGTGATTTGCGCCTCGCGCTGCGGGCGGGAGGCGGCTTTGGCCTTGGCCTTGCGTTTTTTCTTATTCTTACGGTGTTGGTGCCGTTCAGCGTTGGCCCACAAAGCGCGCTGCTGTCATCCATCGCTCCGGGTATCCTGTGGCTCGGAGCCCTGCTGGCTTGTTTGCTTTCGCTCGATCGCCTTCTGGCGTTGGATTTTGAAGATGGCACTCTGGATGTCTTGGCCACCGCACCCCTGCCGCTTGAGGCGGCATTGGCGGTAAAGGGGCTGGCCCATTGGATCACGACGGGATTACCGCTGGTGCTGGCAGCCCCTTTTTTGGGCGTGTTGCTCAATCTGCCGCCACAGGGCTTTGGCTGGCTGGTGGTCTCGCTGCTGCTGGGCACACCCGCGCTGTCAATGATCGGCACATTTGGGGCGGCGCTGACTGTGGGGATTAAGCGCGGCGGATTGCTCATGTCGCTGCTCGTGCTGCCGCTCTATGTACCCACGCTGATTTTCGGGGCAGAGGCGGCGCGGCGCGGTGCGGTTGGCATGGACGCCGCGACACCGCTGTTGCTTCTCGCGGGGATCAGTCTTGGATCAATCGCGCTGCTGCCTTTCGCCGCCGCGGCTGCTTTACGGATGACAATCCGGTGAACTATCCCTTATCCATTGAGCTCATACACACGGAGTATTAAGTACCTGCTATGTCATTATGGGAATATGCAAATCCGGTAAAGTTTTTGGCGCTAAGCGCGCGTGTGCAGCCCTTTGCATGGGCCGCAGCGGCGATTGGGATCGGTGTGGGTCTGCTCTGGGGTTTCTTCTGGACGCCTGATGATTTCCGCCAAGGGGCGTCGATCAAAATCATCTATATCCATGTCCCGTCTGCCTGGATCGCCGTTAACGCGTGGATCATGATGCTCATTGCCTCGCTGGTCTGGCTTGTGCGGCGACACCACGTTAGTGCGCTGGCGGCACGGGCTGCGGCACCCATCGGCCTTGTCATGACGGTCATCGGCCTGCTGACAGGAGCGATCTGGGGTCAGCCGATTTGGGGAACGTGGTGGGCATGGGACCCGCGTTTGACGTCCTTCTTGATCCTGTTTTTGTTTTACCTCGGGTACATAGCACTTTGGGAAGCTGTAGAGGATCCCGACACTGCCGCTGATCTAACGTCGGTACTGTGCCTTGTGGGCTCGGTCTTTGCGCTCATGTCACGCTATGCGGTGCTCTTCTGGAACCAAGGGCTACATCAGGGCGCGACCTTGAGCCTTGATAAAGAAGAGAACATATCGGATGTGTTCTGGCAGCCGCTGGTGATCTCGATTGCGGGGTTCTCGCTGCTGTTCATCGCCCTCGTCCTTTACCGAACCGGTACTGAAATTGCCCTGCGCCGCACCCGCGCGCTCAACGTGAGACTGGACAAAAGCGCATGATGCCCGATCTAGGAAAATACACCAGCGAAGTGCTGAGCGCTTATGGCGTGACGCTGTTGCTGATGGCGGTGCTGGTATTGATGAGCCTGCGGCGTGGGCGAAAAGCGCGCGCCGCGTTGAAACAAGCCGAGCAGGAGACATCGCGCAATGGCAAAAGTTAGTCCGCTCATGATCGCGCCGCCGCTGATCTTTGCGGCGTTTGTCGCATTGGCCTTTGTCGGCATGTACCGCGATGATCCTAACGGCATGCCATCCACCCTAGTGGGTCAAAAGGCGCCAGGTGTGCCGGAGCGTGGGTTGGCAGGCTTCCCGCAGGCCTCTGACGCGATGTTGGCCACTGGTGAGGTCACGCTTGTGAACTTTTGGGCGAGCTGGTGCCCGCCATGCCGTGCCGAGCATCCAAAGCTGTTGGAGATGGAGGCCGAGGGGATTAACATCGTCGGCATCAACTTCAAAGATACAGAGCGTGCAGCGACCAAATATCTGATTGATGATGACAGTCCTTTTGCGGGCGTCGGATTTGACCCGCAGGGGCGCACAGCGATTGACTGGGGGGTGACTGCCCCGCCAGAAACATTTATTCTCGACGGAGAAGGCACGGTGCTATTTCGCTTTGCAGGACCACTGGTGGGAAGCGATTATGAGCAGCGTTTTCTGCCGCAGCTGAAGGCCGCGCAAGGGCGTTAAAGCCTGTATCCGCCTGACACGGTAATCACTTCGCCGGTAATCCACTGTGCTGCGTCTGACGTGAGAAAACGCACAACAGGAGCGATGTCCGCGGGTGTGCCCGCACGCCCCAAGGCTGTCATCTCTACAAATTTTTCGACCAGCTCAGCGGGGCGCGGGCTCTCTTCACGCTCAATGGCGCCGGGGGCTACAGCATTAACACGGATGCCGCGTGACCCCAATTCGCGTGCCATCGCACGGGTCCATGTATTGAGTGCACCCTTACTGGCAGAATACGCGCTTGCCCCCAAAGCGGGGAGGACGGCATTCACCGAGGAGATGTTAACGACGCAAGCACCCCGTTCAAGATGGGGGAGGGCGGCGGTCAACAAGGCCATTGGCGCTGCCACATTGACCGCATAATTCAGTGCGGCATCGCCATCATCAGCCTCGATTGCACCGGCGTTGTTGATGATCGCATCAATCCGCCCGAATTTTTCCAACACCGCAGTGACCACCGCAGATGCGGCCGCAGGATCACTCAGGTCAGCGGCAATTGCATGAACATTGCAGTGATCCGACAATAGAGCATCAGGCGGCGTTGTATGGTAGGTAATGGCCACTTTATGATCATCGGCATAAGAGGCTGCGATTGCGCGGCCAATACCACGGGCACCTCCTGTAATCAGAACAACTGGCTTCATCTGGCACTCCTGTGTTTTCGGATAGCGTAATGCAAAAGGCCCCCGCTGCAAGCTGCAACAGGGGCCTTTCAAACTCAATCAACGGGTTGGCTTACTCCGCTGCGATGCTCTTGTTCGCGAGATCGCGCAGGACGTAGTGCAGAACGCCACCATGCTCGACGTACTCAACTTCGATCGCCGTATCGATCCGGCATTTAAGCATGATGTTCTTCACACTGCCGTCCGCCATCGTGATCGCGCAAGGCACTTCCTGCAGCGGCTGGATGGTGTCGAGGCCGGAAATGCTCACAGTTTCTTCACCGGTGAGGCCAAGCGAGCTGCGGCTGTCGCCATTTGTGAACTCGAACGGGATAACACCCATACCAACAAGGTTGGAGCGGTGGATACGCTCGAAGCTCTCGGCGATGACAGCTTTTACACCCAGCAGGGCCGTGCCTTTGGCCGCCCAGTCGCGTGAGGAACCCGCGCCATACTGCTCGCCGCCAAAGACAACAAGTGGTGTTCCCGCTTCCTGATGCGCCATTGCCGCGTCAAAGATCGCCGTCTGCTTGCCATCGGGACCTTTGGTGTAGCCACCTTCAACACCGTCGAGCATCTCGTTCTTGATGCGGATGTTGGCGAAGGTGCCGCGCATCATCACTTCGTGGTTGCCACGACGTGAGCCGTAGGAGTTGAACTCCCGCACAGGCACCTGACGCTCCACCAGATACTGGCCCGCTGGCGTGTCTTCTTTGAAAGAACCCGCAGGACTGATGTGGTCGGTCGTGATCATATCGCCCAACACGGCCAGCACTTTTGCGCCTTCAATGTTGCTGATGACACCCGGCTCTTTGCTCATCCCTTGGAAGTAGGGCGGGTTCTGAACGTAGGTGGACTGCGGTGGCCAATCATAAGTCATGGCATCCGTGGTCTCAACGTCCTGCCACTTTTCGTCACCTTTGAACACGTCCGCATATTTGGTCTGGAAGGCCTCGCGGGTAACGGTTTTTTCGACCAGCTCGGCGACTTCTTGCGACGTGGGCCACAGATCTTTGAGATAGACATCTTTGCCGTCGGGCGTCTGGGCAATCGGATCTGTCGCCAGATTGATGTCCATCGTGCCCGCCAGCGCATAGGCTACGACAAGCGGAGGCGAAGCCAGATAGTTGGCGCGCACGTCGGGCGAAATCCGCCCTTCAAAGTTGCGGTTGCCCGATAGAACGGAGGTCGCAACCAGATCGCCCTCGTTGATTGCCTTGCTGATGGCCGGTTGCAACGGGCCGGAGTTGCCGATGCAGGTGGTGCAGCCATAACCAACAAGGTTGAAACCGATTTTATCAAGGTCTTCCTGAAGGCCTGCGGCTTCCAGATAGGCACTGACTACTTGAGAGCCGGGGGCGAGGGATGTCTTGACCCATGGTTTGCGGTCCAGACCCAAGGCAGCCGCCTTGCGCGCCACCAGACCCGCGCCGATCATGACATAGGGGTTGGATGTGTTGGTACAGGACGTGATCGAGGCGATCACAACCTTGCCTGATTCCATGGTGTAGTCTTCGCCGTCCACGGTCACTTCTTTGCCCATAGGGCGTTTGAATGTGTCGGACATTTCTTTTTCAAACGCAGATTTGGCATGGGTCAGGGCAACGTAGTCCTGCGGACGCTTGGGGCCGGAGATGGCAGGCACGATTGTGCCCATATCGAGGCTCAGCGTATCTGTGTAGATCGGCGCATAGTCATCGCCGCGCCACATGCCGTTCTCTTTTGCATAGGCTTCGACCAGCGCGATGCGGTCCTCGTCACGGCCCGTGGTGCGCATATAGCGCAGGGTTTCACCGTCAATCGGGAAGAAACCACAGGTCGCACCGTATTCGGGCGCCATGTTTGCAATGGTTGCACGGTCAGCCAGCGGCAGATGATCGAGGCCTTCACCGTAGAATTCAACGAATTTGCTGACCACACCCTTGGCGCGCAGCAACTCAACCACCTTTAACACCAGATCGGTACCGGTGGTGCCTTCCATCATGCGGCCTGTCAGCTCGAAACCCACGACTTCGGGGATTAGCATGGAAATCGGCTGGCCCAACATTGCGGCCTCGGCCTCGATCCCGCCAACGCCCCAGCCCAGAACGGCCATGCCGTTGACCATGGTGGTGTGGCTGTCGGTGCCGACCAGTGTGTCAGGGTATGCCACTTCGTCGCCGTGTTGATCCTTGTCCGTCCAGACAGTCTGGGCCAGATATTCAAGGTTCACCTGATGGCAGATGCCGGTGCCCGGAGGAACGACGCGGAAGTTATCAAACGCCTTCTGGCCCCATTTCAGGAAAGTATAACGCTCCATGTTACGCTCGTATTCGCGGTCGACGTTCATCTGGAACGCGCGCGGATTGCCGAATTCGTCGATCATAACCGAGTGGTCGATGACCAAATCAACAGGGTTCAGCGGGTTAATCTGGGACGCTTCACCGCCCAAGGCCACTAGGCCGTCGCGCATCGCGGCAAGGTCGACAACAGCCGGAACACCGGTGAAGTCCTGCATCAGCACGCGGGCAGGGCGATACGCGATCTCGCGCGGGTTTTTGCCGCCCTTGGCACCCCATTCAGCGAATGCTTTGATATCGTCGACGGTAACGGTTTTACCATCTTCAAAGCGCAGCATGTTTTCGAGTACGACCTTGAGCGCGGCGGGCAGTTTGGAAAAATCGCCCAAACCTGCGGCTTGTGCTGCTGGAATGGAGTAGTAGGAGATGGACTGATCGCCCGATTTGATCGATTTGCGGGCTTTGGCAGTATCCTGACCGACGATGATTGTCATATATGGCTCCGAATATAAGGTTGGCTGCGTTTCGAGATTACCGCCCTAATGGCCTATTTCATGTCAGTTTTCAACCGCTATCGGATGAATTGTATACCATTGTACACCAAAATATTCGTAAATCTGACGCAGGCGGCGATTACAGTGCCCTCGCTAAACCTTGATTGGTTATTTCAGGGTTGGGAGGCTAGAAAAACAATGCACAGCCAAATCCGATTGGAATCACATGTCCCGCGCCTCCCGCCTTTTTTCCTCAGCCGTCTTTGCGGTAAGCGTCAGCTTTTCCAGTGCGGTCCTGGCGCAACAACAGCCTGTGGTGGTGGAACTTTACACCTCGCAGGGGTGTTCAAGTTGCCCTCCGGCCGATGCGATGTTTGCAGAGCTTAAGGATCGCAAAGATGTGATCGCCATAGCGCTTCATGTGGATTATTGGGACTATATCGGGTGGAAAGACGAATTTGGCCATCCGGCACATGCAAAGCGTCAGCGCGCATATGCCGCAAAGGCTGGGCGGCGCTCTATCTATACGCCTGAAATGGTAGTGAACGGTCAAACCGATATTGTCGGGGCAAAGCCTATGGCGCTGTCAAAGGCTATCGCGGAGCATAGCGCACAGGTTCCGGTCACTAAGCTGATTGCCAAACGGTCGGGTAGCGAATTACGCATCCAAGCGCCAGCTCCCTTAAGAGGTGTCGGCGAGATGGAAATCCATGTTCTGCGCCTGATCCCATCGCAAGAAAGCATGATTACGCGCGGTGAAAACCGTGGTGAGACTTATAACTATACGAACATTGCGCACAGCTGGCAGGTGGCGGGATCATGGGATGGTCAGGCGGCACTTGATTTGTCATTGGGTGTCGACGGAGACGATCCTGTTGTAGTCTTGGTCCAAGAGGCTGGCGCGGGAAAGATCATCGCAGCGACGCGCCTCGACTAATTCTTCGGCCGCTAGCGGCGGTGGCGGCATGAAGGGCATCAACCTCGTCTCGGGGCAGTTTTTTTCGCCATTCGGGCGGGGAGATCCTTGGTGGGTTAATTCTCGGTAAAAGTACGGCCCACATTGTTCAGGCAGCGTGAAGCGATTTTTTCAAGCTCTGCCAGCAATATTTGCGGCCAAATGAACGCGAGATTATCGAGCGCGCGGTGGCGGTAGCATGCAAGGGGGCCGATCACGTGCTCAACAACTTTGTCCATCATCCGCACCCACATGGAATAGGGGAGCAGTAACGCCAGTTGGATCAACCCGACAATCGCAAGATTGCTAAGGTAGTGTTCTATTATGCGTGACAGCGCGGCGGATTGGTCGGAAGGGGACGTGGACATATCATCCTGATGCAAGTGCGTGGCTTTCAGGCATGGACTGTGCCTTCGGTGCCAACAAGAGGCGCGATCAGGCCTCCTCCTCGACTTCTTCCATAATGACCAAATCACCGCTTTGCTCCATCTCGCGGATTGCGGAGACGACGGCTGTCATTGCTTCATCCGCATCGGCTGGCTTGATCTTACCGGACTCTGCGATGTCCTCTCGCATTTGATCAGCCATGCGTCCGGACATATTCTCTAGGATAAAGTCGCGCGGCTCAGCAAAACCTGCGGCCTCGGCGCCGGCCATCGCAGTGAGCAAGAGGGCCGGGTCCACGACACGAAGCACACGGGGAATATCGCGTGGCGAAATGCGGGTAGGTATGTTTGCAAAGGTAAAGATCGCCTTGCGCACAGCGCTGGCCAAGACCTGATCCGTCTCATCAAGGCCGGAGAGTACATCGTCACGCGTGGGTGTAGAGGAGGAATTGAGGATCGCGCCCAACCGCTCTGCTGCGCCTGATGAAAAGGCGGGAATCTTCTGATCATCCTGCTGCGCGGCCAATGACAGTCCAATACGGTCAACAGCCTCGGGCGATACATCGTTGGTGAGCGAGACGGCATAGGTGATGCGCCGCGCCTCCGGCCCCGATAAGCGCCCCAACAATCCTGCGGCCACGGACACGTCCAGCTTTGATAGCATCACTGCGGCAACTTCGGTGCATTCGCGCTCAATGATCTTTTGTAAATCCTCGGGGGAAAGTGCACGCAGGCGCTGCCATGGGTCACCAGTGGCGCGCACGCCAGCTTCCTTGCGCAGTCTTGCCGCCGTCTCCCGGCCGATTTTGCCATCAAGCGCGTCAAGCGCGCCAGCAATGCCTCCCGGAAACGATAGACCGATGGATTCAACGGCTTCTGTGAATTCCTCAATCACGGCCGCGAGCGTCACACGGTCCACCACGCGCATCGCCCCCATTTGCTGGGTCAACTGGGCCTGAAGTTCGGGGGGGAGTTCCTCCAACGGGATATCCGCACCCTCATTTATAAGGAGGCGCACCACAATCGCAGCCTTGGCACTTTTGCTGAGCGTGGCGGGCACGATGCGGGGGGCGTTGGATATGGAAGGCGCGGGGAGGGACGTAAAATCGTTCATCTGTGCCGATCTCTGGGAAAGGGGATGACACAGCTATGCGCGCAAAAGGTAAAAAAGGGCTGAAACTTCGCCCAATTTATCGCAGGTCTAAATAGAAATGGCGCGGCCCGTATGAGGGCCGCGCCATTCAGAAAGTCAAAAGCTGGTATTCACCAGTTGAAGGTTTCGCCCGTCGCGATTGCAGTGCGTAGGGATGCTTCGGCCCATGTGCCAGTTCCGCCGTGCGCGCGAATTTCGCGCAGCTGTTCAATCGCTGCGGTAACGTTGCCATCATCCACAAATCCCTGACCCATGTAGGACCGGGCCAACACGTTGCCGGGGTTCCGCGCCAGCGCACGCATGTAGTAGGTCATCGCGGCCTCTGAGTTGCCCATCTTGCGGTGGGTGAAGCCCAGATATGTCAGCGTGCGGTCATCGTCTGCCGGCATAAGCGCAAGTAAAAGCTGCGCATCATCGTAGCGACCATCATAGGAGAGCGCGCGGACCTCTTTGTAGAGAGTATCTACATCGACGGAGTGGCCATTGCCGCTCACACATTTCTTGGAATTCTTGTCATAGACAAAGCCGCTTTCGCACTTTGGCTTTTTCGGGGGAGCTGTCTCATCGCTTGCTGCAAAAGCGGTGACTGGCAAAGCAAGGGCGAGGGCCGTGGCAACAATGAAACGCATGAAAGAGACTCCAAAAACTCTAGATCACGCTGGAAGGTAGCGTGAAAAAACACGCGGTAAAGATAAAAATTTACCGCGCGCTTCTATAACAAATTCTGTCTGTTGTCTCAGGTTGAGACAGGCAAGCAAGTGTTCGTGGCGCTGTCGTATGTGGAACCTGCGGCGCATGACATCGCTTGTTTGTCATAGTTGCAACCCGCAGCCATGCTCAGCGTCGGCAGCAACATCAGGGTCGCGGTAGCAAGTGCAATCTTCATTTTCATGTCCATTACTCCTTTTAGTGACATGACGTAAGGGTAACGCGATGCGGCGCAATTTCAAAAGAAATTACGCCGCTTGGTTGGGTATGTGTCAGCCTACCGCAGTTTCATTGCGTTTGTGACTAGGATTTGGGCAATCTTCAGTCGCCAAACACGCGCTTGAAGATCGTGTCGACATGCTTGGTATGATAGCCCATGTCGAATTTCTCTTCGATCTCCTCCACGCTAAGTGCTGCCACAACCTCGTCGTCACCCAACAGTTCGGTTTTGAAATCTTTACCGTGGTCCCAGACTTTCATCGCATTGCGCTGAACCAGCTTATAGCTGTCTTCGCGGCTCACGCCCGCTTGGGTCAGGGCCAGAAGAACGCGTTGCGACATGACCAGACCGCTGAATTTATTCATGTTGGCGAGCATGTTGTCAGGATAGATCAGCATTTTGTCGATCACGCCTGTCAGGCGGTGCAGGGCGAAATCGAGGGTGATGGTGGTGTCCGGCCCAATCGCACGCTCTACGCTTGAGTGGGAGATGTCGCGCTCGTGCCAGAGTGTGACGTTCTCCATGGCAGGAATGACGGCCATGCGGATGGTGCGCGCCAGACCTGTGAGGTTTTCGGTCAGCACAGGGTTCTTCTTGTGCGGCATGGCAGAGGAGCCTTTTTGCCCCGCCGAGAAGAATTCCGCACCTTCCAGAACTTCAGTCCGCTGCATGTGGCGCACCTCGGTGGCAACATTTTCGATGGAGCTGGCGATGACGCCAAGGCAAGCAAAGAACGCGGCGTGGCGGTCGCGCGGAATGACTTGAGTGCTGATCGGCTCCGGCGCGAGGCCGAGCTTGGCGCAGACGTGCTCTTCAACGCGGGGATCGATGTTCGCAAAAGTACCAACCGCGCCGGAAACGGCACCCGTGGCAATCTCTTCGCGCGCGGTGTGCAGGCGCTTTAGGTTGCGGTTCATCTCGGCGTAGAAACGGGCGAAGGTGAGGCCCATGGTCGTCGGCTCGGCGTGGATGCCGTGGCTGCGGCCCACGCGCAGGGTGTCTTTGTGCTCCATCGCACGGCGCTTAAGTGCGGCCAAAAGCGCTTCCATATCCGCGATCAGCAGATCGGCGGCGCGGGTGAGCTGTACGTTGAATGCAGTGTCGAGCACATCCGAAGAGGTCATGCCCTGATGCACAAACCGTGCCTCGTCACTGCCTACATGTTCGGCCAAATGGGTGAGGAACGCGATCACGTCGTGCTTGGTCTCGGCCTCGATCTCGTCGATGCGGGCGATGTCGAATTCGACGTCTTTCGCTTTCCAGACGGCATCTGCGTTTGCGCGTGGGATCACACCGATATCGGCCATTGCGTCACAGGCATGCGCCTCAATCTCGTACCAGATGCGGAATTTTGTCTCCGGCGACCAGATGGCAACCATTTCGGGGCGGGAATAACGAGGGATCATCGGCATACCTATGTCTGAGATTGCAGGATAGGGGCGCAATAGACCCTAGGGCAGCCAAGGACAAGGCAGCAGGGATATTATTCAGAACGAGATGCGCAGGCGCAGGCCGCAGATCAGGCCGCGACCAGCGTTGTTTGAACCTGCGATGTGCGCTCCAGCGTGCGGTGCACAGGGCAGCGGTCGGCAATCTCCAACAATCGTGCGCGTTGATCATCGTCCAACTGGCTGCCCGTCAGGGTGATGGCGCGGCTGAAAATGTCGATCTTCTCGCCAGTGCTAAGGGCGGCATCCTGCGCGTGGACTTTGTTATGGCTCACATCCACGCTCACATGCTCCAACGGCCATTTTTTGCGGCGTGCATACATGCGGATCGTCATCGAGGTGCAGGCCCCAAGGCTGGCCGCCAGAAACCCGTAGGGCGACATGCCCATGTTCGTGCCGCCATAGGCCAGCGGCTCATCCGCCAGCATATGTACGTGACTACCTGAGGTGATATCCTGCAAGAATCCGTCTGGGTTGGCTTCCGAGACACGCACAACGCCCTCGGGCGCGCCAATGGGCGGTGCGGGCAGGGGGCGGTGGACATAGCGCGCGGCCCATGTGGCAATCACGTCTGCCGCATATTCTGCATCTGCCGCTTTGGTGATCAGATGATCGGCGTCATCGAGCGAGATAAAGCTCTTGGGGTGTTTGGCAGCTGCAAATATCTGCGCGGCGCTGTCCACGCTCACCACTTCGTCGCGCGGGGCATGCAGCACCAGAAGGGCGGCGTGCAAATGTCCCAGCACCTCCCCAAGCACGCCATTTCCGGTATCCTCGATAAAGGACTTTCCAACCGTAAAGGGCCGACCGCCAAGAGAGACTTCTGCTGAGCCATCGCGTTCAATCGCGGGCAGGGCATCGGCGAAGTGGTGGGTCACATGCGCAGGGTCAAACGGCGCCCCAATGGTTGCCACGGCTTTGATCCCGTCAAGCATACTTGCCGCCTTGATCACGGCAGCTCCGCCCAAGGAGTGGCCGATGAGCAGGCTTGGCGGCATACCTTGCTGCGCACACCATGTGGCGGCGGCGATCAGATCATCGACATTGCTGGAAAAGGAAGTGTTTTGAAATTCCCCCTCTGAATGGCCCAATCCGGTGAAATCAAACCGCAGCACCGCGATGCCCATAGCAGCCAAACGCGCAGCGACACGGCGTGCGGCGGGAATGTCCTTGCCGCAGGTAAAACAGTGGGCAAATAGCGCCGTTGCCAGATGCGGACCCGTGGGCAGATCAAGCCGTGCCGACAATTGCGAGCCGTCATGGCCGGGAAAGGTAATGCGCTGCGTGGCCATAAGCTGTTCTCCTTGGATCGTAGCTAGAGTGGCGTAGGGCGGCGGTCGGTACAAGGGGCTGTCATGTGGCTCACGGCAGTGTGACGGAACGTTTGCACAGCCGCGGCGCGCGCCCTACACCTGACGCAAAACCAAATATCACAGTTCAAAGCGGAGCCCGCCTATGTCCCCGAAACCCACCTCAACGCTTCATCCCGCAACGATCGCCGCGCAGGCAGGGGGCCTTTTGGATGCAGATACGGGCGGAGTGGTGCCGCCGATCCACCCCGCGACGACCTTTGTGCGCGGTGAGGATTACGCGCCAGTTGTCGAGGGCAACGTCTATTCTCGCACTGCCGCGCCCAATGGGCGGATGGTTGAGGGCGTTCTGGCCGAGCTTGAAGGCGCGCAGGAGGCGATGGTGTTTCCCTCCGGCATGGCGGCTGTTGCGGCGGTGTTCCGCACTTTGCCCGCTGGGGCGACCGTACTGGTGCAGAGCCAGATCTACTGGGGCACTACCGCCTGGATTCGCGATTTCTGCACCCGTCGGAGCATCACGTTGATCGAGGTTGAAGCATCGGACACCGGCGCATTTGCTGCCGCCTGTGTCGCGCACCAACCCGCACTGGCATGGATCGAGACACCATCGAACCCATGGCTGCGCATCGTAGATATCAGCGCCTGTGCGCAGGCGGTCCATGCGGTTGGAGGTGCCTTGATTGCGGATATGACAACGGCCACACCCATCCTGACACGAGCATTGGATTTTGGCGCTGACATCGTCATGCATTCGGCCACCAAAGGGCTAAATGGCCATTCCGATGTGCTTGCAGGCGCGCTGAGCGTTGGCGATGCGAGCAGTGATATGTGGCAGGCGATCCGCATGGACCGCGATATGGCGGGCGCTGTGCTCGGGCCCTTCGAGGCGTGGCTGCTGCTGCGCGGTATGCGCACGCTGCCGTTGCGGGTGGAGCGGATGTCGTCCAACGCGCAAAAACTGGCGGAATACCTGTCCGACCATCCTGCGGTTGAAACCGTCCTTTATCCCGGATTGACGACACACACGGGTCATACACTTGCAGTCCAACAGATGAAGGGCGGCTTTGGCCCGCTGCTGTCCTTTGTTGTGAAGGGAGAGGCGCAGGCGGCCCTCGCTGCCGTTGGGCGGCTCAAGCTCTTTCACCGTGCCACATCACTCGGCGGGGTCGAGAGCCTTGTGGAGCATCGCCACACCATAGAGCCGCACACGGGCATCCCCGAAGGCCTGTTGCGGCTGTCTGTAGGGATCGAGGATGCCGGTGATTTGGCGAATGATCTGGGTCAAGCGCTGGGCCAGTAATGCAACTGCGCGGTAGTTTGCTCTCGTGCTTTTGTAATCGAATATAGTTGGGACAAAGCATTCGGAATGCGCAGGCGCAGGCGTATATCTTTTGGTTGTGCCGTTTGGCCACGGTTCGCTTGAGAAATACGGATTTAGGAGATTATTGGTTTGATGCTTCAGGGTAGGGCTCTTCCGTACAAGACTAGTGCTTGGATTGCCCCATGAGGGCTGGATCGAACGGATATTGCGTCAGATTTTCGAATCCGTCTTCAGTGATGAGCACTTGATCCTCTAGCTTGATCGAGAAATCACCGCCCTCAGCGCTCACGAGCGCCTCGACACAGAGCACCATCCCCGCCTCCAGCGGATAGTCATAGGCGCCCTCGACCGCGTGATCGGGATAGGCGACCAAGGGCCATTCATCGCACAGGCCCACACCGTGCATGAGGCAACCGTACTTGAGCTTTTGAAACTGCGGGTCCAGCACATGCGTGTTCGCCGACAGCTCGGGTATCATCACGCCGGGTTTAAGCATCTGCATATTCTGCTGGATGTGTTCGACCCCGTGCTGCATCGCATAGACCATGTCGGGGGGCGGGGCCTGATCGCCGATCCACCAACTGCGCGAGATATCCACGCAAATGCCGTAGCTGCCCACAAGGTCCGTATCAAAGCTGATAATCTCGTTGTTTCGGGTGATGCGCGGGCCACATTCCTGAAACCATGGATTCGTGCGCGGCCCCGACGACAGCAACCGCGTCTCGATCCACTCTCCGCCGCGCCGTATATTCTCGGCGTGCATCACGGCCCAGATGTCATCCTCCGAGGTTTGGCCCAGCGGAACATTCTGGCGCGCGAAATCCTCCATCACGCGCACAGACGTCTCGCAGGCGTGACTGGCACAGCGCATGGCGAGGATTTCATCAGGACCTTTGACGCTGCGCGCCTTCTCGGTAACTTCCTCACCGTCCAGGACTTCAAAGCCTGCCCGCTCCAGCGAGCGCAGGCCGTGCAGCATAACCTTGTCCACGCCGATGCGCATCTCGCCGCCGGCGTGCTCATGGATGAGATCACGCACTTCACCGGCTAGCACATCGGCGGCCACACCGACCTTGTCGCCACGATCAAAGTAGAAGAGATCCGCACCAGAGCGCTGCTCGCGCACCAGTGGATTGAATTCACTGAGGAAAGGCGAGTTTTTGTAATCCCACATTACCATATAGCCATCGGCACAGAGCAGAACGGCGCGGAAAGGATTATGCGTGTTCCAGAGCTGCATATTGGTGCTGTCGGTCGCATACCTGATGTTAAGCGGATCGAACATCAAAAGCCCACCATACCCCCGCTCCACCACATGCCGCGTCAGCCGCTCCCAACGATAACGGCGCATCTTGGCGAGGTTGGGCACGATCAGCCCCGCAGCCTCCCACTCACGAAAGGCAAGCTGGGTCGGGCCGATCTCAACGCGGTCGGCATCATTGGGAGAGCCATCGGGCAGGGTGGCTCCCTTTGTGGGGTCAATCTTGCGCGTCTCGCGGTAATGCTGGTTCATCTCTCGGCCTCCCTGTGTCTATAGCGTGGCGCAAAAATGACAGGGTGCATGGTGATCTGCGACATCAGTGAATGTCGCTTTTGCCTCTGGCGCTTGACCATTGTATGAGGAGGGATGAGTGAGATTTTACAAGATGCACTGCCGTCCGAGATGACGGGCGAGACCGGATTGCCCGGTATGGCACCCGCAGAACCGCAGGGCTGGTTGCGCGTGGATGAGGCCTACGGCGCGCAGATGCAGCGGCGGTTGGCACTGCTACGAGATCAGCGCGACGATGTGCTTTGGATGGATCCCACGGCGTTAGACGCAGCGCAAGAAGTTCTGGCGCAGACACTGTGCCTGTTGCCCGCACTTGGGTTTGAGGTTTCTGACCGAACGGTTCGATGCCCCGATGGGCGCAGCGTCATGATTAACCGCGAGGCGCCACTGCTGACGCTGGGGGAGTTGGTGCAGGAAGACATCTGCCTCCTGCAAAAACAAGGCGATGAGCATGTGCTGGTGGGGGCGGTTCTATGCTTTCCAGCCAGTTGGCGCTTGGCCGAAAAGGCGGGCAGGCCGCTCGTCGGGATACATGCGCCTGTCGAGGAATATGATGACAATCTCGCGCGCCGTGTTCAGCGCTTGTTTGACGGTGTGCGGGTCGGGAGGCCGCTGTGGCGGTTCAACAGGCTGTGGTACGATGATCCCGAACTACATCAGCCCCGCTCCGCCAAGATACCGCGCAGGATCAAGCCTACAGAAAGGGCCGCGCCCTATATCAGATCTGAGCGTCAATGCGTTGTGCGCATGCCAGTGAGCGATGTGGTCGTCTTCTCCATCCACACATACGTGGTCGCCACCTAAAGACGCGCCCGACAGGTCACCCTGCCGGACGTGCTTGGCTCATTCAGGCCCGACAATCATATGCGGTTGCCCGTTCGAGGTCTTTTGCGGGGACTCGCCCTGCGCATTCACAGTCACATTGATCTGCTGGCGCAGAGAGGTGAAATGTTCAGATTCCACCACATCCACAGGCGTGTCTAACCGCACGGTGAGCGACCAGAAACCGGAAGAAGCCAGCCGTGACGCCTTGATCATGCCTGTAAACGGATGCCCCAGATAGCGGCCCGAGGCGCGTTGGCCCGGATACCACTGCACCGCGCTCACGTCTGCCTTGGCGGCGAGTGTGTTCCAATCGCGCATGCCCCACTGGTGGGCCACAGTCTCAAGCGCTGCGGCATGGGTCATATCAGTGCCTTTATCGCCCAGATCGGCGCGCAGGCGTTTTGCTTGTGCCTTGAGCACATCGCGGGAAGGTATTTGTGTCATTGTCCATCACTCCAAATGCGTGGCGTCAGAGGGGTCCGCGTTGCCATCTTTCCACGTATCGGTGTGGTTGAGGACGTAATTTTGTTGTACAGGACTTCACCAGTTTGCGGACGGCAGGGGCCTGACCCTTGCACCCCAATTAGGAAGGGTGCCGCGCAAAGACAAGCCCCCGACACCGTGAGGCATCGGGGGCTGTGACATTTTGGTGCTATGTGGCTTGGCTTAGCCGTCGATCTTGGCACCCATGATCGCAATCGCCTGTTGGTAAACAGTCGCCGCATTCCACTGCTTGACCACGTTGAAGTTGGGCTGGCCCTGCTGGTATCCTTGACCGGGCTTCCAGCCTTTTTTACGCAGGAAGTTGGCCGTGGAAGCCATCGCATCGGTCTGGTTGTAAAGGTCCACGCGCCCGTCGCCGTTACCGTCTACACCGTAGCGTTTTGCGTTGCCGGGAAGGAACTGGGTGTGGCCCAGTTCGCCGTGTGCGGCGCCTTTGGTATTGCCATCGATAGTCCCCTGATCAACCAACAGCAGGGCGCCGATGGCATGGGGAACAAAGAAATCAGAGCGGCGGCAATCATAGGCCAGCGTTGTGATCGCAGAGACAACGCGGGTGCTACCCATGAACCCGCCAAAGCCTGTTTCCATGCCGTGGATCGCAATCAGCACACCTGCGGGCACACCATATTGACTCTCAAGCGAGCTGTAGAACCCTGCGTTGCGTGCTTTGCGCTTTTTGCCTTGGTTCACGATTGTATCGGCACCGCGCACCTGCATGAATTTATCGAGGGTGTACTTGAATGATTTCTGGTTGCGGTCTGCTTTGATCGTCGCATTCGAGTATTGCGCATTTGCCAGCGCGTTCAGGCCGCGTTGGCCAACGCCCGCTTTCTGCGCTTCACCGGCAAATGCCGCCTTCCACTGGTCAAAGCCGTTTGCGGTATTGCCGCATTGCGCCGCAATTGCAGGTGCCGCCAGCGTGGCGCACAGGGCTAAGGAGATGGAGAATGTCTTGATGGAGCGCATTTATCGATACCTCTGAGGTTGGTTCGCGACAGAATAGCCAACCTTAACCCCGTTGCAAAGCTTCTCGTGGTGCGCGGCTGCCCAAATGAGCGGAAAGCAGTGGGGGAGGAGATCAGCTGTGTGATGCTGGATGGTCGACGCGATCACTCTAAAGTGCGTAGATATGAAAAAAGGCGCCCTGAAACAGAGCGCCTTTCAAAGGTATTACATCAAGTTACGTAGCTTAGCAGCTGTAGTACATGCCGAATTCGACAGGGTGTGGCGTGTGCTCATAGGTGTGCACCTCTTCCATTTTCAGGCCGACGTAGCCCTCAATCTGGTCGCGGGTGAACACGTCACCGGCCAGCAGATAGTCCATGTCTTTTTCCAGCTCTTCGAGCGCCTCACGCAAGCTACCGCAAACAGTTGGGATACCGGCCAGCTCTTCTGCGGGCAGGTCATAGAGGTTCTTGTCCATGGCTTCGCCGGGATCAATCTTGTTTTTGATGCCGTCAAGGCCTGCCATCAGGAGGGCTGCGAAGCACAGGTAGGGGTTTGCCGCCGGATCAGGGAAACGGGCCTCTACGCGCTTTGCCTTGGGAGATTCTGTCCACGGAATACGCACACAGCCTGAGCGGTTGCGCGCGGAATAAGCGCGCAGAACAGGGGCTTCGAAACCCGGGATCAAGCGCTTGTAACTGTTGGTCGCCGGGTTGGTGAAGGCGTTGAGCGACTTGGCGTGGGTCAGGATACCACCGATGAAGTACAGCGCTTCTTGAGATAGATCAGCGTATTTGTCACCTGCAAACAGTGGCTTGCCATCTTTCCAAATCGACATGTTCACGTGCATGCCGGAGCCGTTATCACCATAAATCGGCTTTGGCATGAAGGTAGCGGACTTGCCGTAGGCATGGGCCACGTTATGGATCACGTATTTGAACTTTTGCAGTTCGTCCGCTTGCTCGGTCAAAGAACCAAAAATCAAGCCTAGTTCGTGCTGACAGGACGCCACTTCGTGGTGGTGCTTGTCCACTTTCATGCCGAGGCGCTTCATGGTGGAGAGCATCTCGCCCCGCAGGTCGTGTGCTTCGTCGATGGGATTGACGGGGAAGTAACCCCCCTTGAGGCCTGGGCGGTGACCCATGTTGCCCATCTCATAGTCGGTGTCCGTGTTCCACGATCCGTCTGACGCGTCCACTTCATAGGATACTTTGTTAATGCTGTTGGAATATTTCACATCATCAAAGAGGAAGAACTCGGCCTCTGGACCAAAATAGGCAACATCGCCAATGCCGGAGGACTTGAGGTATGCTTCGGCTTTTTGCGCCGTGCCACGCGGATCACGCTCATAGGCTTCGCCTGTGTCCGGCTCAACAATCGAGCAGTGGATGCAGATCGTTTTCTCGGCATAGAAGGGATCGACATAAGCAGTTGATACGTCCGGCATCAGTTTCATGTCGGAGGCTTCAATAGACTTCCAACCGGCGATGGACGAGCCGTCAAACATAAAGCCTTCTTCGAGGAAGTCCTCGTCCACGAGATCATTCACCAGCGTCACATGCTGCACTTTGCCGCGTGTGTCGGTGAAGCGGATATCGACGTATTCGATGTCCTCGTCTTTGATGCGTTTGATCAGGTCTGCATTGGCGCTCATGGCGATGTCCTTTTACTAATATCTTATCGTGGTTGTTTGGTGTTAAAGCGCGTCTGAACCGGTTTCGCCGGTGCGGATACGAATGGTTTGCTCAATGGGCGAGACAAAAATTTTGCCGTCGCCGATTTTCTCTGTCTTTGCTGCGTTGACGATGGCCTCAATGGCGCCGTCTACCTGATCATCGTCCAGAACAATTTCGACTTTGACCTTGGGTAGAAAATCTACAACGTACTCAGCGCCGCGATACAACTCCGTATGGCCTTTCTGGCGGCCAAAGCCCTTGACTTCGATCACAGATAGACCCTGAACGCCGACGTCCTGAAGGGCTTCCTTCACCTCGTCGAGCTTGAATGGTTTGATGATCGCCTCGATCTTTTTCACCGGTGTGCCTCCCAACAGCCTACTTCGACGCCTTTCATTCCATCGTAAGGGTTGGGAATCCACCGGCTTCGGGAAAAGGGGTGGAGGGCGGATACCGATTTCGTACGATCTGACCTTTTTTTTGGCGCTGCGCCTAATTTTTGAGCAAAAGTGAATCGCCGTGATTAGCTAGATTTATCGCACGCCGACGTACCGCTTTCACGCTAATATGGCGAAGCATCTCCAGTGATTTTGAAGGGGCGGATGCAGGCATCCCGCATGAGCAACTGCTAAAACCCCGGATATATCCGGGGTTTCATGGTTAGGTAAGAAGCTGCGATTTTACGCTGCGTGCAGTATCTGTCCGCGAGCACGTGCGCCGTCTGCTGTACTGATCTCAAGGCCGTCTGCGTAGAGGATATGAGGTCCGTCACAGAAAATCTGGATCAAAGTTTGTTCCTGCATGCCCAGATCGCGAATGAATTCACCGTCAATCAATGTACGCGCGGCAACAAGGGCGCGGTCAGCGCTGAAGATCGCTTTGGCGCGCCAATCGCGGATCAGGCACATCTGGTCACCTGCCAGAATGGCATCACGCTCAGGGCGTGTGTGGCCCAGCGACCCGGCCGCAACAGCAATGGTATGCACCATGCGTGTCGTCCGCTGGATATGCTCAACGCGGGCGATGCCGCTGTCGCGTGTAATGACTTTATCGCCAATGCTCACAAACTCAACGGGCATTTCGCCCTCAAGTGTCAGTATCTTGGTACCTTGCAGCAGCCCTGTATCGCGGAATGCGTAAGGCGCGTATTTGCGCGCTTGTGGATTCTTTCCACCTATGCGCCCGACCGTTTTCGGTTTCATGGCGTTACTCTCTATTGTCTAACCTACCTCAGGTTGCATTAACAATATGACAAGAAAATGTTATTGTCTCGTGTTTTTTTGCTCGCCATGATCATTGTGGTTTGCTAGGGACGTCGCAGACCGCTTTTACCACGAAAATGGCGGCCTGTGCGGGTGTGGCGGAATTGGTAGACGCACCAGATTTAGGTTCTGACGCAGCAATGCGTGGAGGTTCGAGTCCTCTCACCCGCACCACCCTGAAAACACTCATAAATCTCAGAAAAACGAACAAGTCGGGGACCCGTTATTCCCTGCTACTGCTACAGTTCTGCTACAGTTACGCGGCGCACTGTAGCAGATAGGGTGTTTTCTGTAGCAGACAGGGAAGGGGCGTAGATTAGCCGCCGCGCGGGTTGAACATTCCACCGTAGCGCTGCTGTTCAATCATTTTGGCTTCGATCTTGGAGTCGATGCTCTCTGCAATGGATTCCGCTAAGGCCTGAGGATCGTCACCGACGTTGCCGCCTTCAACCGTGACACTGATTCCACCTTCGAAGACCACACTAGACGCGTGACCCTTTCCAGTGTCGTTCATTTCTACCGGGACCCTTCGCCCACCGGATAGCGGAATCACAGCCTCATTAGGTGTAGGGTTGCGGGTATTCCGCCGGACGTGTTCGCCGTCCCTTCTGCATAGCTTAGGACGCCGTGGAAGATATACTTCCCTTCCGCCTTCGCCTTGGCGATGCCCACCGCGCGGCGTTCGGCAAAGCGGTCCTTCTCGAATTGACCGATAGCGGCAAGAACGTGGAAGTGCAGCGATTGCGCGGCGTCTGTAGGGTCGAGAGGCGTCTTGGCGATATCGTGTATCCCCGTATTTACAGGGTCCTCGCGGGACAAGTCGGCATCATACCCGCGATCCCCGAGCAGCCAGTCTGTTGCTGGAAGGCTACTCACGAGAGCACGTGCGCCAGTATAGCCACTGACCTGCCCAGCAGCCATGAACAACCGGATAGGCCGCCCAATCGTGTCAGTCACTGCATGCAGTTTCGTATTTATAGCGCCTTTGGGGCGACCTCCCTTTCGACGGCGGTTTCAACTGGTCGACGCAACACTCTAATC